>NZ_JBNPEN010000003.1:0-296801 GCF_050490295.1 Pseudarthrobacter sp. J1763 | reverse complement strand
GGCTCTTCGGAATCAAGGGTGTAGCGAGGGTCTGAAACCTCCGGCCTCGAGCAGGCTCCTGGCTGTGTAGTTCGCGAGGTTGCGGAAGCCGAGCGCGGAGCCGCGGAGGTGCTCGAGTCGGCCGTTGATCGCCTCTGTCGGACCGTTGCTCGTGCCGGGCAGGTCGAAGAACGCGAGGACGTCCGCGGCGCGCTGCTTCAACGTCCGACCGAGCCGGCGAATCTCGGCCAGCATCGCGGGGACGCCGCTGCTGACGGAATCGATCACCGACCGCATCATCTCCTTCGCCTTCTTCTTGTCGGGTTCGCGGTAGGCGGCGACGATGCGCTGGTAGATGCCCCAGGTCGCTTCGACCTCGACGTGCTCCTCGACCGCGAACACCGCGTCCAGCCGTGCGGTCTGCTTCTCGGTGAGGAAGCTCACGCCGGTGTGGAGGGTGCGGCGGACCCCGTAGAGCGGGTCCCCGGCGTGACCGCGGTGCCCGAGAGTGTCCTGCTGAACCCTCTGCCGGGTCCGGTCCAGGGCGTCACCGGCGAGCCGGACGACATGGAACGGATCCATCACCGGGACCGCGTCGGGGAGTTCCTCGGACGCGGCGGTCTTGAACCCACTGAACCCATCCATCGCGACCACTTCGATCTGCTTCGACCACTCCTTGGGCCGGGCGGCGAGCCACTGCTTGAACACCGCCTTCGACCGACCCTCGACCATGTCCAGCAGCCGTGCGGGACCTGTCTTGTTGCGGGCGGGCGTGAGGTCGATGATCACGGTCACGTACTTGTCACCGAACCGGGTGTGACGCCAGACGTGCTCGTCGACGCCGATCGTGGTGACGCCGTCGAACCTGGCCGGATCGTCGATCAGCCGCCGCTTGCCCTCGGCGAGGATCGCGGTGTTCGCGGTGTGCCACGACACACCCAGGCCTGCCGCGGCGCGGGAGACGGTGAGGTGGTCGACCACGATCGCCTTCAGCGCCCACCCGACCCCGCCGCGGGAGATCTTCGCCCGCGGCGCCGCCGCGTTCGTCGTGTCCTGCCGCCAGGTGCGGCGGCAGTGGCCGCACCGGTAGCGGCGCACCCGCACCAGCAGCGTCGTGGGCCGGTGCCCGAACGGCTCGTGCGCGAGCGGACGCGTCACGGTGTCGCGCGGCACGCCCTCGGCGCCGCACTTCCGACACCACGGGTCATCGTCAACGACGCGGCACTCGAGTACCGCCCGGTCGGGCTCGATCAACTGGCCGATGGCTTCGAGGCCGAGCTCATCGAGACGGCAGAACGTGGTGAGGTCAGGGGTCGCGAACGTAGGGTGGTGCAAGTCGAGGTCTTCCGGCAGATGGGCAGTGTGAGAACTTCCATCCTGGAAGACCTCGACGTCTATCCACGAACCAGCCGCCGACCCTCGACTACACCCTCAACTGCGAAGAGCCTGTTAAGGAACTTGAGCGCAAAATAGGCGCCACACGAGTGGTTGGCCGGAACAACAAATTTACGGTTACGGTTTCTCGCCAACGTTCACATAAGGAGAACTGATGGCCATGTACCGGGTTTGGTCCACAAAGTTCAAATGCATAACGGTACTATTCAGTCACCAGCCAAAATCCAAGGATTCAAGGGGAAGCATTGTCTGAGCTCCGCCCGCCAGCACCACGACGCGGTACTAACCTGCCCAAGATGGGTGACTTCAACCTGACTGTCATTCTGGACGCCATCCGCCGTTCCACGAGTGGCCTTAGCCGAGTTGAACTCGCTCAGATCGTGGGGCTTTCGCCGCAAACCATCTCCAATATCTCGCGTCGTTTGCTGGATCAAGGCCTCATTGTGGAGGCTGGTAAGTACGGCAACGGGCCGGGTAAACCACGCACCATTCTGCGGCTGAACCCGGCGGGAATGTATGCAGTGGGCGTCCACCTGGATCCGGCCGTCACCACTTGCGTTTTGCTTGATTTGGTGGGGAACGTGGTTCAACAGGAGAGTTTCGGAACGCCCGACGCCGGTGGCCCGAGGGCCGTCGTCGACTCACTTGCCGCTGCAGTCACCAAACTTGTCAGCGACTCTGGGGTTAACGCGGAAAGCATCGCTGGCTTGGGCGTCTCCGCACCCGGACCGATTGATCGTGATCAGGGAACGGTAGTGGACCCGCCGCTTCTTGACGGCTGGAACCGGGTAGCTCTGCGTGATGCCGTGGCCAAGGCCACCGGTATGGAAACCATCTTGGACAAGGACGTCACTGGCGCTGCCGTGGCCGAAACCTGGGCTGGTGGCGATACCGGCACCGGAAGCTTTGTTTTCTTTTACATCGGAACCGGCATTGGCTGCTCGATAGTTCTCGAAGATGAAGTGGTGCGTGGCATTTCAGGCAACGCCGGCGAAATGGGCCACATTATGGTGGACCCGGAAGGCGCCGAATGTGATTGTGGGCTACGAGGTTGCGTCAAAGTTGCCTGCATTCCCCCGGTTATGGTGGCTGCTGCAGTTGCCGCCGGCCTAGTTCCGGACGCACGTCAGGATGAGAGCATTGGCAGTGGGACCTGCTTGCAAGAGCGTTTCGCTGCCCTCCTAGACTTGGCCGATGAAGGTAACGATGAGGCGCTAGCCATCATTGATAGGTCTGCCGTGTTGATTTCCCGGGCGGTCTCGGCAATCACCAATGTTTTAGACGTAGAACGGGCCGTTTTTGGCGGCCCCTTCTGGTCACGCTTGGCACCGTACTACCTTGACCGGTTGCCGGAGTTGGTTAACACCTCCAGCTCTACCCGCGACATTCACGAGATTGAGATCGCCAGCTCCGGTGTGGGCGAAGACGTTGGTGCCGTAGGCGCAGCCTGCCTAGTGTTGGAACACGTTTTGGCTCCCAAAGCTCAGCGCTTGTTGCTCCAAAACTAGGTGCGGACACCCGGCCGTTTCGCCCGGGTTTTCCACATGGGTAGCTGTGCCCATTGCGGCGGGTTGCTGCGTTAGCTTGGATAGGATGGCGAACCTACGCAATTCACTGAAGCCTACCGAGGGAATATCGAGTGCTGCAGAATCCGGCCATCAACACCATTGACGCGAGCGAACTTGCCCGGGGACAGCAAGTGGTGCAAAGCATCTCTCGCAGCTTCGAGGCCAAAGTGGTGGGGCAGAATCGGCTCCGCGAAACCTTGCTGGTGGGTTTGCTGACCGGTGGGCACATTCTTTTGGAGAGTGTTCCCGGCTTGGCGAAAACCACTGCCGCCCAAACGGTAGCCGAGGCGGTCAGCGCAGAGTTCCGCAGGATTCAATGCACTCCAGACTTGTTGCCAAGCGACATTGTTGGTACCCAAATCTACGATGCGGCCAAGGGCATTTTTGTCACCCAGCTAGGCCCGGTTCACGCCAATATTGTGCTCCTTGACGAAATCAACCGGTCCAGCGCGAAAACCCAAAGCGCCATGCTTGAAGCCATGCAAGAGCGTCAAACTTCCATCGGCGGTGAAATCTACCCCTTGCCTTCACCGTTCTTGGTGCTGGCCACGCAGAATCCCATTGAGCAAGAAGGCACCTACCTGCTGCCGGAAGCACAGATGGACAGGTTTATGCTCAAAGATGTCTTGGATTACCCCACACCTGCCGAAGAAGCGGAAGTGATCCGGCGTATTGATACAGGTGTGTTCACGGCAGAGCAGAAACCAGCTGCAGCAGCATCTTTGGACGCCATCAAAGAAGTCCAAGATATTGTGCGGCGGATCTACATTGACCCAGCGATTATTCGCTACATTGTGGGAATTGTTTACGTCACCCGCCATGCTGAGCAATACATTGATCCCAAACTGGCTGGCTACATTGAATTCGGCGCCAGCCCACGCGCCAGCATCGCCTTTAGCCAGGCAGCACGGGCCTTGGCGTTGCTTCATGGCCGCGACCACGTGATCCCTGAAGACATCAAGTCCTTGGCCCACCGAGTGCTACGCCACCGAATCATCTTGGGCTTCGAGGCGGTTGCTGAACAAGTCCCAGTGGAGACGGTGATCGACGCTATTTTGGCCTCCGTCCAGATTCCTTAACCCCTGTTATGGAGAGCCTGCTGCAAAAGGTTAAGTCGAAGATGTTTATCTTCGCGCACCGCAGGGCCAAGGGATTACTGGACGGCGAGTACGGTTCGGTCTTTAAAGGCCGGAGCCTAGACTTTGACGATCTGCGAGCCTATATTGCCGGCGACGAAGTCCGGGACATCGATTGGAAAGCCACGGCACGCCACGGTTCGCCACTGATCAAACGCTACGTTGCAGTCCGGAAACAAAACGTCCTGTTGGTAACTGACACTGGAACCAACATGGCTGCGCTGTCTCGCGGCGGGGAACTCAAGCGAGACGTGGCCGTGATGGCGCTGGGCGTGGTGGGTTACCTGGCGGTGCGCCACTCGGACACCGTGGCGTTAGTGTGCGGTGATTCAGTCCAGACCCGAGCCGTGCCTGCGAGGGGGAGTGAGGGGCACCTCGAACTCCTTTTACGTACAGTGCACCGGCACACTAGCGCAGACTCCGCCCCCAGCAACATCGAAGACCAGCTGCGTTACATTGCGCGCAGCTTCCGTCAGCGGCACTTGATTTTTGTGGTGGCTGACGAACTTGAAGCAACGCCGGGGTTGGAGCAAGTGTTGCGCCGCCTAGCGGCACAACACGAGATCTTGTGGCTCACGCTTGAAGACGCCGAGCTTATCGATAGCGCTTCAACCACCGGAGCCGCCCGTGCAACCAGTGGTGACGTGCACGACGTCGGACAGGGGCGGCCGCTTTTGACTCGCCTCAGCAGGCGGGAGACTATCGCTGCCCAGTACCGCGAGCACGTGGCGGTCCGTGATGCTGAGCGAAAAGCTCTTCTACGCCGTGTTGGCGTTGTTGAGGGCAGGGTTGGTGGCAGTGGCGACGTTATGCGCGCCATTTTTGATCTTTTGGAAAGGCACCGGCGTGCAAAACAATAGTGGCGATTTCTACCCGCCACAGCTGTACGCGCAATGGTGGACGCTTCTGGGCCTTTGCGCGCTTGGTGTGGTGATTCTTTGGATCTTGTGGGTGTTTTGGTTGACGCGCAAAAAGTCTGGCCGGGCGACTGTGCCAGCGATTCCACCGGCACCGGTATCCGTGCAGAACGCCTATCTGCAAAAAATTGATGAGGTTGAGGCGTTGGCCCGCGGTGGCAAGATATCCGAGCGTGAAGCGCACCAACGGCTAAGTTTGTTGTTGCGTTCCTTTGTCCACGAAGTTACCGGCGTGGATGCGCCCCGCATGACTTTGCAGGAATTGCGTTCAGCAGTCCCCGCGGCGGTGGCCGATGCTGTCGCATTGGTGTACCCGGCCGAGTTTGGTGTGCACGGGCGCGGAGAAGTTGAAAGCTCCGCACAGGCTTTTAGGCAGGTGATTTGGGGATGGAACTGACCTATTGGTGGATCCCCGTTTTAGGACTGCTCGGCCTGATTGCCGTTGTGGTGGTGGCCGGTGCACGGAAGGGACAAAGCTCTCCCACCCTAGTAGCCCATGGCGACAGGCTCAGCCGGCTACCGGCGTACCAAGCAGCACTGAGGGCTCAACGAACATGGTTCATCGTGGCGATAGTTGGTGCCTTGCTGATGCTTGGTGGCACTGTATTTGCTGCAGCCCGACCTGCAGAGAAAAGCACAACCCGCCCAGAGCAAAACAACCGCGATGTGATGCTGTGCCTAGATTCTTCGGGCTCCATGAGCCGGGCAGATGCCACGATCGTCTCCGTTTTCCAAGACTTGTCCCGCAAATTTGATGGCGAGCGCATTGGCTTGGTCATTTTTGATAGTTCCTCGGTGCAAGTGTTCCCCTTGACCGATGACTACGACTTCATCGAAGAGCAACTGGGTGAAGCTCAAGACGCATTCAACGGCAAAAAGGGTACCTTTAACTTTTTTGACGGGACGTGGGAGGGCGAGGGTTCGTCTTTGATCGGGGACGGTTTGGCTTCATGTGTGCAGAGCTTCCCCAAACTGGACGAAGAAAAACGCTCCCGCTCCATCATCTTGGCCACGGACAATCTCCTCTCCGGGCAACCACTGGTTTCCTTACAGGAAGCCGGAGACTTGGCCCGGCAAAAAGGCATCCGTGTGTACGGGCTAAATCCAGCAGACATTACAGTGTCAGCACGCCGGGAGAGCGCAGCTGCCGAATTGAAACGAATCTCTGAACTCACGGGAGGCGGATACTTCCCGCTGGAGCGCGCCAGCGCCGTCAACGGCATTGTGACAGGCATCCAAGCTACGGAAAAAACAAAGATTCAAGGCTCCCCGCAGGTCATCACCACCGATCACCCTCAGTGGCCATTGGGCATTGCATTCCTGGGTCTTAGTCTGTTGCTGGTGGCGCAGTGGAGGTTACGACGATGACGTTTATCCCACTGGTTCCTGGGTGGCTGCTCACCGCTGGCACACTTGTTTTGCTGTGCTTGGCAGTTTTGGCAGGACTTGGCGGCTGGAAACGTTCGGCTACGGATCACGGCGAGCGCAGAAGTCAGCTGCTCCATGTTGGTTCAGGAGTCCTCACCGTCCTGTTGCTAGCCCTAGCTGCCGCCCGGCCAGGGCTTCCAGGCGCCGGTCAGCAAGCACAGACAAATGATCTCAACGTGTTTTTTGTGGTTGATACCACCAGCAGTGTTGCCGCTGAAGATTACGACGGCGCCAAGCCTCGCCTTGAGGGGATTCAGAAGGACATCCTGGGCATTGCCGAGCAACTATCTGGTGCCCGGTACTCCATGATTACCTTTGATTCGAGGGCGCGGCTCAAACTGCCGCTGACCGTTGACGGTGCAGCCTTGGAAACGAGCGTTGAACTTCTTTCCCCGCAGGACTCTTTGTTCGCGAAGGGAACTTCCGTGACGGTGGCCAGCGAGCTGCTTTCTGAGCGGCTCAAGAAAGCTCATGAACAACACCCGGAACGCGCCAACGTGGTCTTTTATTTGGGCGACGGTGAGCAGACTAGCACCGGCAAGGCTGGCCCTATGAAGGTAGATCAGGCGCTGGTCCAAGGTGGGGCAGTGCTGGGTTATGGCACGGAGCAGGGAGGGCGGATGAAACAGTATCTCTCCTACGATTCCTCGCCCCCTCAGCGTTACATCAAAGATCTCAGCGGAGACACTCCCGGGGACGCAGTCTCCAAAATAGATCCTGCCAAGCTCAAGTCCATTGCAAGCGACTTGGGTGTTCCTTATGTTCACCGTTCAGCAGGGGACCCAGTGAGTCAGGCGCTAGCTGGCACACACGCTACGGGTGACTCGGGTAGCAGCGATTCCGGGCTCCGGGGGCGTGCGGAGCTCTACTGGATCCCGGCAGGCCTTGCCGCACTTTTGGGCTTGGCCTACGTATGGTCCTTGACCCGGTCTGGGCAGCGGTTGCGCAAGGCCTTGGGTAGCGCACCTGAGAGGAAAACCCTATGAGCCTAAAATCGGTGCCTTCGCGTTCTACTGCGGGTCTACGTAGTCGACTTCTGCTCTGGTCTGCGCCAATTGTTTTGCTGCTCCTCTTAGTGGGCGTGAAATTTCTGAGCGTCGGGTTCCTTGCCCAAGACGCAAAAAGTGCCTACGCGGTCGGCAACGCGGAACAAGTAGAACGTGATGGGCAAAAGATGGGCATTGTGAACGTCATTGAACCGTTCCGGGCTCCGTTCACCATGGGTACGGCCAAGGTGGTCCGCAAAGACTTCACGGCGGCCCGCGCGTACTTTGAAGAGTCGTTGCGGCAAGCCCCAGAATCAGAGAAATGTATGGTCAGCGTCAACCTAGTGCTGAGCATTGAACAGCTCGCAGATCAAAGAGTTGCTGCCAAAGACGTGCCCGCTTCCAAAACGCTTTATGACCAGGCGCTCGCAGTGATCAAAGCAGCCCCGGCGCAATGTTTCCAGGCCAAGTCTGAGGGTAACCAGAACGGTGAAGGGGACAAATTGCAGGAGGGGAAGAAGCGCATCGAGCAGAAGGAAAAGGATGGCGAGGCAGGATCCTCAAGGGATGCGCCCGGCTCTCCACCGGCTGAGGGGAGCGCCCCGCCGCAAACGCCGCAGGAAAAGAAGCTTGATCAGCTTAAGCAACAAAACGAGGACTCAATGCGTCAGCGTTCCAACGGACAGCAAGATGATGAGTACTTCCAACAATCGCCGTCCGTGCCGTATACGGACAAGCCCTGGTAAGCATCCCCTGCATCAAAATGGCATAAAGCCGGAATGACTCGAAGAAAATTTGTCTAGCATCGGCGGATGTCGTGTAAAAAGGCGTCTTAATTCGGTCACCGTGTTGCGCGGACCGTCTCTTGGCACCTAGAGTCGTAAACAAGTTACCGCGGTAACGTGTCAGCGATCCTCTGAGAGAGGGTGTGGGTGCCCCCATGTGGGCCTGACATTTGCACACGGAACACCTTTAGTACCAGCGTATGGAAGCTTCTGCGCTGGGTTGGGCTTGTTCACGTGTTTCCTCATAATCGTTTTCAGCGCAGTCGTCAGCTTGAGTGATTTGTTTTGTGGCCAGCCGGGTCACAAAGAACAAACCCCATAGCTCAAGCGGCCAGCTGATAAGCAACAGCCAAGGACGCAAATGTCTCCACCAAGTGTGATTGAACAACATCCATCTCTGACCCCTACAACGCCCGTAGCACTTTCTTACGAGCTTTTTCCGCCGCGCACTCCGCGGGCTGCCGAATCTTTGTGGACCACCATCAAAGAACTAGAGACCACGTCCCCGGACTATGTTTCAGTAACCTATGGTGCTAGCGGTTCCAATAAGGGCACGGCGATTGAACTGATTAGCCGTTTGCAAAGCGAAACAACGCTGCGCCCTTTGGCTCATCTGACCTGTGTGGGCAATACACCTCATGAGTTGGCGCTGGTGATCGGCGAACTCCTAGACATCGGTGTGCGTGGGATTTTGGCCCTGCGCGGCGACAAACCAAAGGACGCCCAACCGTCCCCTGCCGGGGCTTTGCGGTACGCCCAGGATCTGATTGATCTGATTCGCCGAGTAGAACAGCGCCGCTCAGCTCTACTGTGCGCCGGCAAAGTGGCGGTTGGGGTGGCCGCATACCCCACACGTCACCCTGAATCACCCAGTGAAGAACACGACATTGAAGTGCTCTTGGCAAAGCAACGCTCGGGTGCTGACTTTGCTATCACTCAAGTGTTCTTCCATGCCGATCAATATGCTGGGTTGCTCCACCGTGCCCGCCGGGCAGGGGTGACCATCCCGATCATTCCGGGCGTTATGCCCATGACGAGTGTTCGCCGGCTCAACCGGCTCGGCGAACTGAGCGGAGTTGCGCCTTCGGCGCACTTAATGGACCAATTGGCGTCCGCCAGCGGCGAGGCTGAACAAGTACGGATTGGCATTCAAGCCACCGTCGACTTGGCCAATGCTGCCTTGGATGCAGGAGCCCCTGGCATCCACCTTTACACCTTCAATGAGCATCGGCACGCCCTGGACGTCCTGGATCGTCTTGATCTCCCACGCCCCAACCGTGCCGCAGTCCGGCCTGCTCCGGAGCTCGTTTCCTAACTGGCTTTTTGCCCCGTTAGTTCTCTTTTCACTTTTCTTGCTCTGCACCTTTGTTGTGCACTTTTTAGACCACGTCAGGACACATCATGACTTTCACAGCTTTCCCTTCCGCTTCTCTTTTGGGCTACCCCCGTATTGGCCGCCGCCGCGAACTCAAAAAGGCCATCGAGTCTTATTGGGCTGGCCGCATCGATGCCAGCGCACTCGATGCGGTGTCCAAGGACATCCAGCTCGGTTCAGCCCGCCGGCTGCAAGAGCTGGGTTTGGTGGAACCGGCCGCAGTTCCGGGCACCTTCTCCTTCTACGACCAAGTGCTCGACGCCGCCACTCACCTGGGCGCCATCCCGGCCCGTTTTGGTGAACTTCTCGACGCCGATGGTCAGCTGGACATTAACGGTTACTTCACGCTGGCCCGGGGCACGGAAGAGCAGCAGCCGCTTGAAATGACTAAGTGGTTCGACACTAACTACCACTACTTGGTTCCGGAGATTGGGCCAGAGACCAACTTTTCCCTGACTTCGACGCGCCTTGTGGAACAGTTCGCTCACCTTTTGGGCGAGGGAATTGAAACCCGGCCGTACTTGGTAGGACCGGTAACGTTTTTGCTGCTCAGCAAGGCCAGCGATGACGCACCGGCCGGTTTTAACCCCTTGTCCCGGCTCGAGGATGTTCTTCCGGTCTACGCACAGCTTTTGGCCAAATTGGCTGAAGCTGGCGCCAGCTGGGTGCAGCTGGATGAACCTGCACTGGTTGCTGATCAGGACGTGAGCGAAGCGGAAATTCAGGCAGCAGTGGCCCGCGCCTACGAAGTTCTGGCCAACACAGCCCAGCGCCCTCAACTGTTGGTCTCCAGCCCCTACGGATCACTGGATACGTACTTGGGAACGCTGGCAGCTACAAACATTGACGCGCTTCACGTGGATGTATTCAAGGGAGCTGTTCCTTCAGAGGCGGCACTTGCGGCCCTAGGGGAGAAAACCCTTGTTGCCGGCGTGGTGGACGGTCACAACATCTGGATCAATGATCTGCGGGCTTCTGCTGACAAGATCACAGCGCTTAAGTCGGCAGTCAAGAACCTCGCCGTGAGCACCTCGACCTCAACTCAACACGTCCCACACGATGTTGAAGAAGAGCAACAGCTCTCCGCCGAACTACGCAGCTGGTTGGCATTCGCGGATCAGAAAGCCACTGAAGTCCTCACCCTTGCGGGGCTACTGGGACAAAACCCAGAAAGCGTTCAGCCAGCCATTGACGCAGCTACCGCCACCATCGCGGCCCGCGCCCAAGCTACCGGTGTCCGCCGCGCCGAGGTGCGGGACCGTATTGGACAGTTGAGCGCAAAGGACTTCAACCGCTCCGCTTATGCGCAACGGGAAAGCGCTCAGGCCGAGGCGCTCAATTTGCCGGCACTGCCCACCACCACCATTGGATCTTTCCCGCAGACTAGTGAGATCCGCTCCGCCCGGGCCCGGAACAACAAGGGTGAGTTGAACAATGAGCAGTACACGCAGCTGATGAAGCAAGAGATCAAACGCGTCATCGACCTGCAGGAAGAGCTTGATTTTGACGTTTTGGTCCATGGCGAACCCGAGCGCAATGACATGGTCCAGTACTTCGCCGAGAACCTTGAAGGCTTTGACGTCACAGTCCACGGCTGGGTGCAGTCCTACGGTTCACGGTGCACACGTCCCTCCATCTTGTGGGGTGATGTTACCCGTTCGGCACCGATCACCGTTGAATGGGCCAGCTACGCACAGTCATTGACCAATAAGCCCGTCAAGGGAATGCTCACCGGACCGGTGACCATCCTCGCGTGGTCCTTCGTCCGTGACGATCAGCCGCTAGGGGAGACCGCCAACCAAGTTGCTTTGGCACTGCGGGATGAGATCACGGACCTGGAAGCTGCAGGCATCAAGGTCATCCAAGTTGACGAGCCAGCCCTGCGCGAACTCCTGCCGTTGCGCCGTGCAGATCAGGCCGCCTACCTTGACTGGTCAGTGAATTCTTTCCGCCTGTCCACTGCAGGTGCACAAGATGCCACATCGATCCACACGCACCTGTGCTACTCAGAATTTGGTGCCATCATTGACGCCATCGACGGGCTCGACGCCGACGTAACCTCCATTGAAGCTGCGCGCTCGCGGATGGAAGTTGTGCATGACCTAGAAGATCACGGCTTTGGTCGTGGTGTGGGCCCGGGTGTGTACGACATTCACTCACCGCGTGTTCCCAGCGAAGCGGAAGTAACCGAGCTGCTGGAAACAGCAGTCAAACATGTTCCTTCACGCCAACTGTGGGTCAACCCTGACTGTGGACTGAAAACCCGCGGCTACGCCGAGACAGAGGACTCCTTGCGGAACTTGGTCAAGGCAGCTCAGCAGGTTCGTGCTTCATTGCTGGATCCAGCAGTCTAGGACGTCCACTCAATCTCGTCGTCAACCACGCCGTCCTGATCGGCGGAGGCCACAAGGACCTCATCAGTAAAGTGACTCCCCAGCGTAAAGTCCAGAACAAAGTACCGTTCAGGATCGCCTGGGAAAATCCCCACATGCCCCAGCTTGAGGGCATTGAGGAAAACTTTATTGGTGAGGTCTTTGGTGTCTTCAACCCCAAAAATCTCTTGAAGTTTCGCTGGCGCCAGTTCACAACAGTGAAAGTCCCGGTACTGGCGGGGCGCTGTGCCTTCTTCTTCAAGCTCGGTAGCGATCATTTCGCGCACCTCGTCAACGAGCTCGGGCAGGAAGCGTAAGCGGTAATCCACTTTGTGCATACCTGCTTCGTCAAAGTGGTCGTGCGCCTTGATGCTCAGATCAAGTTCCACCGGCTTCCCGGACAGCTGATGAACCGTGGCGAGATTGTGGTCCCGGCCGTGGTTGAGCTCGACTTCTCCAAAATGGGTGCTCGCTACCTTGCTCATGTCTTCAACATAGACCTAGCAGCGCAGCCATTCCAGCATCCAGAGCATTTTCTCTCTGATGTGATTGCCAGATCAGGAATGTAGATTTAGAGACATGACTGCGAACAGTGTTGTAAGCCAAGCCCGGACCATCTTCAACTCGGGAGTGAGCAGAGCGCTGCCGTGGAGGCTTGAAAAGCTTGAAGCCATGCGCAAAATGTTGGTGGAGCACAGCGATGACTTCGCAACTGCACTTCACGAGGATCTGCACAAGGAAGCCACCGAAGCGTGGTTGACTGAAACCGGCTTTGTCACCTCGGAAATCACCCACCTCGCAGACCACCTTGAGGATTGGCTCAAACCGGAAAAAGTGTCGGTCCCTTTGGCACTTCAGCCGGCCACTGCCCGAATCGAACGCGAGCCCCTCGGCGTCGTACTGGTTATTTCGCCATGGAACTACCCACTGCAGCTGGCGCTGGCTCCGGCTGCCGGTGCGCTCGCAGCGGGAAACACGGTGGTGATTAAGCCCAGCGAACACGCACCGGCCACGGCCGCAGCTCTCTCGCGTTGGGTGCCGGAGTATTTAGGTGATGCGGTTCAGGTGGTGGAGGGCGCTGTAGAAACTACGACGGCGTTACTGAAGGAACGTTTTGACCACATCTTTTACACCGGCGGACCGGCCGTGGCCAAGATTGTGATGCGTGCTGCGGCAGAGCATTTGACTCCAGTCACGCTTGAACTGGGCGGAAAGTCGCCCGTGTACGTGGACGAATCCGCAGACTTGGCCATTGCGGCACGTCGAATCGCGTGGGCTAAGTACTTGAATGCGGGCCAGACGTGTGTTGCCCCGGATTATGTGTTGGGCACGGCCACCGTATTGCGCCGTTTGGAACCGTTGTTAGTGGATGCGATAGCACGTCAGTTGGGCCAAGATCCGGCGGCGGCAGATGCTTATGGTCGGATTATTAATGCGCAGCATTTTGAGCGTTTGTCTGCGCTGATCGCGGGCAGCGAGGTGGTGCACGGTGGCACAAAGAATGCGCAGAGTAAGTACATTGAACCCACCGTGGTGCGCGCCTCAGGGGATGCTGAAGTGATGCAGGAAGAGATTTTTGGCCCGGTGTTGCCGCTGGTTGAAGTTGCCAGTGAGGATGCGGCAATTGAGTTCATCAACCAGCGCGAAAAACCGTTGGCCTTGTATGTCTTTAGCGGACAGGACTCAACGCGGAAGTCGTTTACGCAGCGAACGTCCTCCGGCGCTTTGGTGTTTGGTATCCCGGCGGCACATCTTTTGGTTCCGGGGCTTCCCTTTGGGGGAGTGGGCAATAGCGGAATGGGCGGTTATCACGGGGAGCATTCCATCCGGACGTTCTCACACCACAAGTCAGTTCTGGACAAGCCGTTGTTCCCAGATACGCTCGAGTTGATTTACCCGCCGTACAACAAGGTCCGCAAGGCGGCCATTAAGGCTGTTGTTGCACCGGCGGGCAAATTATTTAGGCGCCGGACTTCTGTGTAGTTGTCGCAGCTGGCTCAAGCTGCATTGTTTGAGCCAGTAGGTCCATAAACAGCCGGACTCGCGCTGTTTGTTTGTCATTGATCAGGAGCGCAAAAATGTTCCTTGCCAGGCGGATTTCCGGAACGTCCAGAACCACTAAACCCTCTGGGCGTTTGCGCAGCGCTAGATCTGGGACCAGTGCTGCGCCTAGGCCTGCCGCAGCGAGTTCTAGGCTTGCTTGGAAGTCATCGCTGTAGGCCACTACACGCGGATGCAGATTGCAGCTGGCAAAAAGCCGTTCGATCACTGTGGCGTCAGAGGTACCGGGGTGGTGCATAATCCATGGAGTGTCAGAGAGATGGTGCGCCGCCACGGGAGCGCCTTCGGTAAATCCCCATGAGGCAGGCAGGACTACTCGGAACTGATCGTCGCCAATCCATTGCCGGTCCACACGGTGCGGCCAGGCAAGCCCTGATTGGCCTACCTGGTACACCAGTGCAACGTCGAGTTCTCCACCTTCGCGTAGGCCTTGGATGGTTTGGGCTGGCTCAGCTACGGAGACTTTGAGGCTAAGCCCCAGATCCCGCCACGGCTGGCCCTGCATCAGCGTGGGGAGGATATGGGTGGCAAGTGAGGGAAACAGGCCGAGGCGAAGTTCTTGATTACTTGCGGCTTGGGTTCTGGCTGCTGCGGCCAGTAAGGCGTCTAGGTCTGTTAGTACTTTGACGGCGTGGCGGGTCATCACCAGGGCAGCGTCAGTGGCTTGAATGCTGCGGGCGGAGCGGTCAAAGAGCACCACGCCAGAGTCACGTTCTAGTGCTGACATTTGCTGCGAGACGGCGGAGGCTGTGTAGCCGAGCCGGTTTGCTGCTGCCGCAAACGAGCCCAATCGCGTCACTTCGAGCAAGGTGCGCAGATGAAGCGGGTTGACCATAAGTATTCCTTTGCCTCTCGGATGGGGCTGGTGACCACCTTACTGCCCACCACTACATGTAGTGGTCACCACCCGGCGTCGTAGTTTCCACAGCTGTGGGCGACACGCCGCGCGGCCGGCGACACGCAGAGTTTTAAATGTGTCTAACTACTCCACAGGGTGTGGATGACGAGGGTAAAAACTGCAGAAATCCGGACAATTTACCCCTCGCTGCCTGTGGACTACCGGTGCATTAAATGACATACTTGTAATACATCATCTAGGGGTCCGCTCGGGGCCCTTGCACTACATGTAGTATCTAAATACAGATTGAGTGGGAGTCCTCACCGGGGGTGCCGCAGCTAGTACAGCAACTAGTTTGGGCGGATTCGGGTAGGAAGCGGCCAGCCTGAGGGCCAACCGTTCTCACCCGGGTCAAACAGTACAAAAGACGTCAACAAAGGGGACATCGATCATGACCGTCACGGTTTACACGAAGCCGGCTTGTGTTCAGTGCAACGCAACATACCGAGCTTTGGACAAAAAGGGCATCGTCTACCAGAGCGTGGATATCTCTCAGGATGCCGAGGCTTTGGAGCGTTTGAAGGCCTTGGGCTACATGCAGGCTCCCGTGGTTGTCACCGATCAGGACCACTGGTCAGGTTTCCGTCCGGACAAGATCGCCGAGCTGGCTGGCCAGGCCGCTAGCTCCGTAGCGTAATCGCTAGCTCTGTAGCTTAATTTCAGTTTCAGTATTTTCAGTATTAAGTATGTGAGGTGGCTCCGATGGCATCGCTGACGCTAGACGGTGCTAGTGCTCAGGCCCAGAGTCTGAACACCACCGGGAGTCACCTCATTTACTTTTCATCCAGCTCTGGCAACACTGCTCGTTTTGTGGCCAAGCTGGGCCGGGATGCTGCTCGCATCCCTTTATATACAAGGGAAGATGCGCTGCTAGCGCAAGAGCCGTTTGTTCTGGTGTTGCCCACGTATGGGGGCACTGGAGGCGAAGGTTCGGTTCCTAAGCAGGTGATTCGGTTCCTCAATAACCAGCAGAACCGTTCACTGATTCGTGGAGTGATTAGTGCCGGCAACACTAATTTTGGTGATAACTACTGCATGGCTGGGCGAATCATTTCCCAGAAGTGCCAAGTGCCGCACCTCTACAAATTTGAACTTATGGGGACTCCGGAAGACATCGACCGGGTCAATCAAGGATTGGACATGTTTTGGACACGACTGTCGCAGACACCGAAGTAAGAGAATCCGGCGTGCAAACCACTGCACCGGGCATGGAGGTCTCAGCTGCGGCGTCTCCTTCACAGGTCAAGGGTGGCAAGTCAATTGCTGCTGGCGAGCACCTGGGCCAGGACAAAAAGCCCATGCCGGAAGCGTTTAAGGGCTTGGGTTACCACGAGCTGAACGCCATGCTGAACCTTTATGGTGCCGATGGCAAGATTCAGTTCGAGGCTGACCGTGAAGCCGCACACCAGTACTTCTTGCAGCACGTTAACAACAACACGGTGTTCTTCCATGACTTGGAAGAGAAGCTCGAATACTTGGTTAAGAACGAGTACTACGAGCGCGAAACGCTGGATCAGTACACCATGAACTTCATTCGTGGTCTGTTCAGCCGTGCGTACAAAAAGAAGTTCCGCTTTGAGACCTTCTTGGGTGCGTTCAAGTTCTACACGTCTTACACGCTCAAAACTTTTGATGGCAAGCGTTTCTTGGAGCGCTACGAAGACCGTGTGTGCATGGTTGCCTTGCACTTGGCTCGTGGCAATGAAGAACTTGCAACTGCTTTGGTTGATGAGATTATTGGCGGCCGTTTCCAGCCGGCTACCCCCACCTTCCTCAATGCCGGTAAGGCACAGCGCGGCGAGCTGGTTTCCTGCTTCCTGCTGCGTATGGAAGACAATATGGAGTCGATCGCCCGCGGCATTAATTCGGCTCTGCAGCTCTCCAAGCGCGGCGGCGGTGTGGCACTGTCCTTGACGAACATTCGTGAGCACGGTGCACCGATCAAGCAGATCGAGAACCAGTCCTCCGGTGTGATCCCCGTGATGAAGCTTCTCGAGGACAGCTTCTCCTACGCCAACCAGCTCGGCGCACGTCAGGGTGCCGGTGCCGTGTACTTGCACGCCCACCACCCGGACATCTACCGCTTCTTGGACACCAAGCGTGAGAACGCTGATGAGAAGATCCGTATCAAGACCCTGTCCTTGGGTGTTGTGGTTCCGGACATCACCTTTGAACTGGCTAAGAAAAACGAGGACATGTACTTGTTCTCCCCGTATGACGTTGAGCGTGTCTACGGTGTGCCGTTCTCTGACATCTCTGTGACTGAGAAGTACTACGAGATGGTTGATGATTCCCGGATTAAGAAGACCAAGATCAACGCCCGTGAGTTCTTCCAGACTCTGGCAGAGATCCAGTTCGAATCCGGTTACCCGTACATCATGTTCGAGGACACGGTAAACCGGGCTAACCCGATTGCCGGCAAGGTCACCATGAGCAACTTGTGCTCGGAGATCCTCCAGGTTTCCACCCCGTCCGTGTACGGCGAGGACCTCAGCTACGAGACTGTGGGCAAGGACATTTCTTGCAACCTGGGTTCGTTGAACATTGCCAAGGCTATGGATTCACCGGATTTTGGTCAGACCATTGAGACCTCCATCCGTGCCTTGAGCGCCGTCTCTGACATGTCCTACATCAACTCGGTTCCGTCCGTGGCACAGGGTAACGCTCAGAGCCACGCCATTGGTTTGGGCCAGATGAACTTGCACGGCTATTTGGCCCGCGAGCGTGTTCACTACGGTTCTGAAGAGGGCTTGGACTTCACCAACATCTACTTTTACACCGTGCTGTTCCACGCGTTGCGCGCTTCAAACCGTCTCTCCATTGAGACTGGCCAGAAGTTCGGTGGTTTTGAGAACTCCAAGTACGCCTCGGGTGAATTCTTCGACAAGTACACAGATCAGGCATGGGTTCCGGCTACGGAGCGCGTCAAGGAACTCTTTGGCAACATCCACATCCCTACCCAGGATGACTGGCGTGAGCTGAAGGCTTCTGTGATGGAGCACGGTATTTACAACCAGAACCTGCAGGCCGTTCCGCCGACCGGTTCCATCAGCTACATCAACAACTCCACCTCCTCGATTCACCCGGTGGCTTCCAAGATTGAGATTCGTAAGGAAGGCAAGCTGGGCCGCGTTTACTACCCGGCTCCGTACCTGACCAACGACAACCTTGAGTACTACCAGGATGCTTACGAGATTGGTTACGAGAAGATCATCGACACCTACGCCGCTGCCACGCAGCACGTAGATCAGGGCCTGTCCCTGACGCTGTTCTTCAAGGACACTGCCACCACGCGTGACATCAACAAGGCTCAGATTTATGCCTGGAAGAAGGGCATCAAAACCATCTACTACATCCGTCTCCGCCAGCTCGCGCTGGAGGGCACGGAGGTGGATAACTGCGTTTCCTGCATGTTGTAACAACCATAATCGGTTAAGTTTCACAAGGGGATGAAAGTGATGGAACCGACGACGGCGCCGGGTGGCCTGGTGTATGGCATTCGACTTCGACGCGAATTCGAATATCGGTACATCGGTATAACCACCAAGACGGCCAGTCGTCGGTTCCATCAACATCTGCGCGTAGCGGTCTCCGGGCGGAAGACGCCCTTCTATGATTGGCTCCGGAAACAAGATCCGGCCGACGTCATCGCCGATGAGTTGGATTGGGTCGAAGGATTGCCGGAACTGGGCCAAGCTGAGATGGATTGGATTAGCTACCTACGCCGCGAAGGGGACAGGCTTCTGAATCTTGCCGAAGGCGGACTTGGTCCAACAGGAGTTGTCTGGACGGATGCGCAACGAGACGCGGCACGGATTCGATCCACCGGGAGAAAAGGCGTCAGCCGTCCAGGTCAGCAGAATCCGTTCTACGGCATGAAACACACTGAAGAACAACGCAGGAAATGGGCTGAAGATCGCAAGGGTTCATTTTCTGGCACGGACAATCCGAATTTCGGTAAGTTCGGCCCGGACCATCCTGGCTTCGGACGGCAGATCAGTGACGAACAACGCAAGGCACTTTCTGAGGGAATGATGGGCCAGAACAATCCCAACTTCGGAAAGACAGCCAGCGAGGAAACAAGAGCAAAGATGTCAGCGGTGCGAAAAGGGCGGCCTATGCCGTCCAGTCAGCGCAGCGCACACACCCGGCACCACACCAACAAGGGCGTAGAGAAAGCCGACTGCAAGCATTGCGTCGAGGACTCAACAACCCCACGGCACTCTTCAGAAAGCGAATCGGACTCATGACAGAAAAAGTAAAGCTGCTTCACCACGTTGAGGCCATCAACTGGAACAAAATCCAGGACGACAAGGACGTGGACGTCTGGAACCGACTGGTCAACAACTTCTGGCTGCCGGAGAAAGTGCCGCTTTCTAACGACATCCAGTCGTGGAACACCCTGACCCCGGACGAGCAGAAGCTCACCATGCGTGTGTTCACCGGACTCACCCTCTTGGACACCATCCAGGGCACGGTTGGTGCAGTGGCTTTGATCCCGGATGCGATCACCCCGCACGAGGAAGCCGTTTACACGAACATCGCGTTTATGGAATCCGTGCACGCGAAGAGCTACTCCTCGATCTTCTCCACCTTGTGCTCCACCAAGGAGATTGACGAGGCGTTCCGCTGGTCCGTTGAGAACGAGAACCTGCAGCGTAAAGCGCAGATTGTGATGGACTACTACCAAGGTGATGACCCGCTCAAGCGCAAGGTTGCCTCCACGCTGTTGGAGTCCTTCTTGTTCTACTCGGGCTTCTACTTGCCCATGTACTGGTCCTCGCGCGCCAAGCTGACAAACACCGCTGACTTGATCCGTTTGATCATCCGCGATGAAGCCGTGCACGGCTACTACATTGGCTACAAGTTCCAGAAGGGTCTGGAAGGACTCTCCGAGGAACGCAAGCAGGAAATTAAGGACTACACCTTCGAGCTGCTCTTTGAGCTGTACGAAAACGAAGTCCAGTACACGCACGACCTTTACGATTCCGTTGGCCTGGCAGAGGACGTCAAAAAGTTCCTGCACTACAACGCCAATAAGGCTTTGATGAACCTCGGCTACGAGGCCATGTTCCCGGCTTCCGTCACTGACGTGAACCCGGCGATCCTTTCCGCGCTGTCCCCGAACTCGGACGAGAACCACGACTTCTTCTCCGGCTCGGGTTCCTCCTACGTGATCGGTAAGGCCGTGAACACGGAGGACGAGGACTGGGAGTTCTAGTCTCGTGTTTTTGAATGAACGACGGCGGTAATCGCCTTGCCGTTGTGATGTTCGGCAGTTCAGTAGTTCAATATTTTTTTAGGAGTGCCCGGTGCCTTGTGGTGCCGGGCACTACTGTTTTGGCCGCTGGTGCAGAATGAGTGGATGGATCTGTTTACCGACGTAGCGGAGCAATACAGTGCCTTTTCACACGATGCGAGGGACTCGCCGTGTTTTGAGCAGTGGGCGAAGGCTGTCTCCGACGATCCGGACGTTCTGGCCTGGATTTCGTCCCTGCCAGGTATCAAGCGACAACCGAACTTGGTGTTTGCCGCTGCACGCTGGATTGGTGTGCCGGCGCCTGGACCGTATGCGGCGCTCCGAGAGGCGCTTTTGGCTGATGACGGCCGGATTCGGCAGACGATCCTAGACCGGGCAACCCAGACGAATGAAGTGGGCAGGCTGGCCACCCTAACTCCCGTGTTTGCGCGTATTGCCTCGGAGTCCGGACGGCCCCTGGCTCTGGTTGAGGCAGGTGCCAGCGCCGGTCTGTGTTTGTACCCAGACAAGTACAACTACAACTGGGTTCCGCAGGGGCGCCTTTATGGCGCGGCCGGGCCGACTCTTAGTTGCACTGTGAGCGGTGAGGAGCCGCTGCCCACTACTTTGCCGGCTATTGCGTGGCGTGGCGGTGTGGACCTGAACCCTCTCGACGTTAATGACGCTGATGCCATGGCGTGGCTACAGAACCTTGTGTGGCCTGAGCAGGAAGAGCGCCGAGCGCGTCTGGCCGCTGCTATCGACATGGCCCGGGTTGAACCGCCCACACTGGTGCGGGGTAACATCTTGACGGCTCTTCGTGCGCAGATCGACGTAGCTGCAGAACACGGCGCGGTGGTGGTGTTCCACAGCGCCGTGATTGCTTACCTGACGGCCGAAGAGCGGGATGAGTTCTATGCGCTCATGATGGAGCTGGTTGCTAGGGGAGTGTGCCGCTGGGTCTCAAATGAAGCCACCAACGTGCTGCCACAGATCACTGCCACGGCGCCTGAATCACCGCCAGACCGGTCCTCTTTTGTACTTGGTCTCGATGGTCAGGCAGTTGCGTGGACTCACGGGCACGGGGCGTCGATGACGTGGCTGTGAGGACCGCCTAGACTGCAGGGATACCTTTAGCCCGGTTTGGGCTGGAGGTTCAGCCACCCTAAGGGGCGCAGGTGTTAACAAAGCAACACATACGCGGGCTGTGGACAGCACAAAATCGCGATGCCGCAGGTAGCCGCCTTCTGTTGGCCGTCAAAACGGCCCTTGCTGTAGGTATTGCGTGGCAACTGGCGAGTCTGATGCCCGGGGTGACTCAGGAGTACCCGTACTACGCACCACTGGGTGCGATTGTGAGTATGTACCCAACGTTTATGGGTTCGGTACGCGTAGGTTTCCAGACGCTACTGGGTCTTGTTCTTGGCATCTTGTTGGCTGGCGGCGTTCTCCTCGCTGGCAGCCCGAACATCATCACCATTTCCCTTGCGGTAGGCCTCGGTGTGCTTTTATCCGGTCATCACCGGCTGGGAGCCGGACGCGAATACGTGCCCATGGCTGTTCTTTTTGTGCTGATCGTCGGCGGGCAGAATGCTGACGACTATTCCATTGGGTATTTGGTTCAGATGGCGTTGGGTGTGGTGGTGGGGCTAGCTGTAAATCTGACCATCCTCCCGCCGATAAGGCTCAACGCAGCGTTGTCACATACTTCGCGCGGCCGTGGAGTCCTTGTCCAACAACTCCGAGACATGGCCAGCGCGCTTGTGGGCCACTGGCCACCAGAGGAACAAGACTGGGCGGACCGCGCGGAGCTGATGACAAGCACTGTCAGTGAAATTCGCGCCGCAGCCTATGAAGCCCATGAAAGCCAACGGGCCAATCCACGTGGCTATCGCAAGTCACGCAAGCAACTAGTAGACAACAACTTTGAAGACCTCGCCGCATTGGAAGCCATCACTTTCCACGTCCGGAACATCACTGATGTGCTGGCCGGCGCAGTGCAGGATGCGCCAGTACAAGTGGAACTCATCGAAGATCTGCGCCGCCCCTTGAGCAATTGTCTCGATGCCACGGCGGCAGCACTGGAGAAGTGGGATGAGAGCGGGACCGACGAAGCATCATTGGAAACTGTCCGCACTAGCCTCACTGAACTTTCTAAGGAAATCGCCGCTGCCCCCAAAAGTGACGGATACGCACTCGCACCGGGAGCCGCCGTCGTACTTGATATTGAGCGGATCCTCGCGGCGCTCCGGCAGCGGGTCCTCGACTAAATCGACCAGTGCCTCTTGCCGATCCTCTCCACCAGGCGTAGACATATTCTGCTTGTATTTTTATGACTCCAAAGGCGGATTGCACCATGGTTGAGCACGTCACCTCCTCTGATGGGACTTCGATTGCCTTTGAGGCTGCCGGAAGCGGTGATCCGTTGCTAATCATCGGCGGGGCACTCAGCAACCGCCACGCCGTACAGCCCTATGTACCGTTCCTCCAAGACACATTCACCGTCTACGGACTGGACCGGCGCGGCAGGGGAGAAAGCACCGATACTCAGCCCTACGCCGTCGACCGTGAAATTGAAGATATCGCCGCAGTTGTCCAGGCAATCGACGGCAACGTGGCCGTCTACGGACACTCCTCTGGAGCGATTCTTGCGCTCGAGGCCGCAGCCGCGGGCGTACCGTTCGGCGGCGTATTTGCTTACGAACCCCCATATTGCACACCCCAGGACCCAGATGAACCGTGGGATGCCTTCGCCCAGCGGGTACAACAACTAGTGGAAAACGATCAACGCGACCAAGCCGTCCAAGCATTTATGGCACACGTTGGGGCGCCCACCGATCCGGACATGGTCAATGCGCCGTGGTGGCCCCAACTCACTGCCATTGCTCACACCTTGTTCTACGACCTTCACATAGTCGGCGACGCGGTAGTCCCTCAGGAACGGCTAGCTCGCATCAAAGCGCCGGTATTAGTTGTCCACGGTGGCAGCAGTCCCGCGTGGGCCCAACAATCTGCACGGGAAGTTGCCGCTGCCGTTCAACACGGCTCCACAGCGGAACTCGAAGACCAGACCCACAACGCCGACCCCGCTGCACTGGCGCCACTCCTGCTCGAATTTCTCGCATCCAACAAGCACTCAAAGGCGAAACACTAATGCCCCGACTACGCGCCCACAGCCTGGCCACCTCCCTAGACGGCTACATGGCCGGACCGGAACAGAGCCTGGAAGCCCCGTTAGGCATCGGCACCGAGAACCTCCACGCATGGGTGTTTGAAACCTCCTTTGGCCGGGGCATGATGGGCCAAGAAGGCGGAACCACAGGCATTGATGATCAGTGGCTGCGCCGGGGAGAAGAAAACATTGGGGCCACCATCATGGGCCGGAACATGTTCACCCCATACCGTGGCGCTTGGGACACCCCTGAATCAAAAACTTGGGACGGCTGGTGGGGCCCAACCCCACCCTACGGGCACCCCGTATTTGTGCTCACCCACCACGCCCGGGACCCGCTACCGATGGAAGGCGGCACCACGTTTTACTTTGTCACCGACGGTATCCAGAGCGCCTATGACCAAGCGATGGAGGCTGCGGCCGGAAAAGATGTTCGCCTAGGCGGTGGCGCGGAAACGGTCCGCGAATACCTCAACGCTGGGCTCGTGGACGAACTGCACGTAGCCACGGTTCCGGTGATTCTAGGTGCCGGCGCAAGCCTGTTCGACGGCGTGGACACCACAGCGCTGGAACTGGCCGAATTCGCCACCTCAGAGAAAGTGGCGCACTCGCGTTTCGTTCGGAAAAGTTAGTCGCCGAATTCGGCCGTCACCATAATCGGCAAATGATCAGAGGCGCCGCGGGGGAGTGTCTGGACCTTGGTGATATTCAAGCCTTGCGAGGTGGCGAAGTCGAAGTGACCCTTAAACACCCGGTATCGTGTGTACGTTTTCCGGTCACTGAGTGAAAGATCAAAGCCGGTGTCCCGCACGTGCCGCGTCAGGCTATTGGTGAACAGCGGATAGTTGAAGTCGCCCACCATCAGTGTCATCTTCTCGCCACCCAAACCCAAAAGTTCCGCATGCGCGGCATGGATCTGCTTACGCCGCAAAGAGTTCGATGCGGTCAGCGGTGCGGCGTGGAAAGAGCCCAGCACCAGTTCATGCCCCGTGGCGATATCCACCAGCCGAGTCCCCAAAAGCCGCTCATGGGCGGGGGAGAGGACATGGTCATGCATGGACTTTTTGAGTGAAAAAGCCTTGGTGTGCGCGTCAGTGAACCGTTCGGCGTCGTAATAAATCGCCAAACCCAAACGATTCCCACGGGTGGCATCCGCCAAACGCAAGTGGCCAATCGCCTCAGGCATGTCAGCGGTGGTGCATTCCTGAATGCACAAAGCATCGACCTTAAACGTCGCTACCAAGTCTTCAAGCTCGCCGCTGGCCGCATGTTTGCGCAAGTTATAGCTAATGACCCGGATCAGCTGGCCACCTCTTCCCGTTGTGTGTGAAGGACCGCTTTTGAGTCTACCTACCTCAGTGTCGGTAGCCTGTATTGGTGGATCAGATCATGTCCTTGCCCTTCGAAGTGGCAGTCGCAGCGCTCTTTGTGATTGTGATGCTGCGCGCCAACGCCACCTATTGGCTAGGACGAGGCGCCACCGCCGGGGCTGCACGCAGCAAACTTGGCCGTCACCTTACCGGTCCCAAAGCCGATACGGCACGCAAACTCATAGCCCGTTGGGGGCCCTGGGCCGTGATGTTCTCGTTCCTGACCATCGGCATCCAAACCGCGGTGAACCTCACCGCCGGGGCAGGGAAGATGCCACTCAAACGCTACGTGCCAGCCGTCGTCGTAGGTTCACTCATGTGGGCGTTTCTGTACGCCACCGTAGGGCTGGCCGCGATCGACGCGTGGATCACTTTGGCGGGCAAATCGCCGTGGACACTCGCTGGCTTAGGGCTCCTGCTAGTAGTGATTGCGCTGACCATTATTGTCCGCCGCAGACGCGCAACACCTGCGGAAAGAAGCGAACCACTTGACGCTAGAGTGGAGCCGTAAATACTGCACAAGCGAAGGAGCAAACGGTGGATTTGCCAGAACTGGCCGAAGGTGACTTCTACTACCAATGGCTGGGGGACGGAAAATATCGCTCCACGATTCACGTTCAAGGCGCGTGGAATCCCCACGAACAACACATGGCTCCCGCTTCCGGTTTGCTCGCCGAAGCGCTACTTCGTCATGAGCCTCGCGAAGATCTGCGCATGGCCCGCATCAGCTACGAAATTCTAGGTCTCATCCCCGGCGGCGAATTCCACCTTGAAACCACCACCCTACGGCCCGGCAAAACCATCGAACTCATCCAAGCAGAAATGATCGCCAACGGGCGCACCGCCATCCGCGCCACCGCATGGCGCATGATGACCAGCGACACCAGCGAGGTTGCAGCTGTGGAGGACACCACCATGGCGCCGCGCAGCGAATGCGAAGTTTGGGACGGAAGCACCGTGTGGCCAGGCGGATACATCCAATCCCTCGAGATGGCGGTGGCTCCCAATCACCGGCCAGGCAGCGGCCAAGTGTGGATCAAACCCGGATACCCGCTCACCGACGCTGCAGATAGCACCGATCTCGCGCGACTCATCGGCCTAGTGGACACCTCTAACGGCATCGCTGCCCGCGTTGCTCCGGGCGAAAACACCTATGCGTTCCCCAACTTGGACCTGCAAATCCACATGTACCGGATGCCGGAGGGCGAATGGTTGGGCTTGGATAATTCCGTTACCTTTGGCACCGATGGAATTGGCCTGACCTCCACTGTCCTGCACGATGAGCAGGGACCCTTTGGCCGTTCCGAGCAAATTCTTACCGTGCGAAAGGTCTAAGTAACAGTGCTCTCCATCGTTCGTCAGGACCGGAGCCTGGGTGCCGAAGCCGACCTAGACTTTGCCTTGGAAATGCTGGCCGCCGCCCGGCAAGAAAAGTTGGGCCCCACCGTCCGGCTCTACCGCCCCCAGCCAACGTTGGCGTTTGGGCAGCGAGACACCAAACTTCCCGGTTTCCCCGCCGCCGAAATTGCCGCACGCAACGCCGGATTTGAGCCACTAGTCCGGCGCGCCGGCGGCCGCGCTGCCGCGTACCACCAAGGCTGCCTAGTGGTGGACCACGTGGAACCCAGTCCGGATGCTATTGCTGGAGCACGACGACGGTTCGCCCAGTTTGGCGAACTGCTCGCCAACTCGCTGGTGGCCACCGGAGTTGTGGCCGGGGTGGGGGAGATCCCGGGCGAATATTGCCCCGGTGAGTTCAGCGTTCACGGGGTGGACCCGATATTCCCCCAGCACCGGCTCAAACTCGTAGGCACTGCCCAACGTGTTGTTTCCGGAGGGTGGCTGTTCAGCTCGGTGATTGTGGTGGAACGCTCCCAGCCCATCCGACGAGTTTTAGAAGACGTGTACTCGGAGCTGGGGCTTGATTGGGATCCCACCACAGCCGGGTCCGTGGATGACTTGGTGCCACATGTTGGTGTGGACGATATTGAAGAAGCAGTGATCGCCGCCTACGCAGCCACCACCGAGTTGAGCTTCAAAAGCTTCGACTGGCTCGAAGGTATTCACCGGCAAACGGACTAATCACCTGGGAATCCCGCGGTGAATAGTCCGTTTGCGGGTGAGAAACGCCTGCGGATAAGAAGCAGGCTAGTGCCCGCGGGTTATCCAGTCCTGCAGATCCGGCGCCTCAGCACCAATGGTTGTTGAATCCCCGTGCCCGGTCAGCACCTTGGTATTACCTGGCAAGGTTAGTAATCGACTCTTGATGGATTCGATGATGGTGGGGAAATCACTAAAAGAACGTCCCGTGGCTCCGGGCCCACCCTTAAAGAGAGTGTCGCCAGTAATGACGGTACTCAACTCCGGGATATAGAAGCTCACCGAGCCTGGTGAGTGCCCCGGCGTAGCCAGAGCCACCAACTCCGTTCCTGCCACCTCAAACTTCTGCCCGTCACTCATCTCAGCGTCCGGAGCGGTATCTGGGTGAACCGTGTCCCACAGCATCCGGTCAGCCGGGCTCAAATACACGGGAGCATCAAAAAGCTTCTGTGCCTCAAGTGCTGCACGGACGTGGTCATCGTGCCCATGAGTGAGCAGGATTGCCGTGACTTTTCTCTGCCCGACGGCGTCACTCACCTTCTGCGGGTTATGCGCCGGGTCAATGATCAGGCACTGCGAATCGTCGCCAACAATCCACACATTGTTATCAACGTCCCACGTGCCACCGTCCAGGGAGAACGTTCCTGAGGTGACCACGTTGTCGATCCGGGCACCCACTAGAGCTCCACCACCGAACGCAACACGTCGCCGTTGTGCATTTTCTCGAACGCGGCTTCAATGTCATTGATGCCAATCCGCTCAGTCACAAACGCATCCAAATCCAACTTGCCTTGCTGGTACAGGCTCACCAGCATGGGGAAGTCGCGGGAGGGCAGGCAATCGCCGTACCACGAAGACTTCAACGAACCGCCCCGACCAAACACATCCAGGAGCGGCAACTCGATCTTCATCTCAGGGGTGGGAACACCCACAAGCACCACCGTCCCGGCCAGATCACGGGCGTAGAAAGCTTGTTTGTAGGTTTCAGGCCGTCCCACTGCGTCAATGACCACGTCTGCACCAAAACCGCCGGTCAACGCCTGAATGGCCTCAACCGGGTCAGTGCCAGAGGAATCGATGGTGTGGGTGGCGCCCAAGGTTTTGGCGCGCTCAAGTTTCCGCGGATCAATGTCCACAGCGATGATGGTGGTTGCACCGGCGAGCGCAGCCCCGGCAATGGCAGCAGTGCCCACCCCGCCGCAACCGATCACGGCCACCGAATCGCCGCGTTTGACGTTTCCAGTGTTGATGGCTGCGCCGATTCCAGCCATCACACCACAACCGAGGAGTCCCACGGCAGCTGCGTCAGCTTCAGGATCAACCTTGGTGCACTGGCCGGCGGCCACCAGAGTCTTTTCAATGAAGGCACCAATGCCCAGAGCGGGGCTGAGCTCGGTGCCATCCTCGAGAGTCATTTTTTGGGTGGCGTTGTGAGTGTTGAAGCAGTACTGCGGCTGGCCCTTGAGGCAAGCACGGCAGCTGCCACACACGGCACGCCAGTTCAGAATCACACGGTCCCCGGGAACTAAGTCTGTAACGTCTGGGCCTACGGCGGCGATAACACCCGTGGCTTCGTGTCCCAAGAGGAAGGGGAAGTCGTCGCTGATGCCACCGAGCTTGTAGTGCAAGTCTGTGTGGCAGACACCGGAGGTGATGATGTCTACGAGTGCTTCGCCGGGCCCTGGATCCGGAACAATAACGGTTTCTAGAGTGACAGGAGCGCCCTTGGACTTGGCGATAATTCCCTTGACCTTGTGAGCCACGATTGGTCCCTTCGACGACAGCAATACCTCTGCTTGTCTATCACAAGAGCCCCGGCGGATGCCTTAGACGCTTCAGACAACTATCTAAAACAACCGCCCGGACGTGTTTGTCGTGGGGAATCGCGCTTAGACGGCGAGGCGCTTTTTGACCTCAGCCGCGGAAGGATTGGTAGCGGCCGTGCCATCCGGGAACAACACGGTAGGAACTGTCTGATTGCCGCCGTTGAGCTGCTCAACCAGGGCCGCGGTGCCTTCAACCTCTTCAATGTTGACCTCGGTGTAGCCAATTCCCTGAGCATCCAATTGCTTCTTCAGACGGTTGCAGTATCCGCACCACGTGGTGGAAAACATGGTGATGGTGCCGGCCTCTGGGGTGAAATCCATGAGAACTCCTTAGTGTTGATGGTTCGCTTCCTTGGTGCCCAACGATATCCGGCGGCTTAGTATTCCACGCAGCCACTCTTTAGGCCGGGTCTTCGGAGCGGTGAAAGCCTATGCTGGTGACATGTGTGGACGTTACGTGATGGCCCGTGCGGTAGGGGATTTGGTGGCGGATTTCGGCGCCGAACTCGAAGAAGAGTTCCAGCTGCAGCCCAGTTGGAACATTGCCCCCACCACTGACGTGCCTATCCTGCTAGAGCGCTTAGTGGACGGCGAGAAGCACCGCCAGTTACACGTTGCCCGTTGGGGTCTGATCCCTGGCTGGGCCAAAGATCCCGGCATCGGCGTCAAAATGTTCAACGCCCGCAGCGAGACGGTCCTAGAAAAACCGTCCTTCCGGGCGGCGATTAAATCTCGCCGCTGCGCCGTGCCAGCCGACGGTTATTACGAATGGAAAAAGGGCGAAGGGAAAACCAAGCAGCCTTATTACGTTCACCCGGCTACCGGTTCAGGGATCGTTTTTGCAGGGCTCTACGAATGGTGGAAAGACCCGGCCAAAGAAGACGGTGCACCGGACCGTTGGGTCTTGTCTACGTCCATTATTACGACGGCGGCGCCCAGCCCGGACTCGCAGGACCCGGTCCTCGCAGAGCTCGGCGCTTTACACGACCGGCTTCCCGTTCCGCTAAGCAAAGAGGCGCTCGGTGACTGGTTAGACCCAGAAGCCAAGGACATTCCGGGACTTGTGGAACTTATCAGAGCCCAAGCCAACGAGGTTGCAACAACGTGGACATTGGATGCAGTAGGTTCCGCAGTGGGGAATGTACGCAATAATTCCGCCGAGTTGATCACCCCGGAAGAAGCTCTTTTCTGAAAAGCCGGGTGCTCTTGTCTGACCCGAGGGGTACAGTTAACGCATTCGAACATACGTTCGAATGTATGAGTTATCTGAGACCACACGGATAGGAGGAGAAGGCCATGGGCGTCTTTTCAGAGGGACTACATGTTGAATGTGCACCCTCCGGCCAGCCGCTCGCAGTGACCTGGGCAGGAACGGAATACCTCGTTTGTGCCGAACCCCTGCGATGGTTTGAACGCCGCCAATGGTGGGCAGAAGAATCCCGGGCACCACTGGGCAGCGGCGCCGGGCTGGTTGACCACAAAATCTGGCGACTGCAATTACAGGCCGGCACTCAAGAAATCACCGTAGAACTAGTCCACTACGTAGCGGCCAACCGCTGGCGACTACTCAAAACACACCACACCCTCGACTCCCGCAGCGCCTAGAGGCGAAAACGTCAATGAGCTTCACCCACCTTCATGTCTCCACCGCATTCAGCGCCCACTACGGGGTCTCCTGGCCGGCAGAACTCGCCGCAGCAGCCGCCGCAGATGGTGCAAGCGCGCTCGCCTGCACAGACAGGGACGGCCTCTACGGCACAGTCAAACACCTCAAAGCATGTATGGATGCAGGGATAGACCCCATCGTCGGGGTGGACCTTGCGGTCCTAGAAGACGACGACGGTGGCGACCGAACCCGCGTAGCCGGACGCGTCGTTGTACTAGCCCACGGTGGAAACAATGGGGCTGGCTACAAGGCACTGTGCCGGCTGATCTCCGACGCGCACGCCCACACCTCAGGCAAGGCCGGTGGCAGCATCGCCGTAGCCGTCACACGAAGAGAACTGGCCTCCAGAACACTAGACCCCAACACCCTCCAGCCCGTACTCACCGTCCTCCTGGGACCAGACTCAGACGTAGGCCGCGCCATGGCAGGGCGCAAATACCTGCGCCCACGCAGCCTGTTCAAACACTGGCTCAGCATTATGCCCATCGGGACACTCGCCGCCGAAGTTGTCACACAGCTCAGCGCGCCCGGGCGCCCCTACAGCACCGCCCACGCAGTCCGAATGCTCAAACTAGCCCGCGAACACAGCACCCCAGCAGTACTCAGCAACGCCGTCCGGTACCTCGAAGAAGACGGCGCCGCCACCGCAGACGTCCTAGACGCAGCACGCGCCCTCAAATCCCTCCCCGAACTATCCCAAGCACCGCTCCTGCAACCCAACGGGCAAGCATGGCTCAAAACCAGCGCACAAATGCGTGACCTCGCCCAAGAAATCATGCACGCAGCCTCAGCCGGAACCGAAGAACTCACAGCACTCCTCAAAACCACAGAGGCGCTCGCAGATCGCTGCCGGATAGACCCCGTAACGGACATGGGCTGGAAGCAACCCCAAGTGCCCGAAGCCTCAGTACTCGGAATCACCAACCATCCACTCACCGAACTCCGAGCACGCTGTGAAGGCGGAATAGGGCGGCGCTTTGCCGGCGCATCCGCCAAGGAACTAGAACACGTCCAAGAACGTATGGAGATGGAATTAGAGACCATCGGAAAACTAGGCTTCGCCTCCTACTTCCTCACCGTTGCCGAAGTCTCCACCATGATCACGGACATGGGCGTCAGAGCCGCAGCCCGAGGGTCCGGAGCGTCCAGCTTGGTCAACTACCTCACCGGTATCAGCCACGTAAACCCACTCCACCACGATCTACTTTTTGAACGCTTCCTCTCCCGGGATAGGTCAACCCTCCCGGACATAGACATCGACGTGGAAAGCGCCGAAAGGCACAACGTTTACCGGAAGATCTTTTCCCGCTTCGGCAACGAACGAGTCACCCTCATGAGCATGCAAAACGGCTACCGCGCTCGCGGTGCTGTTCGTGATGCCGGGCTGGCCTTGGGAATGGAGGAGGAAGAAATCGGTGAGATCGCTAAACAGCTCTGGCGTTTTTCGGCCCGTAATTTCCGCGAAGCACTTGTAGAAAAACCAGAACTTCGGGACTTTGCTGCACGCGTAGGTGGTGCCGGTGTGCCCACAAGGGACGGCAACTATCTGGATGTGCGGGAGCCCCAACTGGATTTGTTGGTGGACCTCACTGAAAGGTTGGACCGCCTACCTCGCCACATCTCCATGCATCCCTGTGGGGTGATCCTGGGAAATGCTGGTCTTTTAGACCGGACGCCCGTGCAACCCAGTGGTTTAGGCCTGCCCATGAGTCAGTTCGACAAACATGACATGGACCCGATGGGCATGCTCAAGCTCGATGTGTTGGGCGTCCGGATGCAAAGTGCCATGGCTTTTGCCGTCCGGGAAGTGATTCGGTTGCACCCCTCCCGGGAAGAAGTGATGGCCGCCGGAAACCACCCCAAGGATCAACACGGAAACCCGCCAGGCTTTATCCGCGAAGACGGGCACATTGAGCTCAACGATGTTCCGCTGGATGATGAACCCACTTTTGAACTCATTCGCAGTACTCACACTTTGGGCTGTTTCCAGATCGAATCCCCGGGTCAGCGTGAGCTGGTGGGGAAGCTAGCACCCCGAAACTTTAATGACCTGATCATCGATATTTCCTTGTTCCGGCCAGGCCCCATGAAATCTGACATGGTGCGGCCCTTCTTGGAATACCGGCACGGCTTCGCTCCAGAAAAATACCCGCACCCTGATCTGCGCGAGGTGCTCAAAGAAACCCACGGAGTGACGGTTTTTCACGAACAAATCATCCGAACTTTCAACGTGATGACCGATTGTGATCTGGCCCAAGCTGACGAGTTCCGCAGGGCGCTCGGCAATGAAAATCGTGAACCCGCGGTGGAGGAATTTTTCCGTCGAGAAGCCCGCAAACGCGGCTACACCCCTGAAGTAGTGGACAAAGTCTGGGGAACACTGAAGGCCTTTGGCAGTTTTGGTTTTTGCAAAGCCCACGGAGCTGCTTTTGCCGTGCCCACTTACCAATCAGCGTGGCTTAAAGCTCACCACCCAGAAGCATTTTTGGCTGGCCTGTGGGAACACGATCCAGGCATGTACCCCAAACGGCTCCTTGTGGCTGAGGCCAGACGTTTGGGTATTCCCATCCTCCCTTTGGACATCAATTCAAGCGGTGAAGAATACCGGGTGGAACGGGTCCACACCGGCCCGGATGCTGGCAAACTGGGCATCCGTCTGAGTCTCAAAGGGATCTACGGACTCTCTGGTGCCGAGCTTAAACGGCTAGTGGCCGGGCAACCCTACGATTCTTTGGCGGACTTGCGGGTGCGGGCACGCATCTCCAAACCCAACATCAAACGCCTCGCCCAGTTGGGTGCCTTTGACGCCTTGCATAAAGAGTCCGGCGGGCGCTCTAGCCGGGCGGACTTGGTCCAGCACTTGCAGCAGCTATCCACCAAAACCACCTCCGCACGGGGGCACGGCCCCATCGAAGGGCAACTGTCTCTTCCACTGGGCGATGTTGAGCTACGCAATCTCAAAGCAGAACTGCCGGAACCTAGCCAAAGAGAAAAAGTCCGCTCCGAACTGGACCTTATGGCCATGGACGTCAGCGGCCACTTGCTGGAAAGCTACAAACCGTTGCTTGAACAGCTGGGTGTCACCACCGCAAACCAGCTTTTGGCCTTGCGCAACGGAACCGAGGTATTGGTTGCTGGTATCCGGGTGGCCACCCAAACCCCGCCCATGCGCGGTGGGCGCCGAGTGGTGTTTATCAGTATTGATGACGGCACAGGGTGTGTGGATTCAGTGTTCTTCCACGAAGCCCAAGAACAGGCGGGACCGTTACTTTTTGGCACCCGTTTGCTCCTGATTCGAGGAACCACACGCCGGACAGGGGACCGGGGGATTAGCCTGTCCGCATCCATGGCATGGGACCTTGCTGAGCTGAATAACAGCGCATTGAATACCAGCGAGCTGAGCGGCATCCGTGCCTCGAGCCCTGAACTGAAGCGAACCGCCGTCGGGCTTTAACCCGGGCTCAAACTCCGGCAATTGCTCGGTTGGTCGCCTCCAACTGGAACCGATACGATTACAGAGGCTGGCTGTGGTCAACGTATGCCACAAGCTATGAAGCCTCAACATGAATAGGAGACACCCGTGTCAGAAGTCCAGCAGATCACCCTTAACGTCGACGGCGAAGAGAAAATGGTGACTACCGGGACCACCGGCGCGGAACTCTTTTTTGAGCGCCGCGATGTAGTTGTGGCCCGGGTTAATGGTGAACTCAAAGATTTAGACCAGCCCTTGCCTGCAGGTGCAACGGTTGAAGGCGTCACCATTGATTCTCCCGATGGCCTGAACGTTTTGCGCCACTCAACTGCCCACGTGATGGCCCAAGCCGTGCAGCAATTGCGTCCCGATGCCAAGCTGGGCATTGGCCCGTACATCCGTGACGGCTTCTACTTCGACTTTGACGTTGCTGAGCCGTTCACTCCCGAGGATCTGAAAACCCTCGAGAAGATGATGCTCAAGATCGTCAACCAAAACCAAAAGTTCGTTCGCCGTGTGGTCACCGAGGACCAAGCCCGCGAAGCCATGAAGAACGAGCCGTACAAGCTCGAACTGCTGGGCAAAAAGAACAACAGTGACGACGTCGACGCCGCCGAAGGTGTGAACGTTGAGGTTGGTGCTGGCGAGATCACCATCTACGACAACGTTGACCGCAAGAGCGGCGACAGTGTGTGGTGCGATTTGTGCCGCGGCCCGCACCTGCCCAACACCAAGATGATCTCCAACGCTTTCGCGCTGACTCGTTCTTCGGCTGCCTACTGGCTGGGAAACCAGAACAACCAGCAGCTCCAGCGCATTTACGGTACAGCGTGGCCCACCAAGGAAGCCCTCAAGGAGTACCAAGAGCGTCTGGCCGAGGCCGAGCGCCGCGATCACCGCAAGCTCGGTGTGGAACTGGACCTGTTCTCCTTCCCGGACGAGCTGGGCTCCGGCCTGCCGGTGTTCCACCCCAAGGGCGGCATCATCCGCAAGGCCATGGAGGACTACTCCCGTCAGCGCCACGTTGATGCAGGCTACGAGTTCGTTTACACCCCGCACATCACCAAGGGCCACCTCTACGAAGTTTCCGGGCACCTTGACTGGTACAAGGACGGAATGTTCCCGGCCATGCACGTGGATGAGGAACTCAACGAGGACGGCACGGTTCGCAAGCCCGGCCAAGACTACTACCTCAAGCCGATGAACTGCCCCATGCACAACCTGATCTTCCGCTCACGCGGCCGCTCTTACCGTGAACTGCCGCTGCGATTGTTCGAGTTCGGCTCCGTGTACCGCTACGAGAAGTCAGGCGTGGTGCACGGTCTGACTCGTGTGCGCGGTATGACACAGGATGATGCTCACATCTACTGCACCAAAGAGCAGATGAAGGATGAGCTCACCACCACGCTGAACTTTGTTCTTGGTTTGCTCAAGGACTACGGTTTGGACGACTTCTACCTGGAACTTTCCACCAAGAATGAAGAAAAGTTCGTTGGTGATGATGCCATCTGGGAAGAAGCAACTCGCACTCTGTCCGAGGTAGCAGAAGCGTCAGGACTGGAACTGGTTCCGGATCCCGGGGGAGCTGCGTTCTACGGTCCCAAGATCTCGGTACAAGCCAAGGATGCGCTGGGGCGTACTTGGCAGATGTCCACGATTCAGCTCGACTTTAACCTGCCGGAGCGCTTCGAATTGGAGTATCAGGCTGCCGACGGAACCCGTCAACGTCCGGTGATGATTCACCGCGCGCTGTTTGGTTCGGTAGAGCGTTTTATGGGTGTTTTGACCGAGCATTATGCCGGTGCGTTCCCTGCCTGGCTGGCGCCAGTCCAGGTGGTAGGTATACCCGTGGCTGAGGCCTTCAACGATTACATGTTCGACGTCGTCGCTCGCCTTAAGGCTGCGGGTATCCGTGCCGAGGTGGATATTTCCTCGGACCGCTTCCCGAAGAAGATCCGCACCGTCAGCAAGGACAAGATTCCATTTGTTCTAATTGCCGGTGGGGAAGACGCGGAAGCCGGAGCTGTCTCCTTCCGCTTCCGTGACGGTAGCCAAGATAATGGTGTGCCGGTTGAAGAAGCCGTGCAGCGCATTGTGGACGCCGTCAAGAATCGAACGGCCTAAGTACATGGTGGAGTCCACAGGCGCACAGCAACAGTATCCGGGCGATGCTGAAGTGAGCGATGACTTTCAGCTGCCCGGCGTTCCTGACGCTTTTCAGCGCCTGTGGACCCCACACCGTATGGCCTACATCAAAGGTGGGCAGGACCAGTTCAAGGGCAAGGACGACTGCCCGTTCTGCGTTGCGCCATCACGAAGCGACGAAGATTCCTTGATCGTTTACCGGGGCAAAACTTGCTACGTGGTTTTGAACCTGTACCCGTACAACCCTGGCCACCTCTTGGTGTGCCCGTACCGGCACGTTCCTGAATACACTGACATCACGGTGGAAGAAACGGCAGAGTTTGCAGCACTAAGCCAGACGGCCATGCGTGTACTGCGCCAAGTGTCTAACCCGGGCGGCTTTAACCTCGGAATGAATCAAGGGGCGGTGGGCGGCGCCGGAATCAAGGCTCACTTGCACCAGCACGTGGTTCCGCGCTGGGGTGGGGACGGAAACTTTTTCCCCATCATCGCCCAAACCAAAGCCATCACTCAAACACTTGGCGAGGTACGCCAGCTAGTGGCCGAGGCGTGGCCAGCTGATGCTTAATCGCTATGCGCGTGGCTTTTTCACGCGACTTTTTAGCCCTCTTGCGCGTTGGCTCCTGAAGATCGGCGTCTCTCCTGACGCTGTGACGATCGTAGGCACACTGGGGGTTGTGGTGGGCGCCTTGGTGTTCTACCCACTTGGTCAGCTCTGGTGGGGGACCCTGTTTATTACGGCGTTCATTTTCTCAGACGTCCTTGACGGCATGATGGCCAGAATTCAGGGACGCAGCGGCCCTTGGGGCAACTTTTTAGACTCAACCTTGGACCGCATTGCCGACGGTGCTCTCTTTGCTGGTGTGACCATCTGGTTTTTCACCCGGGGTGACAATCACGCGATTGCTATTGCCGCCGTCGTCTGTTTGGTCCTTGGCATGGTGGTTTCCTACGCTCGAGCCAAAGCGGAAGCGCTTGGATTCACCGCCAACGTTGGTATTGCTGAACGGGCTGAACGTTTGGTTTCGGTGCTGGTGGTGACCGGGTTTACCGGTCTGGGCTTGCCGGAAGTCGTTCTGTTTGTGACACTCTGCCTGCTCGGTGCGGCCAGCTTGGTGACAGTGGTTCAGCGCATTTCCACCGTGTACAAGCAATCTCGGTAATCTGATTCAGCCCCGGAGTGTGGCGGGGACTACTATGGTTTGTGTCTGGCTTCTCGGTCAGATCATCCGGTGCGTCCAGCTTTTTGCTGCTGCTCGGCACCAGCGAAGTCCAATTTTTCTACCCATAGGGGTTTTTGTGTCTACACCTGAAGTAACCGGCGAATCCGGCAACGCCGCTGCCGCAGTTACCGGCAGCAGCCGTGTTAAGCGCGGCATGGCGGAAATGCTCAAGGGCGGCGTCATTATGGACGTTGTCAACGTAGAGCAGGCGCGCATCGCCGAAGACGCCGGTGCCGTAGCCGTTATGGCCCTCGAGCGTGTGCCAGCTGACATTCGCGCTCAAGGTGGCGTGTCTCGTATGTCTGATCCGGACATGATCGACGCCATCATTGATGCCGTTTCCATCCCGGTCATGGCCAAGGCCCGCATCGGTCACTTTGTTGAGGCTCAGGTCCTTCAGTCCCTCGGTGTTGACTACATCGACGAGTCCGAGGTTCTCACCCCGGCCGACTACATCAACCACATCGACAAGTGGAACTTCACTGTTCCCTTCGTTTGTGGCGCCACCAACCTCGGTGAAGCACTGCGTCGCATCAATGAAGGTGCCGCAATGATTCGCTCCAAGGGCGAAGCCGGTACCGGTGACGTCTCCAACGCTACGGGTCACATGCGCAAGATCCGCGCTGAGATCGCCAAGCTTTCCTCCATGCCGGAAGACGAGCTTTACGTTGCCGCCAAGGAACTTCAGGCACCGTATGAACTGGTTAAGGAAATTGCCGCCACCGGTAAGCTTCCCGTGGTGCTGTTCACCGCTGGTGGTATTGCTACCCCCGCTGACGCAGCCATGATGATGCAGCTCGGCGCCGATGGTGTATTTGTTGGCTCCGGTATCTTCAAGTCAGGCAACCCGGCAGAGCGTGCAGCAGCGGTTGTGAAGGCCACCACCTTCTACGACGACCCTGACGTCATTGCCAAGGTTTCCCGCGGTTTGGGCGAGGCCATGGTGGGCATCAACGTGCCGCCGTCGCAGGCTCCGCAGGACTCCAGCCAGTTGACCAACACCGCGTTCACCCGTTTGGCTGATCGCGGCTGGTAAAAAGCCCTAAATAACGACGGCGGGTTAGCAGCGGCTGTAGGGCTGCGTCGCGGCCACGGAAGGCGCGGAAGCTTTCTAACGGTTCGCGGCTGTTTCCGCGGGAGAGTAGTTCTTTGCGGAAGTGATCGCCGTTGGCCCTCGTGAGGCCGCCGTTTTCCTTGAACCATTCCACGGTGTCAGCGTCCAGGACTTCGCTCCAAATGTAGGAGTAGTAGCCGGCAGAGTAGCCGGAGCCGGCGAAGATGTGCTGGAAATAGCCCGTGCGGTAACGCGGGGCAATGAGATCGTGGGCCAACCCGGCAGCGGCGAGCGAAGATTCCTCAAAAGCAAGGGCATCGCCCGGAACGTCAGCGGCCGTGACGGTGTGCCAGGCCAAGTCCAACAGTGCAGCACCTAAGTATTCGGTGGTGCCAAAGCCTTCGCCCCATACCTGGGAATCAACCAGATTTTGAACGTCTGCAGCCGGCAAAGCCTCACCGCTCTGGTAGTGCTTGGCATAGTTGGCCAAAACCTCCGGCCACAGGATCCACATTTCGTTCACCTGCGAGGGGTACTCCACAAAGTCACGTGGCACGCTGGTCCCGGAAAACCGCGGGTAGGTGACGTTGGAAAACAGTCCGTGCAAGGCGTGACCGAACTCGTGGAACGCCGTCCGCACCTCGTCCAAAGTGAGCAAAGTTGGCTCACCGGCGGCCGGCTTGGAGATGTTCAGGTTGTTGATCACCACTGGTTTTCCGCCGAGCAATTCAGACTGATCCACCAATGAATTCATCCACGCACCGCCGCGCTTGGACTCACGGGTGTAGTAGTCACCCAAAAACAGGCCGAGACCGCTACCGTCAGCGTTAAAGACTTCCCACACACGAACGTCGGGGTGGTAGCCCTTGAGGTCCGGGCGCTCGGTGAAGGTGACACCGTAAAGCTTTTCGGCAGCGTAGAACACACCATCGCGCAGGACGGTCTCCAGCTCAAAGTAGGGCCGCAACGCCTGCTCATCCACGTTGTAACGGCTGCTCCGGACCTTGGCCGAATAGTACGCCCAGTCCCAGGCCTCGAGCGGATGGCCAGCGATTTCGGCGAGAGCCTCTGCCTCGCCGTTGGCGTTCCGGACAGCCGCCGGCGCTAAGCGCTGGAGCATTTCCTGAACCTGGTTGATGCCAGGAGCAGTTTGGTCCTCGAGGGCCAGTTCCGCGTAATTTGCGAACCCAAGAAGTGCTGCCTTTTCGGCGCGGAGCTTGACGAGTTCCAGAACAGTGGCCCTTACGTCCAAATCCGAGTCATCAATCCCACGCCCGATCGAAGCTTGGTAGAGACGCTGACGGACCTCACGGTTGTTCAGGCTGGCCATGGCTGGCTGGTTGCTGGGCAAGATCAGCGTGAGGAGGTATTTGCCTGGGTGCCCTGCGGCGCTTGCTGCCTCGGCTGCGGTGTTTACATCGTCGGCGGGCAGACCGTCCAAGTCTGCAACGTCGTCGAGCATTAACGAAGCCTTTTTCATGGCTTCCTTGGCCCGCTGGCCGAAGTCGGTGCCAAGGCGCGAAAGCTCGGTATTTAACTCGCGTAAACGGCCCTGAGCACCGGTCTCGAGCTGGATGCCGGACTGACGGAACTCCTTGAGGTAATCCTCCACGAGCCGTGCTGACTCAGGATCAATGTTCTGGGTAGGAATTGCTGCGAACCGGTCATAGAGATCCCGATTCATAAACACTGCGTCTTGGTGCTGGGAGAACAGGGGGGAAAGCTTGGTTTCGAGCTCGCGAATCTGATCCGTAGCGTCCGCCGAAACTAGAGTAAAAAACCCTGCTGCGGCACGTTGCAACAGGGTTCCGGAACGCTCCATAGCCAGCGCAGTATTCTCAAAATTCGCGGCGTCAGGATTGCTAGTGATCGCGTTAATCTCGTTGAGATGTTCAGCAAGCCCGGCTTCCACTGCCTCGGCGTAATGTGCGGTGGTGATTTCGTTAAACGGGGGAAGCTGGTACGGCAGCGTGCTGGGGCTCAGGAGAGGATTAGTCATGAAATAAGACTTTCATACCCAAGGTGCTCGTGCCTAGAGCCTCTAGAAACCAGGACCTAAAGAAACAAGACAGTAAACAAAAAAGCTCGCGTTTGTGGCTCCACCCTAAGCTGGGTAGAGCCACAAACGCGAGCTAGTTCGGCGTAATTAGCTCTGTTTGAAGACCAAAGACATCGGGGTGGCCTGCGCGCCCTGACCCTGCGGGTTGTCCTTGAAGATCGCCTGGATGGTTTCCTTGGGCAAGTCAGTGTCATGACCCATGGCAACTACACCGAGATCGTTGGCATCCATGATTGCAGTGCCAGCGAAGGTTGCAGCGAACTCGGTCGGGACGCTCGCGCGAATCAGCTTGCTCAAGCGCTGAGCCACCAGCTCCGGATCCTTGGGAGCCAACTTCACCGAGTTAGCCGAAGATCCCAAGGAGTAGGGGGTGGCGCCGTCGATGGCGTTGATGTTGTTACCCACCACGTTGTAGAATACGCCGCTCTTGCCCTGGAACTTGCCCACAACACTGGCAGCAGCAGCTTTGACAATCAGCGGCAAACCCACCTCGTTGATGGCGATCTGCATGGACCACGGGCTGCCCAAACCGATCCCTGCCGGGGTCCGCTTCACAAACTTGCTGAGTACACGGGCTGCGGGGGAAACATTGATCTCCCAGACCGGGAAGGAACGGCCCTGAGTGATAGCTACGATCTTTTCGCTCACGAGTAGGTACCAAGGCTGCTGTGCGACGGCGGTTCGAGTCGCCTCGTCTGCCTCCGCCAGGCCGCTGAAGAAGCGCTGAACGTAACCCAAAACCTCGGGATCCAGATCCGTTTCACGCTTGAAAACACCAGTCTGAAGCGGGTAGCGGCGGAAGGTTGCCCCACCAGCCTCAGCCGGAACCGTGATGTCCAGGTTCTTGCCCGGGTTCGGTTCGTAGTCGCTCTTGTTTTCCTTAACGTCAGCCGGGGTTTCGTTCTGATCAATGAACTCACGGAACCACAACTCAACGTTAAGCAGACGCCAGAAAATCATGGTGTCGGCGTCGTTTTTGTCATTGAGGTATTCCTCAAAAGCCGTCAGAACTGCTTCGCGGTTCCAATACGGACGCTCAGCGAAGGAATTAGACATAAAGACCTGGTAAATCCGCTCCTTCATCAGCTTGAACCACTCCGCCTCGGGGGTGGTGAAACCGATCTTGTTGCGGCGGTTGCTGATCTTCTCAGGCAACAGACCACGCGTTGCGTCCCGGAGAATTCGCTTGTTCCAACCACCCTTGATGATCGCTTCATCGGAAAGGCTGAACAGGAACTTCACCACTTCCTTGTCCAAGAACGGCACACGGCCCTCCAGGGAGAAGCGCATGGTGTTTTTGTCCTCGTAGCGCAGCAGCGACGGCAAGGACTTGTGGAACAAATCGTCAATCAGGCGCAGCTTCATGTTGTCAGCAATGTTGCTGAAAGACTCGCCCTTGTACTGGCCGGTGAAGGACTTGTTCAGCAGCGAGCTCATGGCCACAGTCTTTTTGGCGGTGAGCTTGGACTGTAGGCGGAAACGGCCCAAGCGGTAGAAGATGTCCAGCGAGGACGTGGCTTCTTTCAGGAAGGTTTTGTAGTCACCCTTGGCCTTGAGCTGGCGCAAGTAAGCGAAGTAATACGGAATGTAGCCGGCCATCATCTCGTCAGCACCCTGGCCATCCAACAACACAGTGACGTGCTTGGAGGCTTCCTTCATCACGCAGTACTGCGCGTAGGGGCCGGAGGAAATGATGGGCTCTTCCATGGTCCGCACAAAGTCATCCAAGTCGGCAGCAAAATTCTCTGCCTTGGGAAGGATCTTGTGGGCTTGGATGTTGCCGCTGCACTTGGCAATAGCTGCGTCAGCGTAGTGCTCTTCGTCGTTGATCGAATTGGGGAAAACAGCACTGAAGGTGTTCTGCTTTGCACCAATCGAAGAGGTTGACTCGGCGTTCTCCTGCATCAGCTTGTTGATGGTGACCACCACCGCCGAAGAGTCCAAACCACCGGAGAGGGCCGAGCCCACAGGAACTTCAGATTTCAGGCGCAGGCGAATGGCCTCGGTGAAACGCTGACGGTACTCCTCGGTCACAGCCGGGGTGTATTCGCGGTTGACCGTGGAGAGCTCTTCGAGTTCTTCACGCAGGCGGGTAAATGAGCTGATCTGGAAGGTGCCAGTCTCATTGTTGATGTGCATCATCTCGCCGGGCTGCAACTTGGAGACGCCGTCAAAGAAGGTCTCTGAAGAGTCATCGTGGATGCGGTACTGCAAGTAGCGGTACAAAATGCGCTCGTTGGCTTTGCGGGCCACCTTGCCGGTCTGAAGAATCGGCTTGATTTCTGAGGCAAAAATGATCTTGGGCGCTGCATCGGTTCCGGCGTTAGCCCAGTACAGAGGTTTGATACCAAAGTGGTCGCGTGCCAGAACGGTGACGTTCTTTTTCTTGTCCAGGATGGCGAAAGCGAACATACCGTTAAAGCGGTCAAACGCTTCAGTGCCCCACTGCTCATAGGACTGCAGCACCACTTCAGTGTCCGATTGAGTACGGAAGGAACGGCCCAAAGCCTCGAGCTCGGCGCGCAACTCTTGGTAGTTGTACACCTCGCCGTTGTACACCAAAACGGTGTCGCCATCGGCGCTAATCATCGGCTCTTGGCCGTGCGCGACGTCGATAATCGAGAGCCTGCGGTGGGCCAAACCCACGTTGCCTTCGGTGAAGTAGCCCTCGCCGTCGGGGCCGCGGTGCTCGATGCAGTCATTCATAACCCGCAACATCGCTTCATCTTCACCAAAACCGTGGTAACCGGCGATTCCGCACATAGTGCCTACCTCTTCGCTCGTCTTTTGAATCCTTGTCAATGCTACTGGGTTCAGTGCTCCGCAGCTCCGGGGCGCACCACACGCCTAGAATGTTCAGGTGAAAGTTGCACACACTGCTGATCCACATGTTGGAGTTCTTGCCCTCCAAGGCGATGTTCGTGAACACATCCAGGCCGTAGAGCGTTCCGGCGCCAGAGCCATTGGTGTCCGCCGGCCCAGCGAACTGGCCAGCGTTGACGGGCTGATCATCCCGGGCGGGGAATCCACCACCATTGACAAACTCGCTAGGATCTTTGATCTGGCTGAGCCCATCAAGGAACGGATCCGTGAGGGGCTACCGGTCTACGGCTCGTGCGCGGGCATGATTTTGTTGGCAGATGAGATCGCTGATCCCACCACTGACCTTAAAGGTGTCCCACAAGGCAGCTTTGGTGGACTGGATATTACGGTCCGGCGCAACGCCTTTGGCCGCCAACGCGAGTCCTTTGAAACGGACCTAGACTTCGCTGGTCTTGAATTCAGCGCTGGCCGTAACGGCAACCCCGAGGTAGAGAAAGTCCATGCAGTATTTATCCGTGGGCCTTGGGTGGAACGTGTGGGCGACGGGGTAGAAATCTTGGCCCAAGTTGAACCGCGAAACGCCGCACACACGGAGACTTTGCATGGAAAGGCTAGAATTGTGGCAGTGCGCTCCGGCCAATTGCTGGCTACCTCCTTCCACCCGGAAGTGACGGGGGAGTTGCGCGTCCACGAACTTTTTATTCGCATGATCAGAGGAGAAGCGTAAAGCATGTCAGGCCACTCCAAATGGGCAACCACTAAGCACAAGAAGGCCATCCTCGATAGCCGCCGCGCGAAGTCCTTTGCCAAGCTGATCAAGAACATTGAAGTTGCTGCACGTATGGGCGGCCCGGACCTCTCCGGTAACCCTGGTTTGGAACTTGCCGTGACCAAGGCAAAAAAGACTTCGGTGCCCGCTGACAATATTGACCGCGCCATCAAGCGCGGCGCTGGCCTCACCGGTGAGGTTGTTGACTACACCGAGATTATGTACGAATGCCGCGGCCCGCAGGGTTCTGCACTGTTGATTGAGTGCCTTACCGATAACAAGAACCGTGCAGCCTCTGAGGTTCGCTTGGCCATTTCCCGCAACGGCGGAACCATCGCAGATCCCGGCTCGGTCAGCTACCTCTTCAGCCGCAAGGGTGTTGTAGCGCTGCAGAAGAACGGTCTGAGTGAAGACGACGTTCTGATGGCTGTTTTGGACGCAGGTGCCGAGGAAGTTAAAGACGACGGCGACACCTGGGAAATCCTCTCCGAGCCGCAGGACCTGCAGGCTATCCGTGACGCACTCAAAGAAGCTGGCATCGAGTATGACACCGATGAAGCCGAGTTTGTTCCGTCCATGGAAGTTCCTTTGGACGTTGAGGGTGCCAAGAAGTTTATGAAGCTCGTTGATGCTCTCGAGGAGTTGGATGACGTTCAGAACGTCTACACCAACGCCGATTTGAGCGAAGAAGTTCAGGCCGCCCTCGAAGCGGAGTAGGACTTAACACAGTGCACTAATCGCAAACAATTTGAGGAGGCCCGGAGTTGACCCTGCGCGTTTTGGGAGTTGACCCGGGCCTTACTCGTTGCGGTTTGGGCGTGGTGGATGTCGAACGTAACCGCCGCGCAACCATGGTGGACGTGGGAGTTGTTGGCTCCACGCCTGACCAGACGTTGGATCAGCGATTGCTCGTGATTGCCAACGCCATTGATGAGTGGTTAGACCGCTACCAGCCCGATGTCCTTGCCGTGGAGCGAGTGTTCTCCCAACTCAACGTGAGCACTGTGATGGGTGTGGCCCAGGCGTCAGGCGTGGTGATTGCGGCGGCGGCGCGTCGTGGTATCCCGGTGGCTCTCCATACGCCGTCGGAAGTTAAAGCTGCTGTGACCGGTAGCGGTACTTCCAATAAAGAAGCCGTCACCAAACTGGTCACCAAGATCCTGCGGCTGGAAAATTCGCCGCGTCCAGCTGACGCTGCTGACGCCTTAGCCTTGGCGATTACGCACGCTTGGCGGGCTGGAAGCGGCGCAGCGATTTCGACGACGGGACCCGGCAGTGACTCGCTCACACCAGCCCAGCGGGCTTGGGCTGAGGCCGAAGCTAAGGCACGCCGCAAACACTGAATGGCTCTTTCTGTCAGGGCCGCACGCTACGCTATTCGTAGATATGTTCGGATAGCAGTTCAGGAGAAACTCGTGATCAGTTTTCTACGCGGCCCCGTGGCGCACCTTGGTTTGTCCACTGCGGTCATCGATCTCAACGGTGCGGGTATGTCAGTGAACGCCACCCCGCAAACCCTTGGGACCTTGCGGGTGGGCGAGGAAGCCAAGCTGTTCACGTCGATGATTGTCCGCGAGGATTCACTGACGCTGTTCGGGTTTAAGGACGACGACGAACGCGAAGTTTTCGATATTCTCCTCACCGTTAGCGGTGTGGGGCCGCGCTTGGCGTTGGCAGTGCTCGCCGTTCACGATCCAGAGACCATTCGGGTGGCTGCCCATTCTGGTGACGGCAAAGCCTTTACCAAAGTTCCTGGCATCGGGCCCAAAGTCGCCGGCAGGATTGTGCTGGAACTGGCTGGAAAGCTTGTCCCTCACGGCACGCCGGCCAGCGCCCCAGCAACGCCTGCCGTTGTGGGCGAAGCGCTGTGGAAACCCAAAGTTGTGGCCGCCATGGCATCGCTTGGCTGGTCGGAAAAGGATGCTGGCGCCAGTGTGGACAAGGCGATGGCGGATTCCCCCGAGATCGCAGAGGGCGGCAATGTTGCCGAAATTTTGCGAGCCACCTTGCGTTGGTTGGGTCAAGATGGCGCCCGAACCTCAAGCCGCGCACCTGCGGCAAGGCAGGGGTAGGCACTCGTGAGTGAACCGTCCCTGATGAACGGGGGAGAGGAACCGGAGGAGCGGCTCATTGAGGCAGCTCTTCGGCCCAAAAACCTTGATGACTTTGTGGGCCAGCATCGTGTCCGCAAACAACTGGACTTGGTCCTGCAAGCCTCCCGTATGCGTGGGCGCAGCGCTGATCATGTCTTGCTTTCCGGCCCGCCAGGCTTAGGTAAAACCACTCTGGCTATGATCATTGCTGCCGAAATGAATGCCCCACTGCGCATCAGTAGTGGTCCAGCGATTCAACACGCGGGCGACTTAGCAGCCATTCTGTCTTCGCTCTCCGATGGCGAAGTGCTGTTTCTCGATGAAATCCACCGGATGTCCCGTCCGGCCGAGGAAATGCTGTACATGGCCATGGAAGATTTCCGGGTGGACATTGTGGTGGGCAAAGGCGCAGGCGCAACGGCCATCCCACTAGAACTGCCGCCCTTCACTCTGGTGGGTGCAACTACGCGCGCCGGTTTGCTGCCTGGCCCTCTCCGCGACCGTTTCGGGTTTACCGGGCACTTGGAGTTCTATGCGGTGGAAGAACTGGAACTGGTCTTGCGCCGTTCAGCTGGTTTGCTGGACCTGAAGGTGAACTCCGCTGGCTTTTCCCAGATTGCGGGCCGCTCACGTGGTACACCGCGTATCGCGAACCGGCTCTTGCGCCGTGTCCGTGACTGGGCGTTGGTTCACGGAATCGAGCAGATCGATGCCCGCACGGCCTCTGCCGCGTTGGACATGTACGAAGTGGACCACAAGGGGTTGGACCGTCTGGACCGTGCAGTCCTAGAAGCTCTGGTTCACAAATTTGGTGGCGGTCCAGTGGGCCTGTCCACGCTCGCCATCGCCATTGGTGAAGAACCCGAAACTGTAGAAACCGTGGCCGAACCATTTTTGGTGCGCGAAGGACTCCTCGGGAGAACCCCTCGGGGTCGTATAGCTATGGCGGCCGCGTGGGAACACCTAGGTCTCACTGCCCCCGAAGGCAGTTTTGGCCAGGCTGGTTCGGCGGCACGTCAAGCAGAGCTCTTTGGCGAAGTGTTCGAGGATTCTGCCGAGGGCTCAATCGAGCCGCAGACACCCATTGCTTACGGTGATAGCCAGACATTTCGACGCGGCTAGGGGTTGTTGGAACTCCTTGTGTACGGGGTTTCCGCTTAGACTGATATGACGCTCGGCACGTTTTCGCCTCGTTGTCCGGCCGTTTGACCTGCGATCCATTGGAATCTACGGGTAGTATCACCACCGAATTGCATCTAAGAACGGAATTTTCCCTGTGGATATCACCACCATCTTGCTTTTTGTCATCTTCGCCGTGTTCATCTTTATGATGTTCCGCCGCAATAAGAAGGCGCAGCAGGCTCAACAGACTCTTCAGTCCCAGTTCGCCCCGGGTGTGGACGTTATGACTAGCTTTGGTCTCTACGGCACCATCGTGTCCATGGACGAAGAGAACAACAAGGTAGTGCTGGAACTTTCCCCCGGTAACCTAGCCACCGTTCACCGTCAGGCCGTTACCAAGATTGTTGAGCCGGAAACCGCCGCTGTTCCCAACGACGCTTCCTCGCTGACCGCCGATGAGGTTGTCGCCGAGGAAAACACCACTGCTAACGATGCAACCCTGAACAAGGGCCCCGTTGCAGATGCGCCGGTTGCCAATGAAACGCCTGAGGAAACCCTCAACCGTCTCAACGAGCAAGGCAACAAGGACAAGTAGTCAACCCAGCAATCTGGATCGGAATTCGGCGGTGCGAGAACGCGCCGTCGAATTTCCATGGGTCCAAGATTCTCTGAGTATCCTGCCGCTCTGACGGCACCCAAAAGAAAGATCGATGATGGCACGAAAAGGCCCGAAGAACCCCGCGCGGCGCACGCTGCTGTGGCTGGGCGTTATCTTGTTGGCCCTCGCGGCGGTGTTGACCGGCGGTGTGGTTACTAACAAAGCCACGTGGCAGCCCAAGCTCGCTTTGGACCTTGAAGGCGGAACCCAGATGATCCTGGCACCGCGGGTAGAGGGCGGCGGATCAGTCAACGAGGAACAACTGAACCAAGCGGTGGAAATCATCCGCCAACGCGTTGACGGTTCAGGTGTTTCCGAGGCTGAAATTAGCACGCAGTCTGGCCGCAATGTTGTAGTGAGCCTTCCCGGCACTCCCAGCGCCGAGACTCGTGCCTTGATTCAGGCTTCTGCCGACATGAACTTCCGTCCCGTCATTCAGAGCGGCGACGGGGCAGCTGTGCCTGCTGCTTCACGCACGGCCGCAGATAAGCTGCCCCAGCCAACTGCCAAGCCCACCAATGGCAGCGATCAGAACTGGGTGACAGCAGACGTTTATAAGCAGTTCGAGGCATTGGATTGCTCCACCCTGACCGGAGCCCAAAAGGCTGCCCGGTCAGATCCGGCCAAACCACTAGTCACCTGTGAAGTAGCAACGGCTACCACACCTGCGATCAAGTACATCCTTGGACCGGTTGAAGTGAAGGGCCAGGATATTTCCGGTTCATCGTTCCAACTCCAGCAGGGACGCCAAGGTGCAGTGACTAATGACTGGGCCGTCAACATTCAGTTCAACGCTGAAGGTACCGCTAAGTTCAAAGAAGTTACTCAGCGCTTGAACCAGTTCTACATTGCTGCTGGTGGCGAGCAAGGAACAGATCCGCGTTCTCAGTTCGCGATTGTTCTCGATGACAAGGTCATCTCTGCCCCGCGTTCTTTGGCTGTTATCACCGACGGCAAGCCGCAGATCACCGGTAACTTCACAGAGGCTTCCGCTAAGGCACTTTCGGATCAGCTGAAGTTCGGTGCTTTGCCGATCAGTTTCGAGATCCAGTCTGATCAGCAGATATCGGCAACCCTTGGTGGCGAGCAACTTAAGATGGGTCTCTTGGCCGGTTTGATCGGTTTGCTGCTGGTGGTTGTTTACTCTCTCTTCCAGTACCGTGCTCTTGGTCTTGTCACTATTGCCTCCCTTGTGGTGGCTGGTGTCCTCACCTACCTCGCTATCGCGATTCTGGGCTGGACGGAAAACTACCGTCTGTCATTGGCTGGTGTGGCCGGTATCATCGTGGCGATCGGGCAGACAGCTGACTCGTTTATTGTCTACTTCGAGCGTATTCGTGATGAGCTACGCGAGGGCCGCGGACTAGTGTCCGCCGTTGAAAATGGTTGGAAGCGTGCCAAGCGTACGGTTCTAGCGTCCAAAGCAGTGAACCTTCTGGCAGCCGTGGTCCTCTACTTTGTGGCTGTAGGTAGCGTCCGAGGCTTCGCCTTCACTTTGGGTCTGACAGCACTGGCTGACCTCTTGGTGGTCTTTATGTTCACGCACCCCACACTGCAGCTCTTGGCTCGCACCAAGTTCTTCGGCGAGGGCCACCGCTTCTCGGGACTTGACCCGGAACGTTTGGGCGCTGTGCCGCTGTACCGTGGCGCTGGCCGGCTACGCGAACCGGGCGATCGTCCCGCCGTCGTACGCCCCAAGAACGCTGGAGCTGCAGCTGAGGCTGAGCGACGCATGACCATTGCCGAGCGACGCTTGGCCGAACGGCAGAACCAGCTTTCCGGTTCCGCTAAGAACACTGCGAAGGATGGCGAGTAATGTCTAGCTTCTTTTCAACCTTCGGTAACGAGCTCTACACCGGAAAGCGCTCTTACAACTTTGTGAATTCCAAAAAGATCTGGTTCGCGATCGCAGCGGTGCTGGTTCTCATCTCCATCTTGGTCCCGATCCTCAAGGGTGGTTTTAACCTTGGCATCGAGTTCCGCGGTGGATCCGAATTCACGGTTTCCCAGGTCAAAACCACCGACTCTCTCTTGGGCGAAAAAGCGGTTCATGATGTGGTGTCCGGTTCCGTACCGCGTGTTGCCAATGTTGCTGGCAACACCATGCGCATTCAGACGGACAAGCTCACTGCTGAACAGACAGTGGATCTGAAAGCTTCTTTGGCCAAGGCCTACGGTGTGACCCAAAACGAAGTCACTTCAAGCTTTGTTGGCCCCACCTGGGGTCAGGACGTCACCCAACAGGCACTCCTTGGTTTGGTGGTCTTTGTGGTGCTCGCCGCCGTGCTGATGGCTTTGTACTTCCGTACGTGGAAGATGTCCGTCTCCGCTCTGGCGGGCATGCTGGTAACGATGTTCATCACAGCCGGCGTGTACGCCTTGAGTGATTTTGAGGTGACTCCCTCGGCAATCATCGGATTTCTGACGGTTCTCAGCTACTCGCTCTATGACACAGTGGTGGTCTTCGACAAGATTCGCGAGAACACCGCACACATTTCCACATCCACGCGCCGTAGTTTTGGCGAAGAAGTGAACTTGGCCGTCAACCAAACCCTGGTGCGCTCCATCAACACCATGATGGTGGCAATCCTTCCGGTGGGTGCGATTTTGTTCATCGGTGCCGGGCTCTTGGGTGCTGGAACCCTGCGCGACCTGTCCTTGGCGCTGTTTGTGGGCATCTTCATCGGTACCTTGGCCACTATCTTCATCGCCGCCCCGCTCTACGCGTGGCTGCGCGAGGGTGAACCGGAACTCGTCAAGCAGGCGAACAAGGTTGAGGCTCGCCGCGAATCAGAAGCTGCAACGGTGTAGTTGGACACGTTTTAGAACAGGCGCAGAAGGGGCCGGTGACTGGGTAAGATCTCAGTCACCGGCCCCTTTGGTGTCTTCATTCTGCACTAGTCCCTATTGCGGAATAGACTGGGTAAATTAAGTCAGGCGCGGAGGGCTCAACTGTGAAAGATAGTACGACGGCGGCAGCTCAGGACAGCGGTGCGGGCACGTCCCGTACGCCTGGGCAGAGTGCTAGTTCCAGTGCGGGCGAGGCTACGGCGAATGCCGCAGCAAACGCCGCTGCCGCTGCGCCCACAAGCATAGGTGTAGCCGTGGATAGATCCGGTATGCGCCCAACTTTCCCGGGCCGCCGCGAACGTACCCGCTCTCGCTTGGCAAGACTTACGGGCAGGGGAGCGGTGGGCTATTCGCCCATTCTGGAACCACTCCTGCGTATTGTGCGGGCCAACAACCCCAAAGAGGACCTAGAACAACTCCAGCGCGCGTTCTTGGTGGCTGAGCGCCAACATCAAGGCCAAAAGCGCAAGAGTGGGGACCCGTACATCACTCACCCGGTGGCGGTGGCAACAATCCTCGCTGAACTGGGTATGACCGGCACTACTCTGGCAGCAGCCCTATTGCATGACACGGTGGAGGACACGGACTACTCCCTTGAGCAGCTGACGAAGGACTTTGGTCCTGAAGTTGCCATGCTCGTGGACGGGGTCACCAAGTTAGACAAGGTCACCTTTGGTGATGCTGCCCAGTCCGAGACTGTGCGAAAAATGGTTGTGGCCATGGCCAAAGACATTCGTGTGCTGATGATCAAGCTTGCCGACCGCCTCCACAACGCCCGCACATGGCGTTTTGTTTCGGCCGAGTCTTCAGCGAAGAAAGCCCGCGAAACTCTTGAGATCTTTGCACCTCTGGCACATCGCCTGGGTATGAACACCATCAAGTGGGAACTCGAAGACTTGTCCTTCGCAGCTCTGTACCCGCGTGTGTACGAGGAAATTGTGCGCATGGTGGGGGACCGGACCCCGGAACGCGAAAAGAACATTGCGGTTATCCGCAACCAGATCACCGAGGATCTGCGACAGTCCAAAATCAAGGCCACCATCAGCGGCCGTCCCAAGCACTACTATTCGATCTACCAAAAGATGATTGTGCGGGACAAAGAATTTGATGACATCAATGATTTGATGGGTATCCGCGTCTTGGTGGATACCGTTCGAGACTGTTACGCGGCCTTGGGCGCCATGCACTCGCGTTGGAATCCCTTGCCTGGGCGGTTCAAAGACTACATCGCCATGCCCAAGTTCAACATGTACCAGTCACTTCACACCACGGTGATTGGGCCGGGTGGTAAACCCGTTGAGATCCAGATCCGAACTCATGAGATGCACCGCCGCGCCGAGTACGGTGTGGCGGCCCACTGGAAGTACAAAGACCAGCCCAACCGAACGGCCCAAGGCCCTGGTAGTCCGCGCGACGGCGACATGGGCTGGTTGCGGTCCCTAGTTGACTGGCAAGAAGAAACCTCGGATCCCGGCGAGTTCCTCGATTCGCTGCGTTTTGAGATCAAAACTCAAGAAGTATTTGTTTTCACCCCCAAGGGTGAAGTGATGGCTTTGCCGGCTGGTTCAACGCCCGTGGACTTTGCCTATGCCGTGCACACCGATGTTGGTCACCGCACCATTGGTGCGCGCGTCAACGGCAAATTGGTGCCGCTCAACAGTGAACTCAACCAAGGCGACTGGGTAGAGATCTTCACCTCCAAGGCAGAAGGCGCCGGGCCCAGCCAGGATTGGCAGAACTTTGTTAAGAGTGCACGGGCACGAAACAAGATCCGTCAGTGGTTCAGCAAAGAACGCCGTGAAGAAGCCATTGAAAAGGGCAAGGATCTCCTGACCCGCGCTTTGCGCAAACAAAACCTGCCGCTTCAAAAGCTCATGACACACGACGCGCTGATGGCAGTAGCCGAAGACTACAAGTACGTAGACATTTCCGGTCTCTACGCAGGCGTGGGCGACGGGCACACTTCAGCCCAGTCTGTGGTTGAAAAGATCCTGGACAATCTTGGTGGTCACGAGAGCCCAGACGATGACCTCGTGGAGATGACAGTCCCGGTCCACAAAGCCAGGGCGCGCGTCTCAGACTCCGGCGTGGTGGTCCGCGGTGTGGACGATGTGTGGGTCAAACTGGCACGTTGTTGCACCCCCGTTCCGCCGGATCCCATCTTGGGTTTTGTGACTCGTGGCTCGGGTGTCTCTGTGCACCGCACTGATTGCACTAACGTCTCAGGTTTGCGTGAGCAGCCGGACCGCATTGTGGAAGTTGAGTGGGCACCCACCCAATCGAGTGTGTTTCTGGTGGAGATTCAAGTTGAAGCCTTGGACCGTAAGAGCCTTCTTTCCGATGTAACACGCGTTCTCTCCGAGAACCATGTGAATATCCTGGCGGCTAGTGTCCATACTTCTACCGAGCGTGTTGCGATTTCCAAGTTCGCCTTTGAAATGGGAGATCCTAAGTACCTCAGCCACGTGCTTAGCGCAGTGCGCCGGATCGACGGTGTGTTTGATGTCTACCGCACCACTGGAAATCGGCGGCGTTAAACCGACTGGCAATGGTGCAGTTTCTTCGCGGTGAAGGGCTCGGTTTCATTTTCGAGGTACCAGAGTGCTTGGAGGGCCTTGAGTTTGTTGGGCACACGCGGTGTGGCAGAGACAGCGCTCACCAGCAATCGTTGGCTTAGTCCAAATTCTGGGTTGTCCAAGAACAATCGCAGGGCAGGGAGACTGTCCTCTGCCCGGACGTGCATGGCCAGATCAACTGCTGTTCGCAGTGGGCTTGTGACCATCAGCCCGCCCAAGCTCTGAACATCCATTTGCCCCAGATGAACTTCGTGGAGGTTGCAGCGAAGGTGTGGACGCAGACTAGAGAGCCTCCGGTTGGCGTCTACAAGGAGTGTTAGCCGCTCTGGAACATCAGCACACCCGTGAATCCACGCAGCTGTCATTCGGCCGGCTACTACCTTTTGGCGCACGCGTTCTGGCACTTGCAGGCTGGCCGAACGGGCACGTAGGCGAGCAGCCTTAGGCAGAGCGGCAGAAACGTAACTCATCCCGTAAAGCGCCTGCAGGACGCCGTCGTTAGCCATGGACTGAAGTTCCGCAGAAGTGAACGGTGTCCCCGGCATCAGCACTGCGTCCGGGTTTGGAACGAATGCTGGGGGAGGCGGGTCAGCTGCGCTGGTGGCGGAGGCGGAATTCATTACTACATCTTGGCGTGTGCCCGCCAACGAGTACAGGGACCCTGCCCCGTATGTGGAAAACGGGGCAGGATCCCTGCGAATGTTTGATCTTCAGCGGCTCAGAGCCGCCGTGGGGGCTTGCAAAAAGCTGTTAGGCCAGTTCATCAGCTGACTTACGAATGGTCTCGAGCCAAGCTTCGCGTGCTTCAAGAGCTTCCTTAGCCGACTTGATCTTGCGCTGGTCTGAAGACTTCTCGGCCGCTGCCAGATCTTCCTTCAGTCCAGCGATCGTAGCCTCAAGCTGGTCCAGCATGCTGTTGGTACGTGCCTTAGTTTCAGGATCGGTACGGCGCCAGTTCTCGTCCTCCGCCTGACGTACTCCATCTTCGATCTTGCGCAGCCCAGCCTCCACCCGGCCCATGTCTGCGCGCGGAACCTTTCCCGCAGCTTCCCAGCGGTCACGAATGGACTGCAGTGCCTTCTTGGCTGCAGCCAGATCCTTCACCGGGAGGATGGACTGAGCTTCCACAAGAAGGTCTTCCTTCACCGCAAGGTTGGCGGCGTAGCTTTGATCGATTTCGTCATTGGCTGCCTGGCGAGCCTTGAAGAAAACGTCCTGGGCGGCACGGAAACGAGCCCAGAGAGCGTCATCTTCCTTGCGGCTGGCACGCGGAGCGGCCTTCCACTGGTCCATCAATCGACGGTACTCACCTGCGGCGTAACCCCAGTCAGTTGAGCTAGCCAGCTCTTCGGCCTGAGTAATCAGTTGCTCTTTAGCGTTTTTGGCGGCCGCGTTGGTGCTGTCCAGCTGAGAGAAGTATGCGCGGCGGTGCTTGTCGAAGACGGTGCGTGCGTGGCGGAATCGCTTCCACAAAGTGTCCTCAGTGGCACGGCCCAATCGCAAACCGGACTTCTGTGCCGTCTTCCAGCTCTCGAAGAGTTCGTTCATCCGGGCGCTTGAGGTCTTCCACTGGATAGAAGCCGGGTCTTGCGAAGAGATTTCTTCTGCCTCAGCGACGATCGCCTCACGGGAGCTAATCTCTTGGGCCCGGGCTGCTTCATGAGCTGCTTTTTCAGCAGCTTCAAGTTCAGCAATCTTGGTGGACAAGGCGTCCAAGCGGGCCTCAGCACCCAAGACGTCTCCCACCAGGTGTCGCTCGGCGAGGACTTCACGCAAGTGACCCACGGTTTTATTCATATCTGTGGTGGGTGCCTTAGATTCCACACGCTGTTCCAGCAAGAGAATCTGAGCTGCAACGTCTTCGTACTTCCGCGCAAAATATGCCAGGGCCTCGTCGGCACTAACATCCGGGTACTGACCCACTGGCTGCTCAACGCCGTCGACCGTTAGAAAGACGTGACCGTCCCCTTCAACTCGACCCCACTTTGCTGCCTCTACGAGGTTGACAGTGGGTGCTGCGGCAGCTGGTGCTGGCACCACTGCGGCGGGCTTGGGGCGTGCTGCAAAGGCGGCAGGGCTGGGCCGAGGGCCAGCAGGCGCAGAAGGAGCTGGTGCAGCAGGCGTTGCTGTCGCTGCGCTCTCGGGTGCATCGGTTTGGGAAGAAGTCACCTGCTCTTCAGTGCTGGCTGCTTCACGTGTTTCGTCGGATTGCTGACTGTTGGTCACCGCTAAAAGTCTTTCGCTTGGAGGATAATGCCCGAGTTGCCGGTGCGTAGTTGGCTTGCTGCGCCCAGATTTACTTCAGAGAGAACGAGTCTATCGTGACGGCCGCAGCAGGGGCGCCGTCTGTGGCTGTGCCCCCGCCTTTGATGCCCTTAGCAGCAATCTGTGTCACCACATCAAGGCCAGAGGTCACCTTGCCCATAATGGTGTAGCCGCCAGTGCTTTGATCCAACACGGTGTCCTTGTAGACAATAAAGAACTGCGTCCCATTGCTGGCGGTGGTGGCGCCTCGGGCTACGGCGATGCTGCCAGCTGGGTACTTCCCGTCTGCCGGGGTGTTTTCTACCGGTCCCCACTCGTAGCTGGTGTCAGCACTGCCTTTGCCGTCCTTTGAACCACACTGCAAAATACTTGCCGAGCCCGTGGTGAGCCGGTGGCAGCTGAGGCCCTTAAAGAAGTTCTGTTGGGTTAATGAAGCAAAAACTGCCGTGGCCTGTGGTGCTGTGGTGCCGTCAAGTTCAACACCCACTGCTTTGCCGTTAAGGCTCAACTGTCCGGTAAATTTTTTGCCTGCGGCGGTTTCAGGCTTGGGAATGTTGGCCCCATTCGTTGGGGACGCGCTGGCCGAGGGGCTAGCCGAGGCGCCACCCAGGCCGGCCTCGGCCGCGGCAAATTCTGCCTCCGTGGGGTTGGAGGCAAATGCTGTTAGCTGAAGAACAACCGCCAAAACCACGGCTACTGCAGCCACAATACCGATCAGAAAGTTATCCCGCTTGCGCCTGGCCAGTTGGTCTGTACGGAGGGCACGCTTGGCTTCCATCTGCGCGATTCGACGCTTCTGCTCGCGTAATTGCTTGCCGGTGCCGGCCATGGGCCCTCCTGAACCATTGGCGTTGCCGCAGGGCACATTAGAGTTGCACCGGCGTAACGTATAAACTGACTGCCGCACATAGTTTATGCACGGTCCGCTGTGTGCCCGCCGTTAGGCCAACACGCGGACCCGTGTTGCTTGCACTTTGTTAAGCACATTTCCTAAGGAGTACTCCCACCATGGCACGCAACGCCTCACTGTCCGGTTTCCCCGAATGGCTTCCTGAGGAACGGCTCGTGGAGTTGCATGTTTTGGACACTTTGCGGAGAATTTTTGAGCTTCACGGCTTCTCCTCCATTGAGACCCGTGCCGTCGAAACAGTGGGGCAGTTGCTGCGCAAGGGCGAGATCGATAAAGAGGTCTACGGTCTGAGCCGTTTGCAGGATGAGGAAGCCGCGGGCGCCAAATCCGATCCGAATGCTTTGGCTTTGCACTTTGACCTCACGGTTCCGTTTGCTCGTTACGTGGTTGAGAACGCGGGCTATTTGGCCTTCCCGTTCCGCCGCTACCAAATCCAGAAAGTGTGGCGCGGCGAGCGTCCCCAAGAGGGCCGCGCCCGCGAGTTTACTCAGGCAGACATTGATGTGGTGGGTGACGGCGAACTGCCGTTCCGCTACGACGTGGAGATTGCGGTGGTCATCGCCGAAGCGCTCTCGGCACTGCCGATCCCCGATTTCCGTTTGCGCATCAACAACCGCAAACTCTCCGAGGGTTTCTACCGGGGTATCGGATTGACTGACACAGCTGGGGTGCTTCGCAGCATTGACAAGCTTGAGAAGATCGGTGCTGAGAAAGTTGCTGAACTGCTCAAGTCTGAGTTGGGTGCCACAGATGAGCAGGCCAATGCGGCTCTTTCATTGGCAAGTATCCAAACCACCGACACTTCCTTTGTGGAGAAAGTTCGTGCCCTGGGCGTCACTGACGATCTCCTCGAAGAGGGCCTGAGCGAACTTGAAGCAGTGGTGGCAGCGGCGGTTGACCGAGCACCGGGCAAGGTCATCGCGGATCTCAGCATTGCGCGTGGGCTGGACTATTACACCGGAACGGTGGTTGAAACGGTCCTGGTTGGGCACGAACAGCTAGGCTCAATTTGCTCCGGCGGCCGGTATGACGCGCTAGCGACCAAAGGCAACCGGAAGTTCCCGGGGGTTGGATTGTCCATTGGTGTGACTCGTCTGGTTTCTAGGATTTTGAGCCAAGAGTTTGCTTCTCCCAGCCGCGCAGTGCCCACTGTTGTTTTGGTGGCGTTGAGTGATGAGGATAGCTGGCGTTCAGCACAAGACGTTGCGGCGGCTTTGCGTTCACGAGGTATCAGCACCGAGGTGGCTGCCAAGGCAGACAAGTTCGGTAAGCAGATTAAGTTTGCTGACCGTCGAGGCATTCCCTTTGTCTGGTTCACTTCCGAGGACGGTACGCACCAGATCAAGGACATTCGCTCAGGCGAGCAGTACGAAGCCGATCCCACAACGTGGATGCCGGCTGCAGAGGATCTCACACCACAAATTGTGGTGAAAACAGCAGACGCCAGCTAAGTCCTTAGTGGTGGGTTCCCTGTTTACGGATTGCGTAGATTAGCAACTGTGCGGAGAACCCACCGCGCAGCAATTCCGAGCAACAGCACAGCTGTCATACCCAGGCTGGATTGCCAAGGCAGTGTCAGCGCCAAAAGTACGCAGCCGCACAGGCCCACAAGGTTGAGCCACTTGGGTCCCCAGCTAGGCCGTTCGCTCAGAGTCATTGCGGCTAAATTGGTGACGGCGTAGTACACCAAAACGCCAAAGCTGGAGAAACCGATCATGCTATTGGTGGTTCCCCCGAGCAGCAGCAGAATCACCACCACCGCAACACTGATCTCGGCGACATACGGAACTGCTAGGCGGTGACTGACCCGAGCTAAAGGCTTGGGCAGATCCCCTTCGCGAGCCATGGCTAGGCTAGTGCGGCCGACACCGGTGACGAGCGCCAAAAGCGCTCCGAGGCTGGCTGCTGCAGCACCGGCCTGAACAATCGGCGCTGCGGGGCTCAAGGGTGAATGTTCGACGGCGGTCAGTAACGGCGCGCTGCTACCAGCCAGTTGCGCTGTGCCTAAATGGGCTGACAGAGCAATGGTTATTACGAGGTACAGCAAAAGGGCCCCTGCCAGCGCGCCCAAGATCGCCTTCGGGATGGTGCGCGCAGGGTCTCTCATCTCTTCACCTAGCGTTGCTATCCGCGCATAGCCAGCAAAGGCGAAGAACATCAACCCTGCGGCCGGAAATATTCCCCAAAAACTACCGAGCGTTTCAGTTGTGGCCGAACTGGCGGCCGCGGGGACTGACTGGTTGTAGGGGAGTAGGCAGGCAATCAGGACGAAGACCAAGGTGGCTAGGGTGAGTGCAAGCAAAATTCGGGTTAAAAGGGCCGTGCGGGTTATTCCGAACAGGTTGACTACGGTCAGCGCCACCACGGCCGCAATGGCCACTGGGATTTTGAAGCCCGGTGCAAGGTACCCAGCGAAAACGAGGGCCATGGCAGCGCACGACGCTGTTTTACCGGTGACAAAGCCCCAGCCGGCAATAAATCCTGGCCACTGGCCCAACTGTTTGCGCCCGTAAACGTAGCTTCCGCCACTGGCCGGGTAGACGCTGGCTAATTGTGCCGACGCAACCGCGTTGGCATAGGCCACGGCCCCGGCCAAAACGACCGCAAACAGCAACCAAGGACCGGCCAAGGCTGCTGCAGGTGCAAAAACAACAAAGACCCCAGCACCCAGCATTGAACCCAGGCCGATCGCCGTGGCATCGCGCACCCCTAGGCTGCGGCGAAGCTCTCCAGTGCCGGGCATCAGTAGGGCCTCTCTCTAGGGTTGCCGTGCTGAGACAAGATCACGGGTAAACTCGAACGGGATCGAACGCTGCTTTGATCCTATTCAACTTTGCGGAAAGGAATGCTGTGCTGCGCACACATGACCTCGGATCCCTTCGTTCCGAGCACATTGGACAAACCGTTACCTTGGCTGGCTGGGTGGGCCGCCGTCGCGATCACGGTGGGGTGGCCTTTGTGGATCTCCGCGACGCATCCGGCGTGGCTCAAGTGGTTGTCCGTGAAGAAGAAGTTTTCCACGGTCTGCGCAACGAATACGTTCTGCAGGTCACCGGCACAGTGTCCAAGCGGCCTGAAGGCAACGAAAACCCCGCGCTGGCAACGGGTGAGATAGAAGTGATCGCTGATCAGGTCACCATTCTTAACACCTCCGAGCCGCTTCCGTTCCAGATTGACGAGCACGTTGAGGTGGGCGAAGAAGCGCGCCTCAAACACCGGTACCTTGATTTGCGCCGCCCGAACATGGCCCACAACATTCGTTTGCGCAGCCAGGTCAACAAGGCTGCCCGCGAGGTTCTTGATGCTGACGGTTACGTTGAGATCGAGACCCCAACGCTCACGCTATCCACCCCCGGTGGTGCACGTGACTTTGTGGTTCCCTCCCGCTTGTCCCCGGGTAACTGGTACGGCTTGCCGCAGAGCCCGCAGCTGTTCAAGCAACTTTTGATGGTTGGTGGATTCGAGAAGTACTACCAGATCGCCCGCTGCTACCGCGATGAAGACTTCCGCGCTGACCGCCAGCCCGAATTCACCCAGCTCGATATCGAAGCCAGCTTCGTGGAGCAGGATGACGTTATCGCTTTGGCCGAGCGCATCCTGGCAAGCGTATGGAAGACGATCGGCGTCGAGGTCCAGACTCCGTTCCCGCGTATGAGCTACGCGGATGCCATGGAGAAGTACGGCTCAGACAAGCCGGACATGCGCTTTGGTCTTGAATTGACCAACATGACGGAGTTCTTCAAGGACACCACTTTCCGTGTGTTCCAGGCCGAATACACCGGCGCTGTGGTGATGCCCGGCGGTGCCTCTCAGGCTCGTCGTGCGCTGGACGCATGGCAGGAATGGGCTAAGCAGCGTGGTGCTAAGGGCTTGGCTTACGTGCTGATTCAGGAAGATGGCGAGCTCACCGGTCCGGTGGCTAAGAACCTGTCCGAAACCGAAAAGGCCGGCTTGGCTGAATTTGTTGGCGCCAAGCCCGGCGACTGTGTGTTCTTTGCGGCTGGCGAGTCCAACCCTGCCCGTGAGCTGCTTGGGGCAGCTCGTGTAGAGATTGCTCAGCGTGCTGGGTTGATCAAGGAAGGCGAATACGCGTTCCTGTGGGTAGTTGACTTCCCGATGTTCGAATCTGCAGCAGCTGCCACGGCCGCAGGAGACGTTGCGGTGGGTGCCGGTGCATGGACTGCCCTGCACCACGCCTTCACCTCACCGAAGCCTGAGATAGCTGAAACCTTCCATACCAACCCGGGCGAGGCATTGGCTCAGGCCTACGACATCGTCTGCAACGGTAGCGAGATTGGTGGCGGTTCCATCCGTATCCACCAGCGTGAGCTGCAGGAGCGGGTGTTCGAGGTTATGGGCCTGTCCCAAGAGGACGCCGAGCGCAACTTCGGCTTTTTGCTCGAGGGCTTCAAGTTCGGCGCCCCGCCGCACGGTGGAATTGCCTTCGGTTGGGACCGCATTATGGCCATCCTGACCGGTTCAGCTTCCATCCGCGACGTTATTGCGTTCCCGAAGGCTGGTGCGTTTGATCCGCTAACCGGTGCGCCTGCTGCGATTACCCCGCAGCAGCGCAAGGAAGCTGGTGTGGACTTCAAACCCGAAGCAAAGGCAACAGTCAAGGCATCGGTCTCAGGCGACGCTTCCGCCCAGAGCTAATTTACAGCCCAAAAAAATGTCCACTGTCCCGGTCACCCTGCCCATCGAGCAACTGATGAATGCAGCGTGGCCGGGATTGGACGTTAAGGACACGGGAGCTTGGTTGCTGCGGGCAGCAGAGGGCGTCACCCAGCGCGCCAACTCGGTGTGGCCACGAACCGCAGTTACCCCGGTGGAACCTGCCATTGAAGAGGCGCGCTTGTGGTACCGGGACCGCAAACTTCCGTTGATTTTCCAGCTCACCGATTCACCCGCCAACGATTCCCTGAACAAGGTTTTAGATGGGCAGCGCTATACCCGTCAGAGCGAGACCATCATCATGGTCAAATCTTTTCCTGACAGTAGCTCGTTTCCTGACAGCGGCGCATTTTCTGAGAGTGGAGCTGAACAGCGGGCCCAGGACCAGGCGCTGAGTGATTCTGGGGCTGAATTTTCCTCTGAGCCGAGCGAGGAATGGATGGATCTGTGGTGGTCCGTGGACGGCCGCGGAGGTGCTGCGGAACGTGCCATTGCCCGGCGGATTTTGACCTCAAGTCCGTCCGTGTACGCCTTGGTGCGTGAACCTGGAGGGGCAGCCGCCGCCGTCGGACGTCTTGCCCTAGGTGAGGTGGAAGGTCACTCGTATGGCGGTTTGTATTCTCTGGCAACGTACCCGGAATTCCGGCGCCAAGGCCACGCTCGCCGGGTTCTTGAGGCACTGACCGCTGCAAGTCAGGCTCAAGGGCACAGCGTGATGTGGCTTTTGGTCACAGCTGCAAATCAAGGGGCTCAGGCCCTCTATACCCAGGCTGGATTCGTTGAGACTGGCCGTTACATCTACCGCCAGGCGCCGTTGCGTATGGTCAGTGCGGGCTGTTAGCAGCACCTTAAGCGGGGGCTGCAGCGTTGACATCGGGCTGTGAGTCATGTCATATTCGTTGCGTGAACTTGTCAGACAGCTGGACAGCCGGACAGCAACAGATTGTGCGTGTCAGTGCTGCGGAAGCCGTATTCACGGCCATTAAAGGGGCCATCGAATCCGGCCGACTCGAGGTTGGATCCAAGTTGAGCTCGGAAACCGCGCTTGCTGCCCAGTACGGCGTGAGTCGTTCAGTGGTGCGGGAAGCCCTACGATCCTGCACCGCCTTGGGCTTAACCGCTACCCAAACGGGAAAAGGCACCTTTGTTATCGCCAACCGTCCCCAACAAGACCTGACACTGGGCCAGTTCTCGGCACGCAGTCTGATGGAAGCGCGCCCACACATCGAAGTACCGGCAGCAGAATTTGCAGCCACCCGCCGTAGCCGTGAACAACTCGAACAAATGCGAGGGATTGTTGACGCCATGGGGGAGGAAGACGACCCCGAAATTTGGGTCACCCTCGACGGCGCCTTCCACACCGCGATCGCCACGGCCAGCGGCAACGGTGTCTTCGAACGAATTGTTCACGACATCAGAGACGCCATGGTTAATCAGTCCGAAACCATCAATCTCTTAACCGGCCGCAGACTTAAATCTGATGCTGAGCATCGGCTCATTCTCGAGGCGATTACTCGCGGTGATAGTGCAGCTGCTGGCAAAGCGATGGCAATTCACCTACACGCCGTTGATGACGCCCTAAACCTTATTATTGGAGAAACAACGCATGGCAATCGCTGACCTTCCCCAGCATGCACCGCTCGCAACACAAAGCCGTGGTGACCTTGTGGAAAGCATTCACTATGGATCGCTGATCGCTCTAGGGCCCGACGGCGATACAGTACTTTCGTGTGGCGAGCCCACCGCATTGTTCTACCCCAGGTCAGCGCTCAAACCGCTGATGGCGGTAGCCATGCTGCGGGCAGGCGTAGAGCTGAGCGATGAACAACTCGCCCTTGCAGCTGCGAGCCATTCGGGCGCTCAACAGCACCAAGACATTGCTTCGAGCACACTAGCCGCAGCCGGTCTTCACCCCAGCGCGCTGCGTAACTCGACAGACCTTCCCTACGGGCTCAATGAGCGTGCGGCTTGGCTTGAAGCTGGCCACGGACCCACTCAGTTGGCGCAGAACTGCTCGGGAAAACATGCGGCAATGTTGGCTACCTGCGTTGTCAACGGTTGGCCTGTAGAAAGCTACTTGGACCACAACCACCCCTTGCCGGTGCTCATCCGTGAGGCCGTCAGTGAACTCACTGGGGAGACTCTCAACACCATCAGCACTGACGGCTGCGGAACAGAAGTTTTTGGCCTGACGCTGACCGGAATGGCACGGGCATTCGGTCGATTGGTCTCCGCCGAGCCCGGTACCGCAGAACACCGAGTAGCTGGCGCCATGCGCGCCTATCCGGAACTTGTAGCCGGTGAAGGCCGCGACGTTACGGCCATCATGCGCGCAGTGCCTGGTCTTCTAGCTAAAGACGGCTTTGAAGGCATTCAAATGCTGGCCCTTGACAGCGGAGCAGCCATTGCGCTGAAAATATCCGACGGCGGTGACCGGGCACGGATGCCCGCCGCCGTTCCAGCACTTCTGGCCCTCGGCGTTGACGCGAGTGACCTTGATGCCTTCAACAACCTTGCAGTTTTCGGCGGAGGAAATCCCGTTGGCGTCCTGCGAGGCCTGAGTTTATTCGCCTGAGTATCTCTACCAGAGTTTCACCTTTGGCGTTGCTTTGATAAACGCCGTACCCAAGCTGTATCCAGTCCAGCAGTTTTCAGCCGAGGAGCACCGTGACCGAACAACATACCGCTAGTTTGGATCACCAAGAGAGCTCAGCCAGCGGATTCCGTCGCGAACACGACCTCATTGGGGACCGCGACGTTCCTTTGACCGTCTACTGGGGAATTCATACACTGCGCGCCGTGGAAAATTTCCCCATCACCGGCCAAACGCTCGGTACCAACACCCATTTGGTAAACGGGCTGGCGATGGTCAAACAAGCTGCAGCACAAAGTAACCGCGAACTAGGTCTGCTCGACGAGGAGCGCGCCAGTGCGATCATTCAAGCCTGCCAAGAAGTGATTGCGGGAAACCTTCACGACCAGTTTGTGGTGGACGTTATTCAGGGCGGTGCCGGAACGTCGTCGAACATGAACACCAACGAAGTCATCGCCAACCGTGCGCTCGAGATCCTAGGGCACCAGCGGGGCCAATATAACTTCCTGCACCCGATTGACCACGTAAATCTCAGCCAATCCACTAACGACGTGTATCCCACTGCTGTGAATGTGGCAACAATCTTCGCGTCACAGTCCCTAGTTGCAGCAATGGATTACTTGATTGCCGCCTTCGCTGAAAAAGCAAAGGAATTCCGCACGGTGGTCAAGATGGGTAGAACTCAACTTCAAGACGCTGTCCCCATGACTTTGGGTCAAGAGTTCAAAACCTACGAAATCACCATGGGCGAAGACAAATCCCGTCTCGCCGAAGCCACATTGTTGGTCCACGAGATCAATCTGGGCGCCACGGCCATCGGCACAGGTCTCAACGCTCCCAAGGGTTACTCGGAAATTGCTTGCCGGCACCTCGCCGAAATTTCCGGACTTCCCATGATCACGGCTGTGGATTTGATCGAAGCCACTCAAGACGTGGGCGCTTTTGTTCACCTCTCGGGTGTTCTCAAACGCGTGGCGGTGAAGCTCTCCAAGATTTGCAACGATTTGCGGCTGCTCTCTTCAGGCCCTCGCGCAGGGTTTGGCGAGATTACTTTGCCAGCCGTTCAGGCAGGATCGTCGATCATGCCTGGCAAGATCAATCCGGTGATCCCGGAAGTAGTAAATCAGGTGGCCTACGAGGTCATCGGTAACGACGTCACCATTACCTTGGCGGCGGAAGGCGGACAGCTTCAGCTGAACGCTTTTGAACCAATCATCGTCCACAGCTTGAGCAAAAGCATGCGCCACCTCGAAGCCGCCTGCATCACCCTTGCGGACAAATGCGTCAAGGGCATTACCGCCGACGAAGACAAACTCCGGTCACAAGTGGAACACTCCATTGGCTTGGTGACTGCCCTTAATCCCCGCTTGGGGTACACGGCGTCGACCATGATTGCCCTCGAGGCCCTAAAAACTGGCCGCGGTGTGGCCGAACTGGTTCTCGAGCACAAGCTACTCACGGCCGAACAATTGGACGAGCTTTTGCGTCCCGAACACCTGGCCAACCTCAGCGACTAAGCGGGCAGCGTGCAATGGCGCGCGCACCACCAAAAGATAGGCAAGCTTATGCACAACAGCAACAAAATAGACACCTCTGATTTGGTTCAAGATCCGCCAAATGAGGCATTAACCGCCGAAGATGCAGGACTTCATAAGGGACTCAAATCACGGCAGATCCAAATGATCGCCATTGGTGGTGCCATTGGAACAGGGCTCTTTATGGGCGCCGGTGGACGTCTTGCCAGCGCTGGCCCTGGCCTGATGTTCAGCTACGCCATTTGTGGTCTCTTCGCTTTCCTCATCTTGCGGGCCTTGGGCGAACTGGTGATCCACCGTCCTTCCTCAGGATCGTTCGTCTCCTATGCCCGAGAATTCTTTGGCGAGAAAGCGGCGTTTGTTTCCGGTTGGCTCTACTGGCTCAACTGGGCCATGACAGCGATTGTGGACATCACGGCCATCGCGCTGTACATGCATTTCTTCGCAAAGTACGTTCCCTGGATTGGGTCCGTGCCGCAGTGGGTATGGGCTCTTGCAGCGCTCCTACTTGTTCTGGGGCTCAACCTGGTTTCCGTGAAGGTCTTCGGTGAAATGGAGTTCTGGTTCGCACTGATCAAGGTTGTAGCGCTAGTGGGATTCTTGCTGGTTGGAATCTACTTTGTTGTTTTCGGCACGCCAGTCGAAGGACAACAAGTTGGCTTCAGCCTGATTACTGACCATGGGGGATTCTTTCCTAATGGCCTGCTTCCCGTAGTGGTAGTGATGCAGGGTGTTGTCTTCGCTTATGCCTCAATTGAGCTGATTGGTACTGCGGCTGGCGAGACACAGAACCCGGAGAAAGTGATGCCTAAGGCCATCAACACGGTCATCATCCGTATTGGTGTTTTCTATGTTGGATCCTTGGTGTTGCTCTCCATGCTCTTGCCGTTCAACGCATACAAGGCAGGAGAGAGCCCCTTTGTGACGTTCTTCGGCTCCATCGGTGTTCAGGGTATGGACTCGATCATGAACTTGGTGGTCCTCACTGCAGCCATGTCTTCACTCAACGCCGGCTTGTACTCCACGGGACGTATTTTGCGGTCAATGTCTTTGGCAGGTTCGGCCCCCAAATTTGCGGCCAAATTGAACAAGCGTGGTGTGCCTTACGGTGGCATTGCACTCACCGCGGTGGTTGCAGGTCTCGGCGTGATTCTGAACGCGATTGTTCCGGCAGCTGCGTTTGAGATAGTCCTGAACGTTGCTGCACTGGGCATCATTTCCAGCTGGGGAATGATTGTGCTGTGCCAGTTGGCTCTGTACCGCCTGGCCAAAAAGGGAATGGCCATTCGTCCCTCCTTCCGGATGATCGGTGCCCCGTGGACCGGTTATTTAACCCTCGTGTTTTTGCTTGCTGTGGTCGTTTTGATGGCCTTTGATACCCCCGTTGGTACCTGGACCGTTGCATCGATTGTGGTCATTGTGCCAGCACTCATTATTGGTTGGTACGCCTCGCGGGGCAGGATCAAGGAGATCGCCGCAAGCCGTGACGGCTACACCGGCGCCCATCCGGTCATTGCACATCACAGTGCAAAAACCTTCGCTGCAGATGCGGCGGATGCACAGGCATTCAAGTAGTAACTGAGACGCAATATAAAGCGGCCATGAACATCGGCTGGAACCGAGACACCTCGGTTCCAGCCGATGTTTGTTAACTGTGAAGTTGCCCTAGAGAGGAGCAAAACGGAGTGGCCAGTAGCCCTGGGAGGATCCCGGACCGTCTTCAAAGCTGGTGCCTTGTTGCCACGTAGCGCCGTCGTCCTTGCTGAGGAACGTGGAGTACGTGGTTTTCTTGCCGGCCTCATGTGATTGGACTAGCGCCGTTGTTCCTTGGGGGCCGCTGGCAACATCGATCACTTCGGCATCTGAGTAGCCCTTGATGGCAGGTAGCTTCACGGCCGCCCAACTTTTGTGATTCTTACTGGTCCAGACGGCTGGCGCATCTTTGCTTCCGGTTTCAATAAAGCCACCGGCAATCACTGTCTTTGAGTCTGTCATTTCAAGGCTGTTGATTCCCCGGTCGGCCGACGTCTTGCCGCTCAGGGCGCTTTCTTTGGACCGTTCCCAAGATTTACCGTCAGCAGAGAAGGCAATGCCGGCGCTGGTGGCATCGCCGCCACCCACAGGGTTGGTGTAAGTGCCCGCGATCAGAAAACCGTCGGCCAGTGGCAGGGCATCTTGAACCGCTCCATCTTCGTCAAATTGTTCGTTTCCAAATACGTCTGCGTTATACGACTGCCACTGACCGTTAGGTTTCCGGCTCCACAAAACTGTTTTGACGTCTGGTTTACTTTGATCGGTACCGTAGATGATGTCTCCGGCATCGTTAGTGACCATTTCCTTCAGATCGATGTTGCCTGTGACGTTGAGCCTGCTGAAGTTCTTAAAGTCCTTATCTCCCGTGGAGTCCCAGACCACTGCTTGGCGGCCAACGTGGCCAAACATGCGGCTTCCCCCGTTGGCGGCACCGATGGATTCGATGACGGGCTGCTCGGTGGCGACGCCGGGAATTTTGGGGCTGCGATCCTGAATTTTCCCGTTGGCGTCGACAAAATACAGTCGTGAGTCCACAGTTCCTTGGTCAAAATACACAATGTTAGCCAGCGCGCCGCCGTCCACCGGAACCGCTGATCGGCTCACCGGCAGGCCCGCTTTGCCCACCTTGGGAAGTGCCACATTTGTCCACGTGCCACCCGGTTTTCGGAGTAGCACTTCAGATTTCTCGGCAGTCCCTTCTCCGCGTTGGTTTAGAGCAATGAGCGACTTGCCTGCTTGAACCATGGCTGTGGTGTTGGGAAACGCCTTGAGGTACCCGTCACTCCAGGAGGCGTCTTGGGCCACAATCCAACCTCTGGCCGTGGAGTATTCACCGCGCAATCCGAGGGGCGTGTAGTCACTGCGGCGGTAATCTTGCCATTCCCACCCCATGGCCGAAAATCCTGTTCCGTTCCAAGCAACCGTGCTGAATCCGCTATTGCGCGGGGCAATTGCCAGCGCACCAGTAGGTACTTCCTTCCACGTTGCCCCGGCGTCCGCTGAGACATAGGAGACGGCGAGCGAAACCTTGGTGCTCTCATTGAGTCTGTTGCCCACTGCCATCAATTGACCGCCACCAGCGGCAATCCAGTTGACCCTCAGCCCAGAAGAATTGGGCCAGGCAGTTTTGGATGCTTTCCAATGCACACCGTCAGAACTCAGGTACGTACCGGGTAGTCCCGTGGTGGGGCTAAAAACAACACTCCACTGCTTGCCAACGTAACCAAAGTGCAAAATAGACCGGCCACGAGCGGGTAGGCCTACCTCTCCACCAGGGGCGAAGGAAACACCGTTGGTGCTCTGGTAGGTCCGGTATCCAGTGCCTTCTTCAGCAAGTACCGTCCATTTACCACCCCCAAACCCCAGTCCCAGAATGCTGCCCTTCGCCCTCGTGCTATCTGCGAACTTGGCTTCCTTCCATGATTTCCCTGCGTCAGCGGTAAACAGAGCACGGTGAACGGGTCCATCGCTTTGGCCACCGTCCACAGAAACCAAAGCCGTATTCCCTTGAGCGGCCATCTCATCGATAAACGCGCCAGTATATGGAGCCTTTGTCAGTTCGCTTGAAAGTCCTTCTTGAAAAAGGCTCATCCGGCGTTGATCTAAGAAACCACCATCAGTGCACGCGGTGGTGGAAGCTACCAGTGCAGCTGCAATCACCACTGGTACTGCGCGTCGAGTCCAGCTATTCATGTTGTTCCCCCGGGATAAGTGACGCGTTCTCACACAGTGTTTACTGCATTTGTAAAGACGCTAGCGTTTTGATTGGCCGCCAACCAGTCACGTCCAAGAGGCTGTGGATAAGTTCTTAAGGTCTTGATCTGGGCCGACTATGAGTAGCCTGTATAGGTGGATGATCTCTTTGCCCAACAGGCCGATGATGCGGATACGTCCGTGGACAGTGACGGTACGGAGGCGCGGCAGAGCTCCAATGCGCGTGCACAGGCCCGTGGGCCGCTTGCCGTGCGGATGCGTCCCCGCAGCATTGACGAGGTGGTAGGGCAGCAGCACCTATTGGGCCATGGTTCGCCCTTGCGTACTCTCGCTGCTGGAACGGATGCAAAAGGTCCAGCAGGACCAACGTCGATCATCTTGTGGGGCCCGCCTGGAACAGGGAAAACCACCTTGGCGCATGTCATTGCCCGCGGTCCGGGACGGAAATTTGTTGAGCTGTCCGCGATTACTGCTGGCGTTAAGGACGTCCGCCGTGTGATGGATGAGGCACTCACAGCCCGGGACTTGCACCGCCAAACTACAGTGTTGTTTTTGGATGAGATTCACCGCTTCAACAAAGCTCAGCAGGATGCGCTGTTGCCCGGAGTGGAGAACCGTTGGGTGGTTCTTGTGGCCGCCACAACGGAAAACCCAGCCTTCTCAGTTGTCTCACCGCTACTTTCCCGTTCTCTATTGCTGACACTCAAACCGTTGACGGACGCCGATATCGAAGCACTTCTTCTGCGCGCCGTGGGTGATCCTCGCGGGCTCGACGGCGCTGTGACCTTAAGCGCGGAAGCGCTGGACCATTTGGTGAGACTTTCCGCTGGAGACGCGCGTCGTGCACTCACCGCACTGGAAGCGGCTGCCGGAGTGGCCTATGGTGACGTGAGCGATTCCGGAGCAGTTCACGGCGAGGTGACTATCGGCGTCGAACATTCCGAACGGGCGTTAGACGCCGCGGCCGTGCGTTATGACCGTGCAGGCGACCAGCACTACGACGTGGCCAGTGCCTTTATCAAGTCGGTGCGCGGCTCGGATGTTGACGCAGCACTTCACTACCTGGCAAAAATGCTCGAAGCGGGGGAGGATCCGCGTTTTATTGCTCGACGGATTGTGATCTCTGCTGCTGAGGATATTGGTATGGCGGACCCCACAGCATTGCAAACAGCAGTGGCTGCCGCCCAAGCCGTACAACTCATCGGTATGCCCGAGGGGCGAATCGTGTTGGCTGAAGCAGTAGTTCACTTGGCCACAGCGCCAAAATCGAACGCCGCCTATATGGGGATCAACAAGGCCATCTCAGATGTTCGCGCCGGGAAAGGCCAAGGAATCCCGCAACACCTGCGGGATGCGCACTACCCGGGTGCTGGCCAATTAGGCCATGGCAAGGGCTACGTCTACGCGCACGACGAACCACACTCCGTTGCTCAGCAGCAGTACGCGCCGGATGATCTTGTGGGCACTGATTACTACACGCCAACCTCCAATGGTGCCGAGCGAGAGATTGCCCCACGACTTGAACGGCTACGCAAAATCATCCGTGGGCTCTGAGCCCTGTCCGCCCGCCGAGCTCCACTCGCTTGCTCATGCTAGGATTGATCTTCGTCTGGCAAGGTACTGCCGCGCTCATCATGAACTTCTGAACAGCAATTCACGAGTCATCCTGAATTTGTTGGTTGATCAGGTGTGCGCGCAGACCCCGTAGCAAAAGGCAGCGGTTGGCCGATGCTCTCCATACTGGAGGCCAGTAACATCAACACACCGCAGATATTGGAAGGACACAAGTGGCTAACAACACTCGTGCTCGCCGTCAGGCACGCCTCTCGCGTGCACTCGGCATTGCTCTGACCCCCAAGGCCGCCAAGTACATGGAGCGCCGCCCGTACGGCCCCGGTGAGCATGGCCGCGCCCGCAAGAAGCAGGACTCTGACTACGCAGTACGTTTGCGTGAAAAGCAGCGTTTGCGCGCTCAGTACGGTATCCGCGAAGCTCAGATGACTCGCGTCTTCGAAGAAGCTCGCCGCACCAAGGGCCTGACCGGTGAAAACTTGGTTGAACTCTTGGAAATGCGTCTTGACGCTTTGGTTCTGCGTGCAGGCTTCGCCCGCACCATCGCCCAGGCTCGCCAGCTCGTTGTGCACCGTCACATCATGGTTGACGGCGCCCGCGTGGACCGCCCGTCCTTCCGTGTTGCTGAAGGCCAGCTCATCCACGTTCACGAGCGTAGCCAGACCATGGTTCCCTTGCAGGTAGCAGCAGCCGGCGCACACCGCGACGTTCTGCCCGCCGTCCCCGCATACTTGGACGTCAAGCTCGAGGCACTCCAGGCTCGCCTGGTTCGTCGCCCCAAGCGTTCGGAAGTTCCCGTAACCTGCGAAGAGCAGCTTGTTGTGGAATTCTACGCACGCTAAATCAGCTTGCACTGATACAAAGGAGCCCGTGGCACGCGCCGCGGGCTCCTTTGTATGTAAGGTACTCAGGGAAGCTTTGAGGATGTCGGTAGTCATTGGGCCGTGCATTCCGCCGAAGAAAAGTACAAGGAGAACTGACTCATGAGTGGTGGCGATATTGCCGGCCTGATCGCAGCGGGGGTTTTCCTCTTGCTCGTATTGCTTCTGGCCGTGCCTATTCTCAAACTTGGCAAAGTCCTGGATGAGGTCCGGACGTCTATTCGCGGGATTTCCGATGGTGCACAGCCCCTGATGGATGAAGTTGCAGCCACCGTCTCCACCACGAATCAGCAACTCAAAAAAGTTGACGGCATTTCCTCGAATGTCTCTGATGCGTCAGCGAACATTTCGGCACTTTCCTCGCTGATTGCCGCAACTGTTGGGTCACCGCTGATCCGGGTTGCCGCGTTCTCATACGGTGTTCGTTCGGCCCTGAGCGGCCGCAAAGCGAACAAACCAGCCGGCCGTCGTAGCCGCTAGTCTCGAGCGGATCAGGAGTAAGAGCATGAAACGAATTTTCTGGATGGGCCTGGGTATCGCCGTTGGAGCCTTGGCATTTAATAAACTTTCCCAAACGCGATCCATGGCCGGCCCCGAAGGGCTCAATCGTGCAGTTGGCCGGGTAGCGGATAGTGTTGCCGACTTTGCCGCAGCGGTTCGTGAAGGTATGGGTGAGCGCGAGGAAGATCTACGCCAAGCGCTTGGCCTCAATGAGGACCCGCGCGCCGGCCGCTAAAGGCTCCTAAGTCAGCCTGGCTGACTGGTCTGCGCTGGCAGGCCCGCCCCGGACAGGGCAGAATGTCTAGGTGGGGCAGATTTGAATGTGCATCACTGGCGTGGGCCGTGATGTAACCGCACTATGAAGGGTTAGTTAGAACGCAATGAAGTCGCAGGAGATTACACGACGCTGGGTGGACTTTTTCGTCAGCAAGGGGCACACCGCGGTTCCTTCCGCCTCGTTGGTTTCCAGCGACCCCTCCTTGTTGTTCACCGTCGCAGGTATGGTGCCATTTATTCCGTACCTGACCGCACGCGAAGAAGCTCCTTACAACCGGGCCACCAGCGTTCAGAAGTGCATCCGCACCGGAGACATCGAAGAGGTTGGTAAAACAGCCCGCCACGGTACGTTCTTCCAGATGTGCGGCAACTTCTCCTTTGGTGATTACTTCAAAGAAGACGCTATTAAATTCGCTTGGGAACTGCTGACCACCAGCGTGGACGACGGCGGCTACGGACTGCCGCCCGAGCGTCTTTGGGTCACGGTGTACGAAGAAGACGAAGAAGCCAAAGAACTCTGGCTCAAGAACACTGGTGTTCCCGCCGACCGCATCCAAAAGATGGGCAAGGGAGATAACTACTGGAACACTGGTCAGCCGGGTCCCGCTGGGCCTTGCTCTGAGATCTACTATGACCGTGGACCTGCCTACGGTGTGGACGGCGGCCCGCTCGCTGACGAAACGCGTTACATCGAAATCTGGAACCTCGTTTTTATGCAGTACCAGATCGACAACGTGCGTTCTAAGGAAGACTTCGACATTGTGGGCGAGTTGCCCAAAAAGAACATTGACACCGGTTTGGGCATGGAGCGTTTGGCCATGATCCTGCAGGGCGTTGAAAACATGTACGAGACAGACCAGGTCCGGCCCGTGATTGACCGCGCAGCTGAGCTCTCTGGCAAGACGTACACCTCTGCTGAATCACCCACTGACCCGCACCACACTGACGATGTGCGGATGCGTGTTGTTGCTGACCACATTCGTTCTTCCTTGATGCTGATCGCTGATGGTGTTACCCCCTCCAACGAGGGCCGCGGTTATGTACTTCGCCGACTGATTCGCCGTGCTGTGCGATCAATGCGCTTGCTTGGTGTTGAACGTGCTTGCTTGCCGGAGCTTTTGCCGGCTTCGCGTGACGCTATGAAGGGTGTTTACCCAGAGGTAGAGAGCGATTTCGACCGCATCTCCCGGATCGCTTATGCCGAAGAAAAGGCGTTTTTGCGTACCATCGCTTCTGGAACGGCTCGCCTTGAAGACGCTGTAAAGGAGTCCAAGGCTGCAGGTCACCCGCTGTCCGGTGCAGATGCCTTCGCTTTGCACGACACGTACGGTTTCCCGATCGACCTGACTTTGGAAATGGCCGAAGAAGCTGGCCTGAAGGTTGATGAGGGTGAGTTCCGTCGCCTTATGTTGGAACAACGTCAGCGTGCCCAGGCAGACGCCAAGGGGAAAAAGGGCGGCCACGCAGACCTTAGTGCTTTCCAAGAGCTCCTAGCGCAGGGCGAGACAGTTTTTACGGGCTACTCCGAGCTCTCCGGCGAATCCAAGGTCCGTGGTCTGCTCAGCGCCGGTCAGCGAATCTCTCAGGCCTCCACGGGTGAAGAGATTGAACTGGTACTAGCTGAGACCCCGTTCTACGCCGAAGCCGGTGGGCAAGCTGCTGACACTGGTCTGATCACCGGTGATGGTTTTGTTGTTGAAGTTCTTGACGTTCAGCGCCCCATCAAGGGCCTGAGTGTTCACAAAGCAGTGGTGCGTGAAGGTGAAATCTCTTCAGATGCTCTAGTTCAGACAGCCGTTGACCGTGAGCGTCGCCGGGCTGGCGAGCAGGCCCACACCGGGACACACATTGTTCACGCTGCACTGCACCAGATTCTTGGCCCGGAAGCGCTCCAGCGCGGTTCATTCAACAAGGCTGGATACTTGCGCTTTGACTTCTCTTGGGGTGAAGGTCTCAGCGTTGCTACCCGTTCTGAAATTGAGGAAGTAGCTAACCTCGCCATCCGTAACAACTTCACCGTGGACACCAAGATTATGGGCCTCGCAGAGGCTAAAGCTCTTGGCGCTATGGCACTGTTCGGCGAAAACTATGGCAGCGAAGTCCGTGTTGTAGAGATCGACGGCGCGTGGTCGCGTGAACTGTGTGGTGGTACCCACGTTTCTCAGACTTCACTGATTGGTAGCTTGTCGCTGCTTGGTGAGCAGTCGGTTGGTTCAGGAAACCGCCGTGTTGAAGCTTTTGTGGGCATGGATGCGTTCCGCCACTTGGCTGCTGAGCGTGCTTTGGTCACTGAGCTCACGGACATGCTTAAGGTCCCCTCGGGACAATTGGCTGAGCGTATTTCGGCTACCTTGAGCAAGCTCAAGAGCACTGAGAAGGAACTCGAGCGTTTGCGCAAGGAACAGCTCAGCGCAGCAGCTGCCAACCTGGTTGGCACGGCTGTAGACGCTTCTGGCGTGCGGGTCATTGCCCACAACGCCGGTGCCGTTGGCGGCGCGGACGATGTCCGTTCCTTGGCCATGGACCTTCGGTCTCGCCTTGGCGACGGAGCTGCAACCGTGGCGGTAGCCGGTGTCAGTAACGATCGTCCCATTATTTTGGTGGCTACCAATGAGGCCGCTCGGAGTGCAGGGGTCAAAGCTGGTGCACTTGTCCGCTATGCGGCAGGTGTTCTCGGCGGTGGCGGTGGCGGCAAGGATGATGTTGCTCAGGGTGGTGGTACGGATGCTTCGGCGATCCCTACCGCATTGGCTGGCATCGTTGATGCCATTGCGAAGCGGTAGCGCCCGTTGTTTGATTCTGGCCCTGACGCGGACTTCCCGCATGGCGTCAAACTTGGCGTTGATGTAGGAACAGTCCGCGTGGGGTTGGCAATGTGTGATCCGGATTCAATTCTGGCGACACCGTTCAAAACTGTGGCGCGCAATCCCAAGAAGAACACCGACGTCGCGGTGGTCCTCAAACATATTCAAGATCTCAACGTTGTGGAGGTTTTTGTTGGCCTGCCTCGAACCATGAAGGGCGAGGAGCACGCTTCGGCCCGCATGGCTTATGACTATGCGCAGCTCCTAGCGGAGGGCCTGGCAGCAGCCGGATCCACAGTGGAGGTGCGCATGGTTGACGAACGTCTGACCACGGTTTCGGCGCACCGATCACTGCACGAAGCTGGAGTCAGTAGCAGGGATCATCGTAAAGTAGTTGATCAGGTGGCGGCTGCTGGAATTCTCCAGCATGCTATCGATATGCAGAAATCCCGGGGCGCTGACGTGGGGACGCCGGTTCGGGTGACCTCATTAGAGTCAACCGAGCACAGAGAGGCGGATACCAGTGGGTCCGGACAATAACGATCCGTCAGCGGCACACCCTGAGGGCGGAATTCCGCTGTCTCGCAAGGAACTGCGCGCCATGGAGCGCGACCGTCTCCCTGAATCGGCTCTTCCCGCCCTGCCGAGCCAGCCGCCAACTGCTGGTGCTGAGCCTTCTACGGACGAACTTCACGCCGACGAGTACAAGGCTGATGACCTTCACGCCGAGGATCCTCATACGGACGAACTTTATGCGGATGAAGGTTCTGCCGGCGAGGAGTACTTCGACGAGACTCAGCACGAGGAAGTCTTGCCCGAGCAGCACCTTGCCTCTGAAGGGCAAGTGACCGAAGAACACGGTTTTTTGCCGGCGGAAGCTGTAGTCCTGCCTTCCGGCCCCAGCCCCAAGGCCCGCCGTCGTCGAGGTATTTGGGCGTTATTGATCGCGCTTGCCGTGATTGTAGTGGCCATTGTGGTGGGTGTGCAGTTTTTGCGGCCGCTCTTTGGCCTAGATGCTGTGAAGGATTACCCAGGACCAGGCTCAGGCTCAGAAACCATTGAGGTTCAGCAGGGTGCCGGTCCTCGGCAGGTAGCCACTGCGCTTAAAGACGCTGGCGTGATTGCAGACGCTGAAACATTCTTGGACGAATTCAACAACGCCGGAGCCACCTTGAGCCCGGGCAATTTCGAGTTCAAAAAAGAAATGAAAGCCTCCGACGCCGTTGCGGTCCTTCAGGACAAGAACGCGGGAAAGGTGTTCTACTTCGCGCTGAACGCCGGCCTGCGTATCAACGAATCGCTCGCCGCTATCTCCAAGGGCACTGGGTTCTCGGTGGCAGAGCTGCAGAAGCTCTCCAATGCTCCGGCTCAATTCGGTGTACCGGCTAAGGCCAAGAACCTTGAAGGATTCCTGATGCCGGGGGAGTACCGCTTCCCGCTAGACACCACTGCTAAGGCAGTTTTGCAAAAGCTGGTGACTTCCACACTCGAGGAACTGAAGAGCCAAGGCGTCACTGACCCTCAAAAGCAGTACGACATTGTGACGATCGCGAGTATTCTCCAGGCTGAAGGTGGCAAGGCAGATTACCCCACAGTCGCCGGGGCCATCTACAACCGGCTCAAGCCCAATGATCAGACCAACGGCTTTATCCAATCGGATGCAACGGTCACGTACGGTTTGGGACGCAAGAGCTACGAATTGACGCCTGAAGAGAAAGCGGACAAGTCCAACCTCTACAACACTTACGCCCACACCGGGCTTCCAGTGGGCCCCATCGGTTCGCCCGGAAAGTCGGCCTTGGACGCGGCAGCCAAACCAGATAGTAACGACTACCTCTATTGGGTCACCGTTAATTTGGACACCGGTGAGACAAAGTTCGCGAAAACCCTCGAGGAACACAACGGCTACGTAAGTCAATACACTGCGTGGTGCGAAGCTCACGCAGGGCGTTGCTCGTGAACCAACGGGCAGCCGTTCTAGGGCACCCGATTGGACACTCAAAGTCACCAGCATTGCACTTGGCAGCGTACAAGGCGCTGGGGCTGGACATCGGATATGAACGGATCGACGTTACCGAACAAGAGTTACCTGAACTGGTAGCTCGGGTTCGGGCGGAGCAGAACTGGTGCGGGCTGTCGGTGACCATGCCACTCAAACGGGCAATGGTCAGTGAACTCGATGAGGTACACGGCATCGCCGCAATCCTCGGAGCTGTCAACACCGTGGTGGTACGAGGCGAATCTTTGGTGGGCTACAACACCGACGTCGCCGGGATTGTGAACGCCCTGCGGTACGTGAACGTGGTGCCGGAGCCGCGCGTCGCAATTCTTGGCGGTGGTGGCACCGCCATAGCGGCGGTAGCGGCAGCAGCCGAGCTCGCGGCATCCACCATCGAGGTGTTGGTTCGGAACCGAAACCGGGCGGATGATGTAGTCAGGGCGGCAGCCGCAATCGGAACCACAATCTCTGTCCGTGACTTCACAGGTGCGGCAGCGAATTTGGCCGAGTACGACGTCGTTATTTCTACCTTGCCGCCCCAAGCGGGAGACTTTTTGGCTGATGAATTTAGTCAAAGATCTTCCACTGCTCAGGCAAGTGGCAAGATCCTCCTAGACGTCGCTTATGATCCTTGGCCCAGCGCCTTAGCGGCGGCCTGGCAGCAGGCTGCAGGGACGATCGTCCCTGGTCTTGAGATGCTTTTGTATCAAGCGGTGGAGCAAGTGAAAATGTTTACGGGCGCTCCGGAGCGTGTCAGCGGCCATGTCATAGATGTGATGTGCGACTCAGTTGGGGCCCCTCGACGCTAGTCCAATCTTTCAGACATGGCAGGATAGAACGATGTTGCGTTGGTTGACCGCCGGTGAATCCCATGGCCCGGCACTTATGGGAATTGTTGAAGGCGTACCCGCTGGAGTTGAACTCACCACCGGGGACATTCAAGAGGCCTTAGCTCGCCGCCGCCTTGGCTACGGCCGCGGTGCCCGAATGAAGTTCGAGCAAGACGAAGTCACAATTGTTGGCGGCGTCCGGCACGGACTCACTCAAGGTGGCCCGGTGGCCATCCAAGTGGCCAACACCGAATGGCCTAAGTGGGAACAGATTATGTCTGCTGACCCGGTACACGAGTCAGTTCTGGCCGAGCAGGCACGTAACGCTCCTCTAACCCGGCCCCGGCCAGGGCACGCTGACTTTACTGGCATGCAAAAATACGGCTTCTCCGAGGCTCGTCCAGTCCTAGAACGCGCGAGTGCACGCGAAACTGCCGCCCGCGTGGCGCTTGGGACCGTAGCTTCGCGCATGCTTAAGCACTTGGGGATCGAGCTCGTGAGCCACACCGTGGCTATTGCCAATGTTGCTGTCCCCGAGGGGAAACCATTGCCGCTGCCTTCTGATGTTTTGATGCTGGATGCAGATCCTTTGCGTTGTTTTGATCGTGAAACCTCACACGCCATGGTTGCCGAGGTGGACGCTGCTCATAAAGAAGGCGAAACCCTGGGCGGTGTAGTGGAAGTAGTTGTCTACGGTCTGCCGCCAGGACTCGGCAGCTACGTGCACTGGGACCGTCGTTTGGACGCACGGCTTGCTGGCGCTCTGATGGGTATCCAAGCCATTAAAGGTGTTGAAGTTGGCGACGGCTTCTTGACCGCAAGCCGTCGTGGCTCGGCCGCGCATGACGAGATTGTTAAGGACGCTAACGGCAATGCCGTACGCACCAGCAACCGCGCCGGAGGCATCGAAGGCGGTATGAGCATCGGAGACGTACTACGTGTTCGTGCCGCTATGAAGCCCATCGCCACCGTACCGCGGGCGCTCAAAACCATTGATGTTGCTACCGGCGATGCCGCAAAGGCTCACCACCAGCGTTCTGACGTGTGTGCTGTGCCAGCTGCGGGCGTAGTGGCTGAGGCCATGGTGGCGTTGGTTCTGGCCCAGGCCGTTAGCGAGAAATTCGGTGGCGACTCGATCGCTGAGACAGCCCGCAACCTCAAGAGCTACCTCGAGTCGATCCCGGCATCGCTCAGTTCCGCTTCGAGCTAGTGAAACAGTCTGCCGCCCAGTCACACCATAGTCACCGCCGTGAGGCTCACCGCCGGGGTGGGCATGTCCGTGGTGCAATGGGTGCTGCCACGTCTGCGGCCTTCCCAGCCCCCGTGGTGCTGGTTGGCCCTATGGCTGTGGGGAAGTCTGCGATTGGCCAACAGCTCGCCGCACTGTGTGGTGCCGAGTTTGTGGACACAGACGTGTCCATCGTTGCCGAGCATGGTTCTATTGCTGGAATCTTCTCGGCCCGAGGTGAAATTGGTTTCCGGGATATTGAAGCGCGGCAAGTATCAGCCAGCCTTGATGCCGCACGGAAACACAGCACAGTCATCTCCTTGGGTGGGGGAGCGGTCCTCGATACCGGTACTCAGCAACTCTTGGCTGAGTGCACGGTTGTTTACCTCGAGGGGGACTTAGACACGGTTCGCGAGCGGATCTTGCGCAATTCCGGCCGGCCCATGCTCAGTGGCGATGCCATCAACCGGTGGACCGAGCTAATGGACGTTCGGCGCCCGGTCTATGAAAGGCTTGCAGACATTGTGTATGACGTCCGCAAGGGAACTATTGAGGAATTGGCGCGTGGCCTGGAGCAAAAGCTGCAGGACTTCCACGCACCAGGGCATGGCTTAGAAGCGGCCCAGGAAGAAGAACAAAAGTGAGTACTGAACAAACCGTCATTAAGGTCACCGGGGCGCAGCCTTCGGAAAATTACGACGTCGTTGTAGGGCGCGGTCTTTTGGCTCACCTTCCGGAACTCCTGACACAGCGCGTCAAGCGTGTGTTGGTCATCCACCCGCGTGCGCTGCGGATCACCGGCGATGCGGTTCGTGAAGACCTCGAACGGCAGGGATACACCGCAGTTACTGCTGAGATCCCTGACGCCGAAGAGGGAAAGCACATTCAGGTTGCAGCGTTTTGCTGGCAGGTTTTGGGCCAGAATGACTTCACCCGCTCCGATGCCATTGTCTCTGTGGGCGGTGGCGCAGTATCTGACGTGACCGGTTTTGTGGCAGCCACGTGGCTGCGAGGAGTTAAGGTCATTCACATGCCCACGTCTTTGTTGGGCATGGTTGACGCTTCTGTGGGTGGCAAGACCGGGATTAACACCGCTGAAGGTAAAAACTTGGTGGGATCATTCCACCCGCCAGCAGGTGTACTAGTGGACTTGGATACGCTCCAAACTCTGCCCAAAAACGAGTTGATCTCGGGATTGGCAGAGGTTGTTAAGTGTGGCTTTATTGCTGATCCAGAGATCTTGAATTTGATTGAGGCACACCCCAACGAGGTTATGGACCCGTCTTCAGAGGTGCTGCGCGAACTCATCGAGCGAGCAATCAGCGTCAAGGCAGAGGTGGTGTCCGAGGACCTCAAGGAGTCTGGTCGGCGCGAGATTTTGAACTACGGACACACCTTGGGACATGCCATCGAATTGGTTGAACGCTACTCATGGCGTCACGGGGCTGCAGTGTCAGTGGGCATGATGTTCGCCGCAGAACTGGCACGTAGTGTGGGCCGCTTGTCTGATAAAGATGCTGACCGTCACCGCAGCATTCTGGAATTGCTTGGGTTGCCTGTGAGCTACCGCAAAGACCGTTGGGCTGGACTCCTAGACGGAATGCGTCGAGACAAAAAAGCTCGCGGCGACTTGCTCCGTTTTGTGGTCCTTGATGGGGTCGGCCGTCCTGGCATTCTGGACGTGCCAGACACTTCTCTGCTTTTTGCCGCCTATCAGGAGATTGCACAGTAATGGATTCTGAATCCTTAAAACTCAGCACTTCCGAATGGCCCGAGTCAGGTTTCCCGGGCATCAAAGTTAACCCACTGACCCGCCGGGTTGAAGTGGTTGATGAAGACATGTGTGATCGCGCCTTGGCTGCGTCAGACCGTCCTGCGGACAAAGTGTTTGTCCTGATGACTCGCGGAAAGATTTCCGAGGCCGCGGAGATTTTGGCCGAGGCACGCTTCCACGAGCCCGAGTCCTTTGACCTGTTGCTTCTAGACGCGGAGCTTCTATACGTTTCGGGGCGCTTTGAACGTTCCGTAGAGCGATTGAAGTTTTTGCTGGCTGAGTACCAAGGCCAAGAGCAAGAGGCCTATATTCGCCAGCACTTGGGGAACACCTACTTTGGTTTGGGTGATTATGCCCGGGCCGTGGATTGCTTCGAAAAGGCACTGGATTTGCGCGTTGCAGTTTCTGCCGATGCTGCGTTGATCTACTCCTCAACCATTGCGCTTCACCAAGCTCGTATTAGTCTGGATGAGGCTTCCTAAAGAGGTGCTAGGACGGTTTCGTCCCCGGGTACCTGTTATTCCAGCTAGAATAGTTCTTGGATTTTTGATAAACACGGGCGCTCGGGCTCTGGGTCCGCCCGCCTGAGCAGCCGGTCAACAGAGAGAGACACAGTGGCAAGCACCAACGACATCAAGAACGGTACAGTCCTCAAGCTTGAGGGGAATCTCTGGAACATCATTGAATTCCAGCACGTCAAGCCAGGCAAGGGTGGCGCTTTTGTCCGCACCAAGATGCGCAATGTGCTCTCCGGCAAGGTGGTTGACAAGACGTTCAATGCCGGCGCCAAGATCGAGACCGCAACCGTTGACCGCCGTGACTACACCTACCTGTATCAGGATGGTGCCGACTACGTTTTTATGGACGTTCAGGACTACGATCAGCTCACCGTTACGGCAGAGACCGTTGGCGACGCAGCTAACTTTATGCTCGAGAACCAGAGCGTTGTCATTGCTATGCACGACGGCGCTCCCTTGTACTTGGAACTGCCTGCCAGCGTTACCTTGGAAATCACGTACACCGAGCCGGGCCTTCAGGGCGACCGCTCCTCGGCAGGCACCAAGCCAGCAACCGTGGAGACCGGCTACGAAATTCAGGTCCCCTTGTTTGTTGAGCAGGGCACCCGCGTAAAGGTTGACACCCGCGACGGTTCTTACCTGGGACGAGTCAGCGAATAGTGAGTGCCCGCAGTAAAGCCCGTAACCGGGCGTTGGATGTACTCTTCGAAGCCGAGCAGCGTTCGGTTTCGGCGTTTGACGTAATGCGTGACCGTCGTGACAAGACGGATCAGATCATCAACCCTTACACGATGGAAATCGTAGAAGGTGTTGTTTCCATGCAGGAAACCATTGATGAGTTCCTGACCACTTACGCGCAGGGCTGGACCTTGGAGCGTATGCCGAACGTGGACCGGATCCTTTTGCGGATTGGCACTTGGGAACTTCTGTACAACGACGACGTGCCGGACAACGTGGCCGTCAGCGAAGCAGTGGCCTTGGCTAAGACTCTCTCTACCGATGAATCTCCAGCGTTTATCAATGGCCTCTTGGGCCGTTTGCAGCAGCTCAAGCCGAGTTTGCTCGCGTAGACAGCTAAGACATCAGCAACTAAAAAGTGGCGGGCCCTTAGGGGCCGCCACTTTTTAGTTAAGTGCTAGTTTTCATTCGCTGCTTCGCACAGTATGTAAATCGCTCCCAGATTAATTCACGACGGCGGCACGCAGCACGGTGATCTGCTCCAAGAGGCGTTGCTCATCGCGCTGGTGTTCGTTGATACTGCGCCCGCTGTACATCCTCTGACGGGTGAAAGCTAGAGAAGTGGCAGCCCGAATAAATGCCTTCATCGGCTCGGAACGTCCCACAGTTTGGGACCAACGCCGTGCAGCCTTGCGTCCAGCGCCGGTGGCCAGCATTTGCACCTCTTGCGGGGTAAACCAGCCCGCCGCAGCGTACTCGCTCAAGCGCTTACGGGTAAGTTTTGATTCGTGGACTCGCAGAAGAATGAACCCCACAACAGCAGCCACAAAGATGGGGAACTGGACCACAAGGTAGAGCCAGAGAAAGTCTTCGCCCATGCTATTCCACCGGTTATGCAAGAACATGGCGGGGATCAAACCCACCACAAAGGCGGCCACAGACAAAGCGGTATTCCATCGGCGTGCCGCTAGGCCCATCAGAAGGCCGGTGGTTCCGGTGAAGATTGCATGGGCGAACGGCGAGAGAATCCCACGCATAAACACCAAAACCCAAAAGTCTGGGCCTACAGTTGCAGACTCGGCATACTGGCGGCCGAAGTAGAGGATGTTCTCGGTGAAGGCAAAGCCGGCAGCGATGGTAAAAGCAAAAACCACACCATCCACCGGGCCGTCAAAATACTTACGGGCCACCAAGATCAAAACGAGCAGACCTAATGACTTTGAAAATTCTTCAACCACTGGCGCTTCAACAGTGGCTAGGAAGTTGAGGTACTCGCTCTTGTTGCCGCCACGAGGCCCAAAAAGCGCCATAAAAACTGGCTGAATCAAAGTAGTGGTGGCGATCGAGACGGTGGCACCCCACACCAGGGCAAAAACTAGCAACCTCTTGGGTTCTGGTTCCCAACGATCCATCAAATAGACGGCCACTAGAACAACAGCCAATGGCACCAGCGATGCTAAAAACCCATAGAAAAAGCCGCTGCTCCCGGTGTTTCGTAGAAGAAACGGTAGGACCAGGACCAGGCTGGCAAAGGCGAGCACCCCACCGCCGATTGAAAGGATCAAAGTGGTGGCATTTAGTGGCTTCTCAGCGGCCGCCGGTAAGGGCTGTGTCCATACAGGTTGAAGCTGTGTAGTACCCGGGTTGTTCCACGGTTGCTGCATACTCATGGCTCACAGCCTAGTAGTTCTCACGGCAGGATCAGGTGTCAATTGTGATAGTTTGGAAACCGCAATCATCCTTTTTTAATTCCGTCCTGTGAGGCGGGGAAAGGGGAGAACGAACGGTGACACATGTCAACGAAGCGCAGCATCCGCAACGCGTTGTATTAAACCAAGCGGATATTGACCGAGCGCTCACCCGTATCGCCCACGAAATTCTCGAGGCTAACAAAGGCCCCAAGGACCTGGTCCTGTTGGGTATTCCTCGCCGCGGTTATCCGCTAGCCCAGCGTCTGGCCGCAAGAATTGCAGCGGTGGATCCTAGTGTTGATCCCGCAGCAATCACCGGCCAATTAGACGTCACCATGTTCCGGGATGATCTGGCCCGGCAACCCACCCGGCCGCCATTGCCAACGCAACTTCCACAAAGCGGAATTGATGGCAAAGTAGTGGTCCTCGTGGATGACGTTCTCTATTCCGGACGCACCATCCGAGCAGCACTCGACGCCTTGGTTGATCTTGGCCGCCCCCGCGCAGTACGCCTCGCTGTACTGGTTGACCGCGGCCACCGGGAGCTGCCCATCCGCGCCGACCATGTAGGCAAAAACCTCCCCACCTCAAGTGAAGAAAAAGTCCGGGTCCACCTCGAAGAAGTAGACGGCCCCAATAACAACGAGGTTGTTATCGAGGGAAGCCTGTGAAGCACCTACTCTCAACTCAAGACCTGAGCTTGGAGAACGCTGTCCGAATTTTGGACACCGCCGAAGAGATGGCTCACGTTGGTGAACGTGAAGTCAAAAAGCTTCCAGCACTTCGTGGCCGAACCGTAGTGAACCTCTTTTTCGAGGACTCAACCCGGACACGAATCTCCTTCGAAGCTGCAGCCAAGCGACTCTCAGCGGACGTTATCAACTTTTCGGCCAAGGGGTCCTCAGTCTCCAAGGGCGAATCACTCAAGGACACTGCGCAAACCCTTGCGGCCATTGGCGCGGATGCAGTGGTCATCAGGCACTGGGCGTCAGGCGCGCCGCAACGGCTCGCTAACACTGATTGGATTGACGCAGCAGTCATCAACGCCGGTGACGGCACACACGAACACCCCACCCAGGCCCTCCTGGATGCCTTTACGATGCGCAGGCATTGGAGCAAGCTCTCCGGAAACGCCTCAATCGGCGCGGACCTTGCCGGTATGCGTGTGGCTATCGCTGGGGACGTATTGCACTCCCGTGTGGCTCGATCAAATGTGTGGTTGCTCCACACCCTCGGTGCCCACGTAACGTTGGTGGCTCCACCCACTCTCTTGCCCATCGGCGTCGAATCTTGGCCGTGTGCGGTCAGCTACGATCTGGACGCAGTCATCGAAGGTGGCATCGACGCGATGATGATGCTCAGGGTTCAAGGTGAGCGAATGAATGCCTCGTTCTTCCCATCGGTCCGTGAATATTCGCGGCGCTGGGGATTCGACGATTCACGTTTGCATGCTCTGGACACACTCGGCCTCAAAGACACCATCATCATGCACCCTGGGCCAATGAACCGCGGGCTGGAGATTTCCTCAGCCGCTGCAGATTCCCCGCGCTCCACAGTCTTGGATCAGGTACGCAACGGCGTGTCGGTCCGGATGGCCAGCCTGTACCTCTTGATGTCAGGCGGACTTCAACACCCTTCGGACGCAAGCGCCCTATCTTCTTCAGCGAAAGCGAGCCAGTAATGACCACCAGCTATTTGATCAAAGGCGCCTCGATTCTTGGCGAACGCACAGCTGACCTACTTATCTCCGGTGGCGTTATCGCAGCAATCGGCGATGACGCCACCAACCATGCCGATGCGCAAAATGCCACGGTCATTGACGCAGCCGGGCTGGTAGCCCTTCCGGGCATGGTGGATGTTCACACTCACTTGCGTGAACCAGGGCGCGAAGACGCCGAGACAGTAGAGACCGGTACTCAAGCAGCCGCGCTGGGCGGTTACACGGCTGTCCACGCGATGGCCAACAGCAACCCTGTTGCTGACACCGCGGGTGTTGTTGAGCAGGTTCACAGCCTCGGCATCGCCGCCGGTTGGGTGGACGTTCGTCCAGTAGGTGCTGTCACAGTGGGACTGGCCGGCGAGCAGTTGGCCGAGCTTGGTGCCATGGCCGATTCGCGTGCTCAAGTGCGGATGTTCTCTGACGACGGTATTTGTGTTCACGATCCGGTACTGATGCGCAGGGCTCTGGAATACGTCAAGGCCTTCGACGGCGTTATTGCTCAGCACGCCCAAGAACCAAGGCTGACCGCTGGGGCGCAAATGAACGAAGGCATTGTGTCCTCGGTCCTCGGCCTCACCGGCTGGCCCGCCGTCGCAGAAGAATCGATCATTGCTCGCGATGTTCTGCTGGCCCAACACGTTGATTCTCGATTGCACGTATGCCACGTTTCAACGGCGGGATCGGTCGAGATCATTCGCTGGGCCAAGCAGCGTGGCATCAACGTCACAGCCGAAGTCACTCCGCACCATTTGCTTCTTACCGATGAACTGGTGCGTAGCTACAACCCGGTGTACAAGGTGAACCCGCCGCTGCGCACAGAAACGGACGTACACGCACTGCGTGCTGCCCTCGCGGACGGCACCATCGACGTCATCGGGACAGACCATGCCCCGCACCCCAGTGAGCACAAAGACTGCGAATGGGCCCAGGCGGCCATGGGGATGACCGGTTTGGAGACAGCGCTTTCCGTAGTTCAGGCCACCATGATTGAAACCGGTTTGATGAGTTGGGCGGACTTCGCTCGCGTAACTTCCACAGCCCCGGCAGCCATTGGACGCCTCACGGACCAAGGCCGGCCGCTTGAGGTTGGCGAACCAGCAAACGTCATTTTGGTGGACCCGGCTGCCCGTTGGACGGTAGACCCTAATAAGATGGCCACTATGGGCCGCAATTCACCTTTCGCAGGCCGGGAACTTCCCGGTGCGGTTCAGGCAACGTTCTTCCGCGGTCATCCAACCGTGCTGAACGGCAAACTCAACACCCCGTACCGTGTTGCTGGCGCCGAGGGCTCGGTGAACTAGTGGACAAAATTCTCCCCGGCATAGTGATGCTGCTGGTAGCCCTGGCAGTTATTGCCATGCTTGGTGTTGGGTGGCGGAACCGCGTCAAACGTCAGGCCGACGTCCAAGCTTTGGAACCCCTACCAGAACACCTCGGTGACGCAACATTGAGCGTCACCGGGCAGTATGTGGCCACTACCAGTGCGGGGGACTGGCTGGACCGGATCGCCGTTCATTCCTTGGGTATTCGCACCCTCGGTGAACTACACGTGTACCCGGGTGGGATCGTGATTGACCGTGCCGGTGCTCCGGCAATTTATATCAGCAGCACCAAACTCACCGGAGTCCGTACTGAGTCCGGGATGGCTGGAAAGTTCGTGGCCAACAACGGGCTGACCGTGATTTCATGGTGGCTCGGAGACAAAGAAGTGGACACGGGCTTCCGGGTTCGTGTGGTGCAACAGCGCGAACAAGTCCTTGAAGCGATCGCCGCTTTGATTCCAAACAATATTCTTCCCGCGGAGAACTCAGATGAGGTCAGCCGTGGAAATTAAAGCAACACACAGTGAACAAGAGGGAACAGTGACTACAGATTCCACCCGAGCAGCAACAGATACCCCTGCGGTGCTGGTTCTCGAAGACGGCCGAATTTTCAAGGGGCGCAGTTACGGCGCCGTTGGAACCAGTCTGGGAGAGGCTGTTTTTGCCACCGGCATGACGGGTTACCAAGAAACCATCACCGATCCTTCTTATGCGCGCCAGATCGTTGTCCAGACGGCACCGCACATTGGAAACACGGGCGTTAATAAAGAAGACGCTGAATCTCGGCGTATTTGGGTGGCTGGTTATGTGGTGCGTGACGCTGCACGCCGCCCGTCGAACTGGCGCTCCGAGCGTTCCCTTGACGAAGAGCTGGTGGAGCAGGGCATTGTTGGCATCCAGAGCGTAGACACTCGTGCCATCACCCGCCACTTGCGTGAACACAAAAGCATGCGCGCCGGCATCTTCTCTGGTGCAGCTGCCCAAGCCTCTGAGGCTGAACTGCTGGCGCAGGTGAAGGCCAGTGCACCTATGGAAGGTGCACGGCTGGCCGAGGAAGTTTCAGTTGATGAGGCCTACGTCGTAGAGCCCGCAGATTACGGCTGGGAAGGCGAGCCCGCCTACACCATCGCTGCGATTGACCTCGGTATCAAAGCCATGACGCCCGTCCGTTTTGCTGAGCGTGGCGTGCGGGTACATGTTCTGCCTGCTACCTCCACACTTGAAGACGTTCAGGCAGTGAACCCGGATGGCTTCTTTATGTCAAACGGCCCTGGCGATCCTGCCACGGCAGACCAGCAGGTTTCCCTGCTCCGCTCTGTCTTGGACGCCAAAGTTCCGTACTTCGGTATTTGCTTTGGAAACCAGATCTTAGGCCGTGCTCTAGGATTCGGCACTTACAAACTGCGGTACGGCCACCGTGGAATCAACCAGCCCGTTCTTGACCGGAAGACCGGCAAAGTGGAGATCACCTCGCAGAACCACGGCTTCGCTGTGGACGCTCCGATGAAGGGCGCCACCACGGCTCCAGAGTCGCGTTACGGCCGGGTGGAAGTTTCCCACGTCAGCCTCAATGACGACGTGGTTGAAGGACTTGCCTGCTTGGACATCCCGGCGTTTTCAGTTCAGTACCACCCCGAAGCCGCGGCTGGCCCACACGATGCCGCCTACCTTTTTGACCGTTTCATCGATCTGATGGCTTCCAGCAAGCAGAAGGACTCCAAGTAATGCCCAAGCGTACAGATCTCAAAAGCGTCCTTGTTATTGGCTCCGGCCCCATTGTTATTGGCCAGGCTGCAGAGTTTGACTACTCCGGAACCCAGGCCCTGCGCGTCCTCAAAGAGGAAGGGCTGCGAGTTATTCTGGTCAACTCCAACCCGGCCACGATTATGACGGACCCTGAGTTTGCCGATGCCACCTACGTGGAACCGATCACCCCTGAGGTGGTTGAGAAGATTATTGCCAAGGAACGGCCCGACGCCGTACTGCCCACCTTGGGTGGACAAACAGCACTGAACACTGCCATCGCCTTGGATAAAAACGGTGTGCTGGCCAAGTACAACGTTGAACTGATCGGCGCCCACATTGCAGCGATTGAGCTCGGTGAGGACCGCGAGAAGTTCAAGGGTGTTGTTGAGCGTTGTGGCGCCGAATCGGCTCGCAGCCACATCATCCACACCATCGACGAGGCCATCAAAGCGGCTGAGGATTTGGGCTACCCCATGGTGGTACGCCCCTCGTTCACCATGGGTGGTTTGGGTTCAGGCCTCGCGTACGACGAGAACGACTTGCGCCGTATTGTGGGTCAGGGCCTTCAGTACAGCCCCACCTCTGAGGTTCTGCTTGAAGAGAGCATCCTCGGGTGGAAAGAGTATGAACTCGAAATGATGCGCGACAAAAACGACAACGTGGTGGTTGTCTGCTCGATCGAAAACTTTGACCCGGTGGGTGTCCACACTGGTGACTCGATCACTGTTGCCCCGGCGTTGACCCTGACGGACCGTGAATACCAGCGGCTGCGTGACATCGCTATTGCTGTGATTCGCGAAGTTGGTGTGGATACCGGTGGCTGCAACATCCAGTTCGCCATTGAGCCGAGCACCGGCCGCGTTGTGGTCATTGAGATGAACCCGCGTGTCTCCCGTTCTTCAGCTCTCGCCTCGAAAGCAACCGGTTTTGCCATCGCCAAGATCGCCACGAAGCTTTCGCTCGGCTACACCTTGGACGAGATTCCCAACGACATCACGCAGAAGACTCCGGCTTCCTTCGAGCCGACACTCGACTACGTTGTGGTCAAGGTTCCTCGCTTTGCGTTTGAGAAGTTCCCGGCCGCGGATGACACATTGACCACCACCATGAAGTCGGTGGGTGAAGCTATGGCAATGGGCCGTAACTTCACTGAGGCACTCCAGAAGGCGCTTCGTTCCCTCGAACAAAAGGGCGCTTCGCTGGACTTCACGCCAGTTCCGGAGTGGGAAGTTGCAGAACTTATTGAGAAGGCAAAACGTCCGACGACGGAACGCCTCTCACAGGTTCAGCGCGCCTTGCTTGGGGGAGCCAGCGTGGAGGACCTCTACGCAGCCACCAAGATTGATCCTTGGTACCTGGATCAGCTCCAGCTCCTCAACGAGATCTCGGTGGAAATCCGCCAGGCCGGTTCGCTCAACGCCGAGATGCTTCAGAAGGCAAAGCGTCACGGCTTCTCTGACGAGCAGATTGGTGCTTTGACGCACAACGCTGAGGCAGTGGTGCGCGGTGTTCGCCAGGCTTTGGGCATCCGTCCGGTGTACAAAACGGTGGATACTTGCGCAGCCGAGTTTGCCGCGTACACCCCCTACCACTACTCCTCTTACGACGAGGAGGACGAGGTTGCGCTGCACGCCAAGCCGTCAGTGATTATTCTGGGCTCTGGCCCTAACCGCATTGGTCAGGGCATCGAGTTCGACTACTCATGTGTTCACGCGTCTATGGCCCTGCGCAAGGCTGGCTACGAGACAGTGATGGTCAACTGCAACCCTGAGACAGTCTCCACTGACTACGACGTCTCCACACGTTTGTACTTTGAGCCACTGACCCTTGAGGACGTCCTTGAGGTCATCGCTGCGGAAGAACGCACCGGTGGTGTGATGGGTGTGTTCGTTCAGCTCGGTGGTCAGACGCCGCTTAAGCTCGCGCAGCAACTCGCTGATGCTGGTGTGCCGATCCTGGGCACGTCTCCCGAGGCTATTGACTTGGCTGAGCACCGCGGCGCGTTCTCACGTGTTCTGGATCAGGCCGGATTGGTTTCGCCCAAAAACGGCACAGCAGTCTCCTTCGAGGATTCTAAAAAGATCGCTGACGAAATTGGCTACCCGGTGCTGGTTCGCCCGTCCTATGTTTTGGGCGGACGCGGTATGGAAATCGTCTACGACGAGGCCAACCTCTCGCGGTACATTGCCAACGCCACTGAGATCACCCCGGATCACCCGGTACTCATTGACCGCTTCCTTGAGGACGCGGTTGAGATTGACGTTGATGCGCTCTTCGACGGCACTGACTTGTACCTCGGCGGCATTATGGAACACATCGAAGAAGCCGGCATTCACTCCGGTGACTCCGCCTGTGTGCTGCCTCCGATCACCTTGGGCAACAATGTGATCGAGCGCGTTCGGGTAGCTACCCGTGCCATCGCCGAGGGTGTCGGGGTACGCGGTCTGATCAACATTCAGTTCGCCCTAGCCTCGGATGTGCTCTACGTTTTGGAAGCAAACCCGCGTGCCTCGCGCACCGTTCCGTTTGTTTCCAAGGCAACGGGTGTGCAGATGGCCAAGGCAGCAGCCTTGATTGGTACCGGTGTGACAATCCACCAGTTGCGTACCGCGTACAAGATGCTCCCCGAGACCGGCGATGGTTCCACGCTGCCCTTGGACGCGCCGGTTGCAGTCAAGGAAGCAGTGCTGCCATTTAGCCGCTTCCGTACCCCGGAAGGCACTGTTGTTGATTCCCTCTTGGGCCCGGAAATGCGCTCCACGGGTGAAGTCATGGGTATCGACAAGCACTTTGATACAGCGTTCGCTAAGAGCCAGGCAGCAGCGAACAACGCCCTTCCCACCGAAGGAAAAGTATTTGTTTCGGTGGCGAACCGGGACAAGCGAGCTGTGATTATGGGCGTCAAGCGCCTCTCAGATCTCGGCTTCGAAATCGTCTCAACCGGTGGCACTGCTGATGTTCTGCGCCGCAACGGTATTCAGGCCTCGACGGTACGTAAGGTTGCCGAAGGCAGCAGCGCCGACGGCGAAGGCACCATCGAAGACCTCATCATTGCTGGGGAAATTGACATGGTGTTCAACACACCTTCCGGTGGTGAAGCACGTAGCGATGGCTATGCACTCCGTGCAGCTGCAACCTCGATCGGCATCCCCTGCATCACCACGGTTGCCGAGTTCAACGCGGCAGTTCAGGCCATCGAAGCCGTACGCAGCTACGAATGGTCCGTTACGAGTTTGCAAGAACACGCAGCGGCGTTGAAGGCCTCTAGCGGTGTCTGAGCAACTGAGCTTCGGAGCCCGTTTGGCGACGGCAATGGAGACCCGCGGACAGTTGTGCGTGGGAATTGATCCGCACCCAAGCCTCCTCGAGGCGTGGGGACTGAACGACGACGTCGCCTCGCTAGAGCGCTTCTCGCGAACCGCTGTGGAGGCCTTTGCCGGGCTTGCCGCTGCCGCCAAACCCCAAGTTGCGCTATTTGAGCGGCACGGTTCGGCAGGTATGGCAGTGCTTGAGAGAGTCCTCGCGGACTTGGCGGCAGCTGAGGTGCTGAGCATTGCTGACGCTAAGCGGGGAGATATTGGTTCAACCATGGCCGCCTACGCTGATGCGTGGCTTCGTGATGGTTCTCCACTTGCCGCCGACGCTCTCACAGTGAGCCCCTACTTAGGGTTCGAGTCTCTGCGTCCTGCCTTGGACATGGCAGAAAAGACGGGGCGAGGCGTGTTTGTTCTGGCCCTGACCTCGAACCCAGAAGGCGCTGCGGTTCAGCACGTGGGCGGCCGCGATTCCGTGGCACGGCGGATTGTTCAAGCCGCCGCCACAGAGAACGAACGCTACGGTGCCCGGCTGGGTTCGGTAGGCCTTGTGGTGGGTGCAACAGTGGGGGAGTTCCTCGAAGAACTCGAAATCGATTTGCTCTCAGTTCGCGGCCCCATCTTAGCGCCCGGGCTTGGCGCTCAGGGTGCAACTGCTGCAGATCTGCGCAGCGGTTTTGGTTCTGCTTTCAGCGCGGTTCTAGCGACCTCAAGCCGAGACATCTTGGCAGCTGGACCCACGGTGATCGGACTTCGCCAGGCCGTTGAACGGACCCGGGACGCACTGGCCTAAACCTGTCGTATGCGTTCTTGCCGTCGTCGAACCTACAACGGTACTGAGCTTGGCCAGAACTACTCCCAGTAGTTCTGGCCAAGCTATTTAAGTGGCACTATTATTTTGTGACACTGGTCACTGGCCAAGAGTTCAGGTAGGTTCAGGAAACGTCCACATGCCGCCCGCTGTGGCACCTGTTTATGAGCCCAGGGAGAGATACAACGTGAGTCTTCGCGCACTGACCACCGAGGAGCGGCTTGAAGCCCTAAAGACGGCCGCCGAAGCGCGCGCGGCACGTGCCAGGGTCAAAGAACAACTCAAAGCTGGTTCAGTTTCGATCACAGAGTTAATTACTGCGGCAGAGAGTGATCCAGCTTTGGCCCGTATGCGGGTGAATGAACTTCTAGAAGCGCTTCCGGGCGTTGGCAAAATTCGGGCAGCGGCAATTATGGAAGACTTGAACATTGCTGCCTCGCGACGAATCAGAGGACTTGGGATTCATCAGCGTCAGGCACTGGTAAATTTTATTGACCACAAATAACTGCGCAGTCGAAGGAAAATGTGAGCGAGACTCTGGGACTAACGGTCCTCGCCGGCCCCACCGCCGTGGGCAAAGGCACCGTATCTACGTACATCCGAGATAACTACCCGCAGGTTTGGCTTTCCGTCTCTGCCACCACACGTGCACCGCGGCCCGGCGAAATTGACGGAGTTCACTACTTCTTCAAATCTGCCGAAGAGTTTGACCAGTTAGTAGCCGATGGCCAAATGCTTGAGTGGGCAGTTGTCCACGGTCAAAACCGGTACGGCACGCTGCGCAGTAGTGTTGAGGACGCCGTGGCAGACGGCAAAGCCGTTCTCCTGGAGATTGATTTGCAGGGTGCGCGCCAGGTCAAAAAAGCAGTTCCGGACGCTCGTTTTGTGTTTTTGTCCCCGCCCAGCTGGGATGAAATGGTCCGCCGGCTTGTGGGGCGCGGCACGGAAACCCCAGAAGAACAGCAGCGACGCTTGGAAACCGCTAAACTGGAACTTGCTGCCGAACCGGAGTTTGACCACACCGTCGTTAATGACGACGTTCGCCGGGCAGCTGACGAACTTGTTTCACTAATGGGGCTTACGCCTAACCCGCGCTAAAGCCGGGATTTATTGTCAGAACAGATTTTGGAGAATTCGTGTCCACGAACAATGAAGGCATCATCAACCCGCCGATCGACTCCCTCCTCGGAGCAGCCGATTCCAAGTACGGTCTGGTGATCTTTGGTGCCAAGCGTGCACGCCAGATCAACGCGTACTACGCACAGCTCCACGAGGGCCTCTTCGAGTACGTTGGCCCGCTCGTAGACACCCACCTGAACGAAAAGCCGCTCTCCATTGCTTTCCGTGAAATCAACGAGGGCCTGTTAGTTTCTGCCCCGATCGAATCCGCCGAGTAAATTCCGGATCCGCGCGTGCAAATAGTTTTAGGAGTCGGAGGAGGGATTGCTGCCTATAAGGCGGCATCGCTCCTTCGACTTTTCACTGAGTCGGGACATTCCGTCACAGTGGTGCCCACCGAAGCTTCCTTGAAGTTTGTAGGAATCGCTACGTGGGAAGCGTTGTCCGGAAAGCCAGTGAGCACCACCGTTTTTGACGCGGTTGACCAAGTGCAGCATGTCCGTCTTGGTCACGACGCCGATTTGATAGTGGTTGCGCCCGCTACGGCTGACCTGCTGGCGCGTGCCGCAAGCGGGCAGGCTAATGACCTGCTCACAAACACCTTGCTTATGGCGTCTGGGCCGGTTCTTTTCGCCCCGGCAATGCACTCAGAAATGTGGCAGCACCCGGCCACAGTGGAGAACGTTGCCACCCTGCGCCGGCGAGGTGCCCATGTACTTGATCCCGCCGTCGGACGTTTGACCGGCGCCGATAGCGGTCCTGGACGTTTGCCTGAACCTGAAGAGATTTTTGCCGCTGCAATAGCCCTCGTTAATGATGGCCCGGTAGATCAGTCAAACGCCGCACCGGCGGATGGTCAGCTAGCCGGTAGGCACGTGGTGATCACGGCTGGTGGAACTCGTGAACCCCTAGACCCCGTGCGGTTCTTGGGAAACAGGTCATCTGGCAAACAGGGTGTGGCACTTGCCAAAGCCGCATTGGCCGCTGGCGCGCGAGTGACTTTTATTGCAGCGCACATGGATGTTCAGGCACCGCAAGGTGTAGAACTTTTCAACGTTGAGACGGCTTTGGAGCTGCGTGAGGTCACACTCAAATCAAGCGAGCAAGCCGACGCAGTGATTATGGCAGCGGCCGTGGCAGATTTCCGGCCAGCGAATGTCTCCACCAGCAAAATCAAAAAGCGTCAGGATGCTCCTGACGCTCCTATTGAACTGATTCGCAACCCGGACATTTTGCAAGAACTGGTTCAACGTCGTGGTACTGGCCAATGGCCCCGCCTGATTGTGGGTTTTGCCGCCGAAACTGGCGATGCTGAGTCTGATGTTCTTCAGTACGCTCAAGCCAAGCTGGAACGTAAGGGCTGCGAGCTTCTGGTTCTGAACCAGGTGGGTACCAATTTGGTGTTTGGACAAGAGGAAAATTCCGTGTTGATCTTGGCGCAAGGGGGAGCGGCTCCAGACGCTGTCCAAGGTAGTAAGGAACATGTGGCCCAAGCGGTCATCGCGCGGGTTGGGCGCGAATTGGAACTTGCTACATCAGCGCCCCTTCCACGCTAAAACACGATAGAAACCGAGTTACCTCCGGCATTGTTGAGCTGTACTACGGCCCAACCTTGTGCGTGGTAGCCAGCTAGTAGAGTAGATAAGTGACTTCCCCTATGCAGAGCAATGCAAGCGCCAAACTTCGCCAATTCACGTCCGAATCGGTGACTGAAGGCCACCCGGACAAAATCTGTGACCAGATTAGTGACGCGATTTTGGACGCTTTGCTCGCAGAGGACCCCGAATCCCGTGTAGCCGTTGAAACTATGGCCACCACGGGTTTGGTTCACGTTGCCGGTGAAGTTACCACCAACGCATACGTTGAAATTCCCCAGATTGTTCGTCAAACCATTTTGGGTATTGGCTACGACTCCTCCGCTAATGGCTTCGACGGGGCCCGCTGTGGGGTTTCGGTGTCCATCGGTCAGCAGTCCAATGACATTGCTGATGGTGTTTTCCGATCAGTTGAAGCCCGCGAGGGCCGTATGGTCGATGAGTACGATCTTCAGGGTGCCGGGGACCAAGGCATTATGTTTGGGTACGCCTCTGACGAGACTCCCAGCTACATGCCCACACCGATCTGGTTGGCGCACCGTTTGTCCGAGCGCCTCACCCAGGTGCGCAAGACCGGCGAGTTGGCGTACTTGCGCCCCGACGGCAAAACCCAAGTCACGGTAGGGTACGACGGCGACCGTCCGGTCAGTGTGCAAACGGCAGTAATCTCGAGCCAGCACGCCGAGGACGCCTCGTTGGCTCAGTTGCGGGCAGACCTTGCTGAGCACGTTATTGATCCAGTGATGGCAACCTCAAACTTGGATGTTGCAGGGCTGGAATACATTCTTAACCCCGCTGGCCCCTTTATTATTGGTGGCCCCGTGGGCGATGCCGGATTGACTGGCCGCAAGATCATTGTGGACACGTACGGCGGATTCGCCCGCCACGGCGGTGGAGCTTTCTCCGGCAAGGACCCGTCCAAAGTTGACCGCTCTGCAGCCTACGCCTTGCGCTGGGTAGCCAAGAACGTGGTTGCCGCCGGCCTAGCACGGCGTGCAGAAGTCCAGATTGCCTACGCCATTGGTCAAGCACGCCCCGTTGGTGTGTACGTTGAAACCTTCGGAACAGAGACTGTTGATCCGGAGCAGATTTCCGAGGCAATTGCTAGTGTGTTTGATCTACGACCGCGAGCCATTATTGATGCTCTGAAACTCAAACGACCGATCTACACCAAAACCGCGGCGCACGGACACTTCGGCCGCGATGATCCTGACTTTACGTGGGAACGCCTTGACCGGGTTGAGGATCTTAAGTCTTTCTTTAACGCCTAAAACAATGCAGGGGGAGCGATGATGGACCATCAGTCTCGCTCCGCTGCTCGCACCTTCGCGAGTAGTGTTCCGGCGGAGGCCACAGAGGCAGAGTACCGGCAACCGAGCTTGCTCCAAGGTTTTAGCACGCCTCAAAAGCTGCCGGCCAAGGCAGGGGTACCACTGGCCACTGACTTGCCCATCGCCAGAGTGGTTATTGAATCGTCCTTGCCGCACCTAGACCGAACCTTCGACTATTGGGTGCCGGCGAGTATGGCAGACACAGCTCAAGCAGGTGTGCGAGTTAAAGTCCCTTTCTCTGGCAGGGACGTCCCTGGTTTTGTGTTGGAACGCGTTCAAAGTAGCGACGCCGACCGTGACTTGGTACCTCTGGGCAAGCTCGTCTCACCGATACCGGCGCTCAGCGCAGAAGTCGCTGCCTTGTGTGAAGCGGTGGCTGCGCGGTACGCGGGAACCCTTAGTGACGTCATTCGCTTAGCGGTGCCGCCACGCGTGGCAGGGATCGAAAAGGAGTATCTAAACCGTTACCCCGGTGTTCCTTCCGCGGCTAAACCCGTTGACGTTGATGCGTTTGAGGATTCCGGCTGGGATGCGTACACCAGTGGGACTGCATTTTTGGCCCACCTGCGGGAAGGCCACTCGCCCAGAGCTGTGCTCAGTGCAGCCCAGGGATATGGAATCCACGGCTGGCCCGAGCTCTTGGCCCAAGCTGCAGCAACGGTCCGTGCCAGTGGCCGGACAGTAGTGTTGGTGGTCCCAGACCAACGGGACCTAGCTCGTGTGGAAGCCGCCATGTTGGAGCTCCTGCCAGCCAGCGACATTGCGCGGCTGACGGGGGAGGACGGCCCCACCATCCGCTACGGGCACTTTATGCGTTTGTTGCATGGGGAAGCTGGGGTAGCGATTGGTACTCGTTCTGCTGCCTATGCCCCAGTCAAAAACCTTGGCCTGGTGGTGTGCTGGGACGACGGCGATGATCTGCACCTCGAACAACGCGCACCTTACCCACACGCCCGCGAGGTTCTACTGTTACGGGCCGGGCTCAGCAATGCAGCAGTGCTCTTGGCGGCACATTCGCGCAGCACCGAAGCCCAGCGGCTGGTTGAGAGTCAATGGGCTAACTCCATTACCGCGCCACGAAATATTCTGCGTGCTGTCACGGCACGCGTGGTTAATACAGCTGATAGTTTCCAGCAAGAGCACGATCCTCTAGCCGCCATAGCCCGTATGCCACACGTCGCCTGGCAAAGTGCTAAAGAGGCGCTTGATCACGGCCCCGTTCTGGTGCAAGTGGCTCGAAGTGGCTACTCGCCAACACTTCTTTGCACCACCTGCCGCGAACCGGCGCGATGTACTCACTGCCAAGGGCCATTAGCTGTAACGGCCGCCGCTAACACCACGCAGCAAGCCCCCATTCCACAATGCCGATGGTGCTCCACTCCCGAACCACAATTCACCTGCCAGTATTGCCAAGGTCACGGGCTTCAAATGGCTGGCAGCGGAGCGTTGCGAACCGCCGAAGAATTAGGCCGTGCATTCCCCGGGGCTACTGTGGTTAATTCCTCGGGCGAGCACGTCAAGAGCGTCGTCAAAGGCAAACGCACCCTAGTAGTTGCCACCGTGGGTGCGGAACCCGTTGCTGAGGACGGCTATGCTGCGGCGCTGCTCCTAGACGGCAACATGCTTCTACGCCGCGAGTCACTCCGCGCCGGTGAAGATACAGTGCGCCGGTGGTTCAACGCTGCTGCCTTGGTGCGGCCAGCCAAAGATGGTGGTGTCATAGTGGTTACGGCCGACGACGAAGCCTCCGTTGGTGCCTTGTTGCGCTGGGATCCGGCTGGCTTCGCAAGCCGGGAACTAGAACTTCGCCGGGACCTTGGCCTCCCACCGGCGGTGCGCGTGGCAGCGCTTACCGGGCCACGCCCCGGCGTCGAACACTTAACCCAAGCCCTGACCGCGGAACTTTCATTACGAGTTGCCGGTCCAGCCGCGGCACCAGGGAACCACGTTGGTGTGTCAGAGACAGAGGACGAAGTCCGCACCCTCGTGTTTATCCCTTACGCTCAAGCCGCTAGAGCCACAGCTATTTTGCGTGCTGCCAAAGCCGCTTCAGCTGCCAAACGAACACACCAGCCGGTGCAGGTTCGGCTCGACGGCGTAGACGTACTCTAACGCTTCGTTTTGCTCGCTGCGTCGAGTGCGCGGTCCTGAACTATACCTTCCGCCACGTCAAGCAGCTGGCGTGCCGAGTCTGCCCAAGAGAAAGCAGCAGCGCGTTCCACACCGGCGCGCGAACGATCGCTCCATACCCCTGGCGCCTCCAGCTCGTGGACGGCCGCCGCGAAGTCTTGGGGCGAGTCAGCAGGAACATAAGCCGCAGCTTCGCCGCCCACTTCACGGAAAATATCGGTGTCACTTACCACCACCGGCGTGCCCAAAGCCATGGCTTCAACCAACGGCAGGCCGTACCCTTCCGCGTGGGAGAGGGTGACGAGGGCAGTGCACGTGCGCAAAAGCGAGTTGTATTCTTCTTCGCTCACACCGTTGTGGAATATAACCTTCGCGCCAGCGGGCACCAGGGTTTCCAGCTGCGATCGGCGCTCGGGGGTGATTCGGCTCAGCAAGTGAAGAGAATACTCAGCGAGACCAGCCATACCTTTGATCAGTGTTTCTACGTTTTTGTACTCCATAAAGGAGCCCATGTAGAGCAACGTTTTCTCAGGAGAGTCCTCAGGGTCGCGCGCAATGGCACCGGGCTGGGGTGCGTTACTAATGATCTTTACCGGGCGGCGGGTCAATTTGTGCTTTTTGATCAGCGCTTCGGTTGTTTTGCTGATGGTTGCCACTACGTCAGCCCTGTTCAGCAACAATCGCTGCGGCCAAAACGCCTTGTGATAGAGACGCCACAGCACACGCACCGGTGCTGGCAAAAAGCCGGGAGGGGCGGGGTGTTCGTAGTAAATGAGGTCATGCAAAGTCAGGACCAAACCATATTTGCGGCCCCAACTGCCCATAGTTTGCATGGGGCACACCACAACGTCGGCGTTCAACTTGTTGATTTCACGGGCCACAAAGAGTTCGCGCGGGGAGAGCGGGCTACTAATTTTTACGTGTGGAACATCGGGGAGAAGCTTGAGCTGCCGGTCGTCGTTGATAAGCATGGTTACGTCAGCGAGCTTAGCTGTGGCAGCAATCAGGCTGGCACCGTAGCGACTAATACCATCGTGCTGTTCGGTGCGAGTAAAGCGGGCATCGATCACGATCTTCATTTAGTGCTCCTTGAGGAAGCGGCGAATAAAGTTCGCTGCCGCTTCCGGCGTTTCGTAGTGAATCAAATGTCCGACGCCGGGAATCACCTGAAGTTCAGCGTTCGGTAGATCAGCGAGTAAGACTTTTTGTGAGTCCAGTGTGGCGATCTCGTCCTTTTCACCGGCAATGAGCAGGACAGGCAGCTTGAGTTGTGGAGCTACTTGGCGGACCGTAGTGCTCACAGATGCTTTGAATGACTCAAGCAGTGATGTCCGGTTGGCGAAGGCGCTGAAGTAGGCGCCATGCTGGCCATGAATGAATCTTCGCAGGCCCGCGTCGCGCGTTTTTGCCATTGTCACACTCATCACCCGGACGATTGCCTTGTTGCGCAAAATTGCCTGTCCGGCCGCCTCTGGAAGCCGTGCGGCGGCCAGGTAATAGCCCACAGCAAGCCTTGTCATAATCCCCTTGGGGCCTTCGAGGGCAGGGGAAGCAATCGGATTGATCAGAATGAGCGGACGCAGCGCCTGCGGGTTTTTTGCCGTGAAGTGACTCGCCACAATTGACCCGAATGAGTGCCCAACAAGGACGGTGTCAGGGCCAAGATCTAAGGATGAAACAAATTCCTCAACAAAGCTCACGTAGCCAGCAATGTTGTGTATCCGGTCAGTAAAGGCCGAGGACTCGCCAAAACCAGGAAGGTCCGGCATCAGAAACCGGTACTCAGGCAAGGCATCAACCACCCGCTCAAGACCGTGATGGTCTCCCCGGAAACCGTGGATCACCAAAATGGTCTTGGGGACAAAACTTTCCGGGGATGAGTCCGTGACCACGGGGGAATATTCCCAGTAGGCCACCTCTGTACCGGATTCTAGGGTCAAGCTGTGGCGTTGCGTACGTTGGGCCAGCTGCGGGCTCAGGAAGCCCCGCGTGGGGATTTCATTCACGTGTTGAGTCATTTCTAGACAACCTTGTTGGGGTCAGAGCCACTGCGGAAGCCGCGGTCCAAAGCAGCGATGGCGGCCAAGTCCAGGGCGCTCAGTTCAAAATCAAAGATGTTCAGATTCTCGCGCATTCGTGCAGCGCTGCTCGCCTTGGGGATGGCGATGTTCCCCTGGTGCATGTGCCAGCGGAGAATGATCTGGGCTGGGGTCCGCTGGTGTTGTGCAGCGATTTCACCAATCGTAGGGTCCTCGAGAACTTTGCCCCGGCCCAATGGGCTCCAAGCCTCAGTCTTGATGCCTAAGGAATCGTGGAGATTGCGGAGCTCGTTTTGCTGTAGCCATGGGTGCAGCTCTACTTGATTCACTGCCGGAACTACCGTGCTGGCCTCAAGGAGCCTCTCTAGGTGTTCCGGCTGAAAGTTGGAGACACCAATGGCCCTGACTCTGCCCTCGTTGTACAGGGTTTCCATGGCACGGTAGCTCTCCACAAAAAGCCCGCGGCCAGGTACCGGCCAGTGAATCAAGTACATGTCTAGGTACTGGAGACCCAGACGGGACATGGATTCATCGAAGGCCCGCAAGGTTGAGTCGTAGCCTTGATCGTCATTCCACAACTTACTGGTGACAAAAATATCTTCACGGCCCAATTGCCTGCCGTCGTGTGGAACGTCGCCAGCCATCCCAACGACCTGGCCGGTACCCATCTCATTGCCGTAGAGCGTCGCCGTGTCTACATGCCGGTAGCCGGTTTGAAGGGCCGTGAACACCAGGGAACGGGCGTCCTCAGAGGGAACCTTGTACAAGCCGAAGCCCAACTGGTCAATTAAGACGCCATTGTTCAGCGCTACTTTGGGCGAAAGTCTCATGACCTCGAGTCTACATTTGGGGCTGTGCCTCAGCGGCAAGATCACTGTCCACCAGACGGCGAGCCGTGGCCTCGTCAACGATCAGGTCTGTTGCAAGCCCAGCCACTAGAGCGCCGCGGAGGCCATTGATTTTGGCCGCCCCAGACACCACACAGATTCTGCGACGCACTTGACGCAAGAGTGCATGCGAGGGGCCAGAGGAACGGTCGTTGAGATCAATACCGTCGGTGCTGCCATCGGCGCGAAAAAAGACAGTGGCCACGTCGCCGCTGACCTTACTTTCCCGCAACGAGCGAAGATCATCTTCGTCAAGGTAGCCACCTGCGTAAACGTGGCTCGGGTATCCGGACTCTATGGAGCCCACACCAAAGACAGCTACTGTCATCCGGGACTGGAGGTCCAGCATCCGTTTGATGCTGCGTTCTTGCCACATGGCTTCTTTGGTCTGTGCCCGATCAAAAAATGCAGGAACCGGGAACTGCTCTACCTTGGCGCCGAAGGCCACGCCGAAGCGGCGCATAATGTCGCTTGCATAGCTAATTCCGGTTGTTTGAGTATTGCCAGCCCCGTTGAGCTGGACAATAACGGTGTCGTGGGTAATTTTGCGGTTCAAGTGTCTGCTCACCGCGCTCACGGTAGATCCCCAAGCCACCCCTACGATGGCATTGGAATCCACTAGTGAAGAGATAGTGCGTGCTGCCTGAAGCGCTACGCGGTCTAGAGTTTGAGCTTCGTCGAGTGTGTCAGCAACCGGCACCACATGGGCCATCACTCCATATCTGCGGCGGATGGCGCGTTCAAGTTCTGGGGCACTTTCTACGGTGCTGCGGATTTCAATTTGGACCAAACCGCTCTCTCTGGCTGCCGAGAGTAAGCGTGAAACCGTAGAGCGTGACGTGCGCAACTCGCGGGCTATCGCATTCATGGTCAGATCTTGCAGATAGTACATTTGGGCGGCCCGCAAGGCATCAGACTGTTTGCGCATTATTTTCCGTTCTGCACATATGTGCACATGGCTTGACGCCTTTTCCCAGAGTTTCAAGAATAGTCGAGGTAAGTGCTTTAGACGCATGTTGTGAAGATTCAAGGGAGAAACCGTGGCTAGGAATGCCCAGCAGGCCGATGCGCAAGTAAAGGTGCGCAACAGTGTTGAGTCGATTCGACGCCGACCGGCCGCTAAGGTCCTGATTGTTGGCGGAGGTATCAACGGCGTCGGAACGTTCCGTGACCTAGCCCTGCAGGGTGTAGACGTGGTCCTCGTGGAGCGTGGCGACTACTGCCAAGGCGCCAGTGGGGCATCCTCACACATGATCCACGGCGGCATCCGCTACCTCGAAAACGGTGAATTCCGCCTAGTTCGTGAGTCCGTAGTGGAACGCAACCGCCTGATGAAGATTGCACCTCACTACGTGAAGCCGCTGCAGACCACCATCCCGATTTTCAGCACTTTCTCTGGCGTTCTGAACGCACCTTTGCGTTTCCTCACCCACAAGCAAGGAAAGCCGCAAGAGCGTGGCGCGTTCCTGATCAAGCTGGGTTTGAGCCTCTACGATTCCTTCTCCCGTGACGGTGGAACGGTGCCGCGTCACCAGTTTGCTGGCCGCGAGAAAGCACTCAAGGAACTGCCGCGTTTGAACTCCAATATCAAGTACGCGGCTACCTACTTCGATGCTTCAGTTCACAACCCGGAACGTTTGACCCTTGACGTCCTCCAGGACGGCGAGAAAGCCGGCGGAGACAAAGCCCGTGCTTCCAACTACCTCTCCATGGTGGGTACCGGAACGGCTGGCGAGGGTAACGGCACCGTACGTTTGCGGGATGAACTGAGCGGAGAAGAATTCGATTTCACTGCTGACCTCATTGTGAACACCACCGGTGCATGGGTGGACCAGACTAACGCCACCTTTGGCACTGCCACCGCATTTATGGGTGGAACCAAGGGTTCGCACATTGTTCTGGATCACCCCGAGCTTCTAGCCGCTTGTGCTGGCCGAGAAATCTTCTTTGAACACACCGACGGCCGTATTGTGCTGATCTACCCCATGGGTGACCGTGTGTTGGTAGGAACCACCGACATCGATGCGGACATGAGTGAAGACGCAGTCTGCACGGAAGAAGAGATCGACTACTTCTTTGACCTGATTTCTCACGTTTTCCCAGATATCGCTGTGGGACGCGAGCAGATCGTTTACACCTTCTCAGGTGTACGTCCGCTACCGCGCCACGATGAGACGCAGCCTGGCTTTGTCTCCCGCGATTACCGCATTGAGCGCGGATCCTTGGGCAGCACCCCGGTACTCTCACTGGTTGGTGGCAAATGGACCACCTTCCGTGCCCTCTCCGAGCACATGTCCAACGAAGTAATGGACATCATTGGTGTCCAGCGACGTCAGTCAACTGCCGAGCTGGCTATCGGTGGCGGTGCTAACTATCCGCGAAGCGCTGAAGCTGAGCAGGAATGGATCAAAAAGCGGATTGCACCGGGCCTGGATGCTGCTCGCCTCGAGGTCCTTTTGACTCGTTACGGTGCCCGTGCTGACGAAGTTCTTGAATTTATGGCTGCCGGTAACAACGCGCCGTTGCAGTCAACCCACGAGTTGAGCACTCGTGAATTAGAGTTCATTGCCAAGAACGAACAAATTGGTCACTTGATTGACGTCTTGATTCGCCGCACCTCCCTGGCGTTTAGGGGATTAGTTACTGGTGAGATGCTGCTCGAAATAGCAGAGGTCTTGTCAGAAACTTTGAATTGGGACAAGGTTCAAGTAGCTAAGGAAATCCAGAACGCTGTTGAAATTCTGGACCGCCGCCATGGGGTTCAGGTAGACAGCCTGGTGTCCTAAGTCTTTCCGGACAAGGGATTGAATACGGTTCTTTCCATCACGAAGAACTGACAACAGAAAATAGAGGAGTCAAAGATGTCTCTTGGAATTGTTTTCCTGTCCGAGGTGTTCGGTACAGGTATGCTCACGCTGCTTGGTTGTGGCGTTGTAGCTAACGTGGCGCTCAAGGGAACCAAAGGCAATAACGCCGGTTTCTTGATGGTGACATGGGGCTGGGGTATTGCCGTGTTCGCAGGTGTGTATGTAGCTGCGAAATCAGGTGCCCACTTGAACCCTGCCGTCACCATCGGCTTGCTGACCGCTGGCAAGGCAGAATACGCTGCCGGCGTTCCGATCTCCTTTGGATCCACAGTCACTTACCTTGGCGCCGAGCTCCTCGGCGCATTCCTCGGTGCAGTGTTCTGCTGGTTGGCATACAAGCAGCACTTCGATGCTGAGCCTGAGGCGGCTAACAAGCTCGGTGTTTTCTCCACCGGTCCTGCGATCCGTAACAACACCTGGAACGTTATTACTGAGGTCATCGGTACCTTCGTATTGGTATTTGTGATCTTGGCCTTCGGCGGCACCCCTTCGGGCTTGGGCCCACTGGCGGTAGCTCTATTGGTTGTTGGTATCGGTGTATCCCTTGGTGGACCCACCGGCTACGCCATCAACCCGGCACGTGACCTTGGCCCGCGTATTGCTCACGCACTTCTGCCGATCAAGGGCAAGGGTTCCAGCGACTGGAGCTACGCCTGGATCCCGGTAGTTGGCCCACTCGTGGGTGGTGTGATCGCTGGTCTGCTGGGCCGCGTTTTGCCGATCATCTTTACCGCAGCTGCCTAGTCACGCTGCATCGCATCAGTTACATCTAGCACGTTGAAAGGGGTGCGGCGCTGATAGGCGCCGCACCCAAAAATCCAAGCAACTGACAAGGACGTCACCATGTCGCAATATGTCATCGCCATCGACCAAGGCACCACGAGCAGCCGCGCAATCGTTTTTGACCACTCGGGAAACATTGTTTCCACCGGTCAAATGGAACACGAGCAGATTTTCCCGCAGGCCGGATGGGTTGAGCACAACCCGGCAGAGATTTGGAACAACACCCGCGAAGTCATCGGCTCTGCATTGTCCAAGGCAAACCTCACACGGCATGATATTGCAGCCGTCGGTATTACCAACCAGCGCGAAACCGCTGTTGTTTGGGATAAGACCACGGGTGAAGCTGTTTACAACGCAATCGTTTGGCAAGACACCCGCACTCAGTCCATCGTTGAAGAGCTTGCCAAGGACGGCGGCCTGGACCGTTTTAAGCAAAAAGTCGGTTTGCCCCTGGCAACCTACTTCTCCGGCACCAAAATCAAGTGGATTTTGGACAATGTTGAAGGTGCACGTGAAAAGGCAGAAGCCGGCGATTTGATCTTCGGTAACACCGACGCTTGGGTTCTGTGGAACCTGACCGGTGGTGTAGACGGTGGCGTTCACGCTACTGACGTCACCAACGCCTCGCGCACCATGTTTATGGATCTTGAGACCTTGAGCTGGGATCAGGAAATTTTGGACGCCTTCGGTGTTCCGGCTTCTATGCTTCCGGAAATCCGGTCCTCCTCCGAGGTTTACGGTACGGTTCACACTTCTCAGCTGTTGCGCGAAGTTCCCGTATCAGGCATCCTCGGTGACCAGCAGGCAGCAACCTTCGGTCAAGCAGCCTTCGAAGCTGGTGAAGCTAAGAACACCTACGGTACGGGTTGCTTCTTGATCTTCAACACTGACACCAACATTGTTCACTCCAAGAACGGTCTGCTGACCACCGTGGGCTACAAGCTTGGTGACCAGCCGGCTCACTACGCCCTTGAAGGTTCCATCGCTGTTGCCGGGTCTTTGATCCAGTGGCTGCGTGACAACTTGGGCATGATTTCCTCGGCCCCAGAGGTTGAAACCTTGGCCGCCTCGGTTAAGGACAATGGTGGCGTGTACATTGTTCCGGCGTTCTCCGGTCTGTACGCACCGTACTGGCGTTCGGATGCACGTGGCGCCATTGTTGGCCTCACCCGCTTCGCCAACAAGGGCCACATCTCCCGCGCTGCTTTGGAGGCAACAGCTTTCCAGACGCGCGAGGTACTTGACGCTGTCAACGCTGACTCGGGTGTTCCCCTCACCGAGTTGAAGGTCGACGGCGGAATGGTCGCCAACGAGGCACTGATGCAGTTCCAGGCAGACATCCTGGGTGTTCCAGTGGTCCGTCCAAAGGTTACCGAGACCACCGCACTTGGTGCAGCCTACGCTGCAGGTCTTGCTGTTGGTTTCTGGAAGGACCTCGGCGAACTCTCCACAAACTGGAACGAAGACAAGCGTTGGGAGCCTTCCATGGAAGACTCCGAGCGCGAGCGCCAGATGCGTTTGTGGAAGAAGGCAGTCACCAAGTCCATGGACTGGGTTGACGAAGACGTTCGGTAATCATCAAACGATCTAAACAAAGCAGCCCGGTTGTTTGCACCATTCACAGTGCAAACAACCGGGCTTCTTCGTTTCCAGGGCAAGCTAGTTCTGAGTGTTTTGCAGAACTGTGGCAGAGACATTGTCCGGGTTACCAAAGCGGTGCGCGGTGATCGTCACTGCCTGCTCGTGCACAAAAGGCAAAAGCTCAACGCGGCCTGCCTCCGTCACCGGACCAGCGTAAATCGCTACATCCGGTGAGCCCTCGCTAGCGGCGAAAAGCGCGGCGGCGGCAGCGCCGTCGTCGTCACCTACCAAACGCACGCGGCAGGATCCCAAGCCGGCAACACGAACTGACCAATCGGCTTCGTTCTCCACCACGGGGCGAACGCCCAACCGTAACAAGGCGCTGCTCAGCGCTGGAGGCAAAGCCGTTGGCACGCTGAGCGTAACTTTGGCCCCTGCACGAACTCCGGCAATGGCCACACGCAGCACATTCGCATTGGCGCTTGTGGAGCCCAAACGCAACTCAACCGGAACCGGTAGGTAGCGGAATACGTTGCGCTCTGCCGCCAGCGCTGAAACATCGCGGTTGATGCCAAATTCGTTATCCCACTGGAACTGATCCTCGGCAGCGGCACGCGAAACCATCGCAACGCCGCCAGGGCCCAGATCACTTTCTGCCATGGTGATGGCCGCAGTGATCTGAGCCAGCGGTGTGGCCTCAAGAACAGAGTCCAAGGCCACAGGGTCCCAATGTCCCAGATGCATCAAGTAGTTGGGGCCACCAGCCTTTGCGCCAGCACCCACAGAAGACCGCTTCCAACCGCCAAAGGGCTGGCGCTGAACGATGGCACCGGTGATGCCTCGGTTCACGTACAGGTTTCCGGCCTGGACGGTACCCAACCACAATTGAAGCTCTGCCGGGTCCATAGTGTGCAGACCAGCAGTGAGTCCGTAGGCGCTTGCATTCTGCAGCTCTATGGCTTCCTCAAGCGTTGCGGCAGTCATCACACCAAGAACCGGCCCAAAAAACTCCGTGAGGTGAAAATAGCTTTGTGGTGCCACACCGGTCCGGATACCGGGGGAGTAGAGACGCCCCGCGGTATCGAGTTTGCGGGGCTCAAGCAGCCATTGCTCGCCACCTCCGAGCGTGGTCAATGCATCCTTGAGCTTGCCGGAAGCTGGCTCGATGATCGGGCCCATCTCGGTCTCGGGATCGGAAGGGAAACCAACCTTGAGCGATGCTGCTGCATCCAGCAGTTGGTGCCGAAAGCGCTCTGAAGTTGCCACGGACCCCACCAAAATAACCAAGGACGCCGCCGAACACTTCTGGCCAGCGTGTCCAAAGGCGGACTTAACCACGAAGTTTGCTGCAACATCCAAGTCGGCGCTGGGGGTCACAATGATCGAGTTTTTCCCGCTGGTCTCTGCCAAAAGCGGCAAGTCGTGGCGCCAGGACTTAAACAACTTCGCGGTGTCGTAAGCACCCGTAAGGATCACCCGGTCTACGGCCGGGTGAGAGATCAGACGCTGACCCAAGGGCCCTTCTTCCACGTCCGCCAAGATCAATACGTCACGTGGCACACCGGCGTTCCACAAGGCCTCAACTACCACTGCTGCGCAACGTTTGGCTTGGGGTGCAGGTTTGATGATCACACTGCTACCGGCGGCCAGCGGCGCCAGCACTGAGCCTGCAGTGATTGCAATAGGGAAGTTCCATGGGGGAGTCACCACTGTCAGGCGTGAGGGAACAAACCGCGCTCCCTGAACCTGTTCCAATTTTTCAGCGCCCAAGGCATAGAAGTTGGCGAAGTCAACTGCCTCGGAGATTTCTACGTCACCCTCGGCAAGGGTTTTGCCCGTTTCGTTGGCAGCCACTTCTATCAGCTCGGCGCGGCGGGCCGAGAGCTCCACTGCAGCTTGGCGCAGGATCTGAGCCCGTGCATTGCCACCGGATGAGGCCCACGCTTTCTGAGCTGAGGTGGCTCGGGTGATCAGAGCATCCACAGCCTCAGTAGTGGTTGCAGCCGAGTCCTGGATCAACTGCACACCCAAGCTGGAAGTTTCCACTCGAGACAACACCTCGGTGGCCCACTGGCGAATATTGGGCAAAGAGGAGTCCGAATCGGTGGCATTGATGAACGTTCCTGAATCAACAGCTGGGGCTCTGGTGGGTTCCTGATGGCGGTTAGCCGCAGGAATAGAGGTATCCATTGCATGAAGGGAATTCAAAAACCGCTGAGTTTCCCGTTCCAGCAGTTCAGGGCTTGAATCGAGCTCAAATACGGCGGACATAAAGTTGTCTTGACTGGCATTCTCCTCAAGCCTGCGAATCAGATAGCTAATGGCAACGTCGAATTGCTTCGGACGGACCACCGGCGTGTAAAGCAGGAGTTCGCCAACATCCTTGCGAACCTCGGTGGCTTGTTCCTCGGCCATCCCCAAGAGCATCTCGAATTCGATCCGGTCCGCTACTCCGCGGCGTACGGATAATTCGTGCGCGAACGCGATGTCAAAGAGGTTGTGGCCAGCAACACCCAAACGCAAAGCAGCAGTGTGCTCCGGGGTCAGAGCCCAGTCCAAACAACGCTTGTAGTTAGTGTCGGCGTCTTGTTTAGAAGCAACAGTGGCTAATTCCCAGCCGTGTAATTGCGCATCAACGCGTTCCATGGCTAGGTTGGCACCCTTAACTAGACGCACTTTGATTCCGGCGCCACCGGCTTGCTTGCGTTGCGCAGCCCAAGCCGAAAGGTCTTGGAGGACGGCGAGCGCATCCGGCAAATAGGCTTGGAGGACAATTCCAGCCTCCAGGTTTTTGAGTTTCTCGTTGGAGAGGATGCGTTTGAACACGTCCACGGTGAGGTGGAGGTCGTGGTACTCCTCCATATCGAGGTTGATGAACTTGGTGACAGCAGAATCCGCGGCCAGTTGGTACAAGGGCAATAGCCGCTCGGAGACTTTCTCAACGGTTTCTTGGTAGGCCCACATGTTCAGTTGAGACACCACAGAGGAAACCTTGATGGAGACATAGTCCACATCTTCGCGGGCCAACAGTTCACGGGTTCCGGCTAATCGAGCATCAGCCTCGGCATCGCCCAGTACTGCCTCGCCCAAAAGATTGACGTTGAGGCGTGTGCCATCGGCGCGGAGTTTGTTGATGGCGGTGCCTAGTTGTTTGGGCCGGGCGTCGACAATGAGGTGAGAGACCATTTGGCGCAATACTGCCCGGGAGGCGGGCACAACAAGCCAGGGGAGTTTTGGCGCCAGCACCCCGCCGGTGCGGACTGCTGCCTTCATATACCAGGGCAAGAACGACGGCGCGTCCCCGGCTAGGGCGGCCAAGTTCCCGGCCGCTACATTAAGGTCCTCTGGGCGGATCACCCGGTCCACAAATCCGATGGTGAAATCGAGTCCTTTGGGATCTTTGAGTACTTCGGCAAGCAGTGCCGCCGAGTCAAGAAGCTTCCTGGCCTCTTTGGCCTTTGGCGCCTCTGGTTTGTGAGCGTTGATGCCCAGACCAAGCCACTTGTGGACTAGAGCTACGGCATCATTCGCCACTTCATGTGGGCGGGGGGAAACGGGGATAAAGCTTGGTGTTGTCAAGACAAACCACCTATCAATGACGGGCGGCCCATTATTGGTTGTTGAGGGCGGCCGATCAGCCGCGGGAGCACTCCTCCTCGGCGTGGGCGAAGATGTGCCCAAGAACACAATAGGCCCGTGTGGGCGGTGGCACAAAGTACCCGGTTCTAGCCCCTTTTGTCCACGTAGTCCGGCTTATGGGCATTGAACCGCACCGAGCGGCAGTTACTGGCTGCCCGGACCGCCGGTGCGCTGCCCCTGATGCCGTGCTACTGCGCTAAAGTTGGTGAATGCGCGCGCACTTTTAAGCGCCCCCAACCGCCGGGCTGTGGAAGCGCGAAAGCATCGAAATTGAGCAGAAGAGGGCAATAGTGAGCGTGGAACCGGAAGCGTTGACCGGGAATGAAGTAGCCGAAGAAGGCGTCTATAACTTTGCAGCCATCGAAGCAAAGTGGGTTCAAGTCTGGGACGACCTCAAAGTCTTCAAACCTCTAGACGATTCGAGCCGTGAGCGACGCTATGTCCTAGATATGTTCCCTTACCCCTCTGGTGACCTGCACATGGGTCACGCCGAGGCCTTTGCCATGGGCGATGTTGTGGCCCGCTACTGGCGTCAACAGGGCTATGACGTGATGCACCCGATTGGCTGGGACTCCTTTGGCCTTCCTGCGGAGAACGCGGCTATCAAGCGCAACGCCCACCCGAGCGAGTGGACGTACAAAAACATTGACACTCAGGCTGCTTCTTTCCGGCGCTACGCGATCTCTGCTGACTGGGATCGACGCCTGCACACCTCCGATCCTGAGTACTACCGCTGGACCCAGTGGTTGTTTAAGCGCTTCTACGAAAAGGGTTTGGCATATCGTAAGGACTCGCCGGTCAACTGGTGTCCTAAAGACCAAACCGTTTTGGCTAACGAGCAAGTTGTTAACGGTGCTTGCGAGCGTTGTGGAACCCTCGTTACTAAGAAGTCACTGAATCAGTGGTACTTCCGTATCACCGATTACGCAGACCGGCTGCTCGATGACATGGAGCAGCTGGAAGGCCACTGGCCCGAGCGTGTTTTGGCGATGCAGAAGAACTGGATAGGCCGCTCCGAGGGCGCCCACGTTAATTTTGTGATCCCGGCCGAAGGTGAGCTTGCGGCCAAGGAAGTAACCGTCTTTACCACGCGTCCGGACACTCTCTACGGTGCTACTTTCTTTGTGGTTGCTGCCGATGCTCCGCTGGCAGTTGAACTCGTGACACCAGAGCACTCTGCAGCTCTCAGTGACTACCGTGAGAGCGTCAAGGCGCTTTCGGAGATCGAACGCCAGTCCACCGAGCGTGAGAAGACCGGCGTGTTCACTGGTCGCTACGCGATCAATCCGCTCAACGGTGAGAAGTTGCCGGTATGGGCTGCGGATTACGTTTTGGCCGACTACGGCACCGGTGCCATTATGGCTGTCCCGGCGCACGACCAGCGTGACCTGGACTTTGCCAAGAAGTTTGATCTGCCCATTCGGGTGGTCTTGGACAGTGGTGAAGAGGACCCTGCCATTAGTGGTGTTGCTGCAGCTGGCGATGGAACCCTAGTCAACTCTGGCGCTTTGGATGGACTGCCTAAGGTGGAAGCCATTCCCGCAGCGATTGCGATCCTGCGCGAACAGGGCACGGGAGATAAGTTCGTCAACTTCCGTTTGCGTGACTGGCTGCTGAGCCGTCAGCGGTTCTGGGGAACACCCATCCCGATCATCCACTGCCCAAGTTGTGGTGAAGTGCCAGTCCCCGACGATCAGCTCCCGGTAGTTCTGCCAGCTGACCTGCGTGGCGAAGACTTGGCTCCGAAGGGCACCTCACCATTGGCTGCGGCCGAGGCTTGGGTCAACGTTGCGTGCCCATCCTGTGGTGGCCCGGCCAAGCGCGATTCAGACACCATGGACACCTTTGTGGATTCTTCTTGGTACTTTTTGCGCTTTACGTCCCCGGACTACACCGGCGGCCCCTTCGACCCTGAAGCAGTCAACCGCTGGATGCCAGTGGGCCAGTATGTGGGCGGCGTTGAGCATGCGATTTTGCACTTGCTGTACGCACGTTTCTTCACCAAGGTCATCAGCGACCTCGGATTGATCGAAGCTACGGAACCGTTCTCAGCACTTCTGAACCAAGGCCAAGTACTCAATGGCGGAAAGGCCATGAGCAAATCCTTGGGCAACGGTGTTGATCTGGGTGCGCAGCTGGACAAGTTTGGTGTTGACGCTGTGCGTCTGACCATGATTTTTGCCTCCCCACCAGAAGACGACGTGGACTGGGCGGATGTTTCGCCGTCGGGCTCTGCGAAGTTCTTGGCCCGCGCTTGGCGCTTGGCCCAAGACGTTACGAGTGCTGCTGGTGTGGATCCAAGCACGGGGGACCGCGCCCTTCGAACAGTGACCCACAAGACCGTTGCGGATGCTGCTGAGCTCTTGGCCAACAACAAGTTCAACGTTGTTGTTGCCCGTTTGATGGAGCTCGTGAACGCTACCCGCAAAGCCATTGATTCCGGCGCGGGTGCCGCTGATCCTGCGGTGCGTGAGGCCGCTGAAGCAGCCGCTGTGATCCTCTCGCTCTTTGCCCCTTACACGGCAGAAGACATGTGGAACGCCTTGGGACACGAAGCCTCGGTGGCTAACGCTGGCTGGCCCAAGCATGACCCTGCACTCTTGGTACAGGACACTGTGACGGCCATTGTTCAGGTTCAGGGCAAGGTCCGCGATCGTCTGGAAGTTTCCCCTTCCATCAGCGAGGACGAACTGCGTGAACTCGCGTTGGCCTCGGAGAACGTACAAAGGACTCTCGAAGGTCGCGAAATTCGTACAGTAATTGTTCGGGCGCCCAAGCTTGTGAACATCGTCCCGGCTTAGTCACCACAGTGCGCAGGTAGATCCGACGTTGGGCTGATGTAGCTCAGCGAACATTGGCGCCATGAAGGAGGCGAGTATGCCGGAGCGTGAACCAGCAGCATGGTTGTGGCTCAAAGAACGGCTTGCTCGCCTCCGGCAAGCCGGCGCTGTTGAAGACACAGCGGCACCGGAGATGACGGCACAACCTCGGGTTGCTGTGGTGACAGACTCGGCGGCAGCCCTGCCGGGGGCGTGGTCAGCAGCCTTTGTAGCGGATCACCGGTTGATTGTGGTTCCCATGCCAGTGCTCATTGGTGACGACATTTACGGTGAAGCTGATGCCGAAGTGGGAGATGCTTTGGCGCTTGCTTTGGCGTCCGGTGTGTCAGTCAAAACCAGCAGGCCATCACCTGGCCGGCTGGAGAGCGCCTACCGATCGCTCGCGGAGCGTGGTTACGAATCCATCGTCTCCATCCATTTGTCCTCAGCGTTGTCCGGCACCGTGGATGCGGCCAAATTAGCCGCAGAACGTGTTGAAATACCTGTTTTGGTGCTGGACACCCTGAGCGTGGGAATGGCCCAAGGAATGGCAGTGCAGAGTGCTGTTATTGCGGCTGCCGCACAGGAAGATGCCGAATCTGTTCTTGCCTTCGCTCAGGCCAGGCTCGAGTCGACGTCGATTCTCTTCTACGTGCCAAGCCTGGAACAACTAAGGCGCGGAGGCAGGATTGGCGCAGCAGCCTCGTGGTTGGGGACCATGCTGGCCATCAAACCCATTTTGAAAGTAGAGAATGGACGCGTGGTACCGCTTGAGCGGGTGCGGTCGGCTGCGAAAGCCGTGGCTCGCTTAGAAGAACTGGTGGCCCAGGCTGCAGCTGTTCACCCCGAGCAAGACTTAAGGTTCGCGGTACACCATTTTGGTAACCAATCTGAGGCTGAGGAACTTGCCCAACGGCTTGCCCTTCGGTTTCCCCAAGCTCCCAAGGCACAAATTAGTGCCTTGCCCGCCGTGCTGGCCGCACACGCTGGTTTAGGTGTGATCGCCACAGTCATTGGTGAAAGTTCAATACCGCACTAATTTATTTTGGCCTGGTTATCCACATAGCCAGGCTTTTTTCTTACGGGTGCTGCAGCCGTAAATAGGCTTGAAGCATGTCACCGCCAGGAGCAAGCACCGCTCGGCGAACGCGTGCGCGTGGACGCGTTCATCGCCTTGATGCGCTCTTGGGTCCGCCGCCCGGAGTGGAAAGCCTCCTTGAGCCTGTAGAGGCACGCCCACCGCTTTCTCCTCCTGAACAGGGACAACACGCCGATCTCCTGACGGCGCCAACAGCGCAGGGCCTCCGTTCAAGCCTCCTTTCCCGATTTCGGTGGCGTACCGGGCACTCAGGTGTCCTTTTGCTTGCCGGAGTTATTGCGGGGATCACCGTGTTGCTGCTTCTGTGGGTGATGTGGCCACATGCTGCAGCGTCCGTACCGCTGGATGATGATGCTGCGCGGCCGGCAGAGACAGTAGTTTCACCGACCTCAACCTCCTCGAGTTTGCGGGGTGCTGCACCTACCGCCGCAGCTACTGCGGAAGGAAATGACGGGGCTGACCTGGTGATTTATGTGAGTGGGGCAGTGGCGCGGCCGGGTGTAGTGCGGCTGGCACAGGGTAGCCGAATTTATCAGGCCTTGGCGGCAGCCGGGGGAGCCAAGGCCTCAGCAGACCTTGGCTCCATCAACTTGGCCGCACCGCTTGAAGACGGGCAACACGTCCAAATTGGGCTGCAAGGGGAGGGCTCTAGCGAGGTTAGTTCCAGCGTCAAAGATGCGGTTCCTTCCACCGCTGGCAAAGATACTGGCGGCACTGGTGATTCCAGCTCAGGTACCTCCGCAAGCGGTTCCGGGTCTTCAGGTTCTGGCACTCCGTCCGGCAAGGGCGAGACGGTGAATCTCAACACCGCCTCTGCTGAAGAGCTGGGGACGCTACCTCGTGTGGGACCGGTCCTGGCGCAACGCATTGTTCAGTGGCGCACGGAGCATGGCAAATTCTCCAGCCCTGAGGAACTCGACGCGGTTGATGGAGTTGGACCGAAGATGCTCGAGACTCTTCTGCCTCTGGTCTCGGTGTAGCGGATGACTACGCCCATGGAACGGCCTGTACTCCGGAGGGATGCCGAGGGAAGGATTGTCCCGCGAACTGATCTGCGGTTAGTACCCGTTGCGGCCATGGTGTGGTTAGGCACTTTGGCAGGGTTGGAGGTTGCAGCCGTTTGGCTACTGACGCTTGCTGCAGTTTTAGGGGCAGGTGTGGCCGTGCTGCTCTTTTCATTCAACGCAAGCACTAGCCCTGGCTCAACTATTAGGAGGCACAACCGGCTACAGCGTATACCGTACCAAGCGTTAAGTGCGAGGGTGAGTGGCCGGGCTTTGGTGGCATTAGCGGTGCTGATGGGTGCGGTGGCCCTAGGCGTCAGTGCAAGCAATAAAATTCTCGCTGCCCCGATTGCAGTATCGCAGGATAGCGGCGGCGCCTCCGGCATTGTTGCGACACTGCAGATTGATGCACCACCTAAAGCACTTGCCTCACATGGGCAAGGAGATGCCCAGCAGTGGAAGGTTGCAGCAACGATTGTGGGAGTTAATGACTCACAGGTACAGACCCCATGCCGGATGACGGTTGTCCTTACCGGCAGCGGAGCTTGGTCTGACGTCGTGCCTGGCCAAAAAGTTCGTGCCGCTGGTGCACTCCTGCCACCCCAAAACCTCTTTGGTGCCCCACGCCTACAAGCACGGGCGAATCCGCGCATCCTCAGTGAACCGCCTTGGTACCACGCTGTGGCCCAGAATCTCAGAGCTGCATTCCTGACTCAAGCCAAGGCTCGTAGCCCCGACCGAGGCGCTCTAGTACCAGGACTGGTGATAGGCAATACCTCAATGACCCCGGAGGAGCTGACCGCCGCCATGAAGACAACTGGGACAACTCACCTCACGGCGGTTTCCGGCGCAAACTGCAGCCTGATCCTTGGAGCCATCTTGTTGGGCGCCCGTTCGCTCAAGCTGCGGCGCTGTATGGCAAGCGTGGTGGCAGGCCTTGGTTTGTTGGGCTTTGTGTTTGTAGTGGGCCCGGATCCGAGCGTTCTTCGGGCGGCGCTAATGGGTGCCATCGGCTTGGTATCGCTCCTTGCCGGGCGGCGTGGGCAGTCCTTGGGGTTTGTGTGCCTGGCTGTCGTGGGGCTGCTGCTGACCACACCTACCCTTGCTGCAGACTTCGGTTTTATCCTCTCCGTGTTAGCGACACTGGGGATTGTCCTGTGCGGCTCGGTTCTCGCCAAGTGGCTGGAGCGGTACGTGCCTACATGGTGCGCTGCTGCGATCGGAATTACCGTGGGTGCACAGCTCTTTTGCGCCCCCGTGCTGATTCTTTTGAAGCCCCAAGTCAGCACCTATTCGCTTCCCACGAATTTAGTAGCTGGCCTTCTAGTGGCTCCGGTGACGTTTTTGGGCACAGCGGCCCTGGCTTTGTGCACTCTGGTACCGGAGATTAGCGGCATACTTCTAGTGCCTACCGGTTGGTGTGCGCAAGGTATAGCGGCTGTGGCTACCTTCTTTGCGCATCTCCCAGGAGCTGCATTGCCGTGGCCCGAAGGCGGCTTTGGCCTTGCTACCATGGCTGCCCTTTCTGCACTGTGGTACCTCGCCTTGTGGTGTGCCTTTCATCCGGTTCAATGCGGCAAGGCGGTGGAACTGGTTCATCGCAAAATAGTGGAGGTAGGGCTCTAGAAACCGAATCTTGGATCGTCGGCTGCAAGGTGGCAAGCTTGGGTGGTCAAGAATCATTGGAAGAAGGCAACCATGGCTGCGGCTCGGACAACGCGAACAACAGGAGCTACCAGCTCCGGACTGTCCTGGCGTGAGGCAACCCCCGCGCCGGTTGTTTTAGTGCTCGGGCCCGAAGAATACTTCGGCTCCCGTGCTAAGGACTTGATTCGCGGCGCCGTTCGTTCGAAGTCACCGGACGTTGAACTGACTCGGATGGATGCAAGTACCTACACCGTAGGTCAGCTATTGATGACTGCGAGTCCGTCACTTTTTGGCGAAGACAAGCTCATTGAAGTTGACTCGCTCGAATCCATGAACGAGGCCTTTTTGGCCGACGCATTGACCTATGTTGCTTCACCTTCGGAGGACACTGTGGTGGTGCTCCGTCACGCCGGTGGCACCAGAGGCAAAAAGGTTTTGGATGCGATTAAGGCCTCCGGGTTTCCGGTTTTTGACTGCCAGCCGCTGAAAAAAGATTCAGACAAACTTCAGTTTGTGCTGAGTGAATTCAAAAACGCGGCTCGGCGCATCGCATCGGATGCGGCCCAAGCACTCGTGGACGCTTTGGGGGCCAATGCTACTGAGCTCGCATCGGCGTGCACCCAACTCATCGCAGACACTGACGGAGCCATAACGGTTGAGACGGTCGAGAAGTATTACGGCGGCCGCGTGGAAGCGTCAGCCTTTAAGGTTGCTGATGCGGCAATGGCTGGCAACGCTCCCTTGGCTCTATCCACGCTTCGTCACGCCTTTGCCACCGGTGTGGACCCTGTGCCGCTTGTGGCAGCTCTCGCGGCGAAGCTGCGGACCATTGCTAAAGTGGCCGGTTCGCAGGGATCGTCTGCTGCGATTGCCCGTCAACTTGGGATGCAGCCGTGGCTGGTAGAACAAGCTCAACGAGAAGTTCGCCGTTGGACGCCCGAGGGATTAGTGCAATCCATCAAGGTAGTTGCCGAGGCCGACGCACAAGTGAAGGGCCTGTCTAAGGACCCGCTCTACGCAGTTGAAAATGCAGTGTCCGTTATAGCAGGCTCGGTCTCACCCCGATAGGGTCGCGTTCCTCACCCCAGGTCAAGAGCGTTAAAGACCAGTGGCCGGCACCCCGAAGGGTACCGGCCACTGTCGTCGGTTTAGTAATAAACCGGAAAACCTTAGAGTGCGTTGATCTTCTTGGAGATCGCCGACTTGCGGTTCGCTGCGTTGTTCTTGTGAATAACGCCCTTGCTCACTGCCTTGTCCAGCTTGCGGCTGGCCGTTGCTACTGCAGAGACAGCAGCATCCTTGTCTGCGGACTCAACAGCAACTGCTACCGCGCGGATGGCGGTCTTCAGCTCAGACTTGACAGCGTTGTTGCGCTGGCGAGCCTTCTCGTTGGTCAGGATGCGCTTCTTCTGGGACTTGATATTAGCCACGTGTGAACTCTCTTTTTAATGCGGAAAATGGTCTAGAGGGCTTTCGGATTGGCCATTGACTGAGCGGCGTGGGGATGCCTATGGCGGCCAATCTTCAGTGACCGTCGACCTGCACGGACACACAGCTATACATCTTAGCAGAAGCGTGAGCGGAGCGAAGGGTCTTACGTCCAGCCGTGTTGTTCTCGCAGGGCGTGAGCAACGAGCTTGAACTTAGTAGGGTCCAAAATGGCACCCTCGCGACGGATACCGGCAGGGTCCACGCGGAGCACGCGGTCTGTTTTGACCTCGCTGGGGCGGCCTTGTTTGTCCCAAGGGCCAGCGCCAATGTCCAGGTAGTCTTCGTCGCGCCGACCTGCACCGGTGTGGTCCTTGCTCGTGAGCATTAGTGCTAGCAAGTGCTTGCCGTTTTTTCCCACTAGCAACACCGGGCGATCCTTACCTTGGCTCGGATCTTCTTGGTACGGAACCCATGTCCATACAACTTCACCTGGGTCAGCCTTGCCGTCAGGGTTGGGGGAGTACTGGACAGTGCTTGCGCCAGTAAAGTCCGCTAATACAGCGTCCGACGACGCGGGCTCGCCGCTGCGGGCAGCGGCGACGCGGTCGTTGTGGACACCAGAACTGGAGCCGGGGCGCGTCGTTGTTTTTCGCCTAGACGTTTTTGGCCTAGACGTCTGGCGTGACGGGCGGTCGCTTCTAGTGGAGGCCCCTGATGCAAATGACTTAAGGAGGGCGTTAAAAAATCGCCCAAGAATCGTTGCCATGTCTCCACGTTACCCACTCACCTGGTGAAATGAACCGGCTCACCGTGCAAAAGCCCGCCTAGTTACGGAGCAATGCCGTCAGTCGTGGGAGACTAGTAGTTCGAAGAATTCTGAGCATCCCGATGTCTTGGCCCCTTTAGGCGCGCCACGGTGTTGGGAGCCCATCCAAAAGTAAGGAACCTGCGTGTCTCCCATGGCCCGCACCGCCCCGGTGCCCGCCGCGACTGATCCGGCAATCATTCGGAACTTCTGCATCATCGCGCACATTGACCACGGCAAGTCCACCTTGGCCGACCGTATGCTGCAGTACACCGGCGTTGTTGAACAGCGCGATATGAAGGCTCAGTACCTTGACCGTATGGACATTGAGCGTGAGCGCGGAATTACCATCAAGTCCCAGGCTGTCCGTATGCCTTGGGAGCTGGATGGCACCAGCTACGCGCTGAACATGATTGATACCCCCGGGCACGTGGACTTCACCTACGAAGTTTCGCGCTCATTGGCTGCGTGCGAAGGCGCTATTTTGCTGGTGGACGCAGCGCAGGGCATCGAAGCTCAAACCCTGGCGAACTTGTATCTGGCCATGGAGAACAACCTCACGATCATTCCGGTACTCAACAAGATTGACCTGCCCGCAGCTCAGCCTGAAAAGTACGCAGCCGAGTTGGCGAGCCTCATTGGCGGCGAGCCTGAAGACGTTCTCCGCGTTTCAGGCAAAACTGGCGCCGGCGTTGAAGCGTTGCTGGACAAGATTGTTAGCGACCTCCCCGCACCCGTCGGTGACCCGAACGCTCCGGCCCGGGCCATGATTTTTGACTCTGTATACGACACCTACCGCGGCGTGGTCACCTATGTGCGTGTAGTGGATGGTCACCTCGTTCCGCGCGAACGTATTCAGATGATGTCCACCCGTGCCACTCACGAGCTTTTGGAAATCGGCGTCAGCTCCCCGGAGCCCACACCTTCCAAGGGCCTGGGTGTTGGCGAAGTGGGTTACCTCATTACCGGTGTGAAGGACGTTCGCCAGTCAAAGGTTGGTGACACGGTCACTAACCTTGCCAAACCGGCGTCGGAATCCTTGCCGGGTTACGCGGACGCAAAACCTATGGTGTTCTCCGGACTTTACCCACTGGACGGTGCCGACTATCCGGTGCTGCGGGACGCTCTTGAAAAACTTATGCTCAACGACGCCGCCCTAGTCTACGAGCCGGAAACTTCTGCGGCGCTAGGGTTCGGGTTCCGGGTTGGGTTCTTGGGACTTTTGCACCTTGAAATCACTCGAGAACGCCTAGAACGCGAATACAACCTGGACCTGATTTCCACAGCGCCCAACGTTGAATACGAGGTCACGCTCGAGGACAAAAAGGTTGTTAAGGTAACCAACCCCAGCGAATTCCCGGTGGGCAAAATTGGTGAAGTCCGCGAACCTATGGTTGCTGCCACCATCTTGGCGCCCAGCGAATTCGTTGGCGCTGTTATGGAACTGTGCCAAGGTCGCCGTGGTGTGTTGGGCGGAATGGACTACCTTTCGGAAGATCGCGTTGAAATTCGCTACCGGCTACCGCTTGCGGAAATTGTTTTCGACTTCTTTGACATTCTTAAGTCCAAGACGCGGGGCTACGGCTCACTTGACTGGAAGGCCGACGGCGAGCAAGTCGCCGACCTAGTCAAAGTGGACATTATGCTCCAAGGCGAGCAAGTTGATGCGTTCAGCGCCATTACTCACCGCGATAAGGCTTATGCGTACGGTGTGATGATGACTGGCAAGCTGCGTGAATTGATTCCCCGCCAGCAATTTGAGGTTCCCATTCAGGCTGCCATTGGCGCGCGCATTATTGCCCGCGAAAGTATTCGAGCTATCCGCAAAGACGTTTTGGCTAAGTGCTACGGCGGTGACATCACTCGAAAGCGCAAACTGCTGGAAAAGCAAAAAGAAGGCAAAAAACGTATGAAGATGGTGGGCCGTGTGGAAGTTCCGCAGGAAGCATTTATTGCTGCGCTCACTACTGATGAGTCCAAGGGCAAAGAGAAAAAGTAGGGCAGTTACCTAGTGCCAAGTGTTCTTCCTCTCGGGGATCCGGCGCCCGCTGACGGTCTTTTGCCGGCGCAAGCGGGCGTTGGTGCCGAGCAGCGAGCCTTCGGGCTCTATGTCCACATCCCGTTTTGTGCAGTGCGTTGTGGTTATTGCGACTTCAACACGTACACAGCAACGGAACTGGGCGGCGGTGCTTCGCAAGACGCCTACGCCCAGACTGCGGCGTCAGAAGTCGATTTCGCAGCAGAAGTGCTGACAAAATCGGGGCTGCCCAAGCGTGAATTGAGCACCGTGTTTTTTGGTGGCGGGACACCAACTTTGCTCCCTGCCGCTGACTTGACCGAGATTCTGGGCCGTGCCCGCACACATTGGACCCTCGCGGAAAACGCTGAGGTCACCACCGAAGCCAACCCGGACTCAGTGACTGCCGAATCGCTCCAGCTATTGGCGGATGCGGGTTTCACTAGAGTCTCCTTCGGTATGCAATCTGCAGTACCGCATGTTCTGAAAACTCTTGACCGAACCCACAATCCTGATCGCGTTCCGCAGGCTGTGGCATGGGCTCGAGAAGCCGGGCTGGCCGTGAGTCTGGACCTCATCTATGGAACCCCGGGTGAGTCGGTCGACGATTGGCGCACCTCTCTAGAGACAGCGCTCAGTTACGGTCCAGACCACATTAGTGCTTATGCCTTGATCATTGAGGACGGTACTAAACTCGCTGCACAGATTCGTCGTGGTGAAGTGGCGGACGTGGACGACGACGATCACGCCACTAAGTACGAACTCGCCGATGAGCTCATCAGCGCAGCCGGACTAAGTTGGTATGAAGTGAGCAATTGGGCGCGAACACCGGCAGATCGTTGCGAACACAATTTGGCGTATTGGCGCGGAACTGATTGGTGGGGGATTGGGCCAGGCGCCCACTCACACGTTGGCGGTGTCCGGTGGTGGAATGTTAAGCATCCCACCGCCTATGCCAACCGCTTGGGGACGGGCGCTTCGCCAGCGGCTGGCCGCGAAACGCTAGATGAGGCAACTAGACACGTGGAGAACGTGATGCTGGCTACCCGCTTGGCTACCGGTCTAGACGTTGCTGAGTTGTCCGAGGAGGGCCGTAAACAAATTGCCGGTCTGATTGCCCAGGAGCTGGTCGAACCGCTAGCTGCCTTTGCCGGGACGCTTAAGCTGACCCTCAAGGGCCGGTTGCTGGCTGACGCTGTGGTGCGCCAAATCCTCCCTGACCTCTAGACGCTAGCCGCCAAGGGGGACCATCATTTCTATCCTCTTGGCTAGTGAATGAGGCGCAGATTAAAGGCGTAACGGTGCGGTTGGCCGCGGTTTACGTGAACACCGGCGTTGACCGATAAAATGGTCAGAGCAATCCAGATCAGCGTGGCAATCACCGCAAATATATTTCCCACTACGGGGACAAGGACCAAGATGTTGGCCAACACTGCAGCAATCGTTGGAGGCAAAGTGAAATTCAATGCTTCTTTGGATTCTTGCGCTGTAAAAGGGCCGCGCTCCTTGAAAATCAGGTAGATCAACAGAGACGGCACAAAGCCAAGAATCCCGCCAAAGTGCGCCAAAGTTGCCCACTGACGATCTTCACTGGCCGTGAGCGGCAACGCATTTGCTGCTACGCCATGGAATTCCGTCGGCTCGCCGTGATGCGGCCCTGGGGAGGAATTCTGTGAGGCGGGTGGTGGGGTGCTGGCGTCCTGTGCCACGGTGCGTTTCCTTCAAATCTCTTGGCGGCGGTTGGTCCACCGAGGTGCTTTGGGTTCGCCGGGATGCGGCCTCTATCAAGGATACTTGCTGTGCCCCGCTATTTGCGTAAATGAGCTCCAACACTCAGGCCGTCAGAAAGTCAATGACTTCTTCAACGCGGCCCAAGAGCGAGGGCTCTAGGTCTGCGTAGCTATTAACCCGAGATAGCAAACGTTGCCAGGCTAGACCGGTGTCCTCGGCAGTGCCGTGTGGCCAACCAAAAGCCTTGAGGATTCCAGTTTTCCAATCGGTACCGCGGGGGACTTGTGGCCACGCCGGAATTCCCAAAGTTGTTGGTTTGATGGCTTGCCACACATCTACGTAGGGGTGTCCCACAATAAGTACGTTTGCTGCTGCACCGGGAACCGCCATTGCCTCGGCTGCGATCTTTGATTCCTTTGAATCGTGGACCAAGTGATCAACCAAGATTCCTAGTTTCCGCTGGGGCCCTGGCTGGAAAGCACGGATGGCGGCGGCGAGGTCGTCAACACCGTGAAGAGGTTCAACCACAATGCCCTCAACACGCAGATCGTCACCCCAAACTTTCTCAACGAGTTCGGCGTCGTGTTTTCCTTCAACCCAAATTCGGCTCGCTTTGGCCACTTGAGCGCGCTGCTCAACCCGGATTGAACCGGATGCGGTGAGTGCTGGGGCCATGGTGCGTGATTTGGGGGCAGGCGCGGTGAGCTTGATGGGCACACCTTCAAGTAAAAACCCGAAGCCTAGGCGGAACGACTTAGTTTTGCCGCGGTTGTCTTCTAGGGCTACGACGTGCATGCCGCCAGATTTTTCTACCCGCGTTACGGCGCCCACCCAACCTGACTGCACGTCCTCCAACACCATGCCGAGTTCCACAGGAACTTCAGCAAGCTGTTGCTGCTTGGCAGGAGTGAGGTCCTGCGGACCCCATGAACTGTAAGACATATCAAGCTCCGCTGTGGCTTCTAAAATTTGCTGCCCCAAGGGGCGAATGACGCATACTAGACTTAGCACTTGAGCATACAGAGTGCTAACCGAAATACCACTTGGAGGTGAATGCATGTGAGTGACCCGCGCCGGCTTGAAGTATTACGCGCCATCGTGGAGGACTATGTGCACTCGCGTGAGCCAGTGGGTTCCAAGGCGCTCGTGGAGCGGCATCATTTGGGCGTTTCCAGCGCCACCATCCGCAATGACATGGCAGCCCTTGAAGACGAAGGTCTGATTACGGCGCCCCATACGAGCGCTGGCCGAATCCCTACGGATAAGGGCTATCGGGTTTTCGTGGACCAAATCTCGTCGGTGAAGCCGCTCTCGGCTGCAGAGCGTCGGGCCATTGAATCGTTACTTAATGGCTCTGATGACCTGGATGACGTCTTGGATCGGACAGTGAGGTTGCTCTCACAAATCACCAACCAAGTTGCGGTGGTCCAGTATCCACACCTCAGTCGGGCCAAGCTGCGGCACCTAGAGTTCGTTCAACTGGCACCTCGTCAGGTATTGATCGTCCTGATTGTGGACACTGGCGTGGTTGAGCAAAAAGTCATTGAAATTGGAACAGAACTGCCCGAAGAACAGTTGATTGCTTTGCGAGCAAAGTTTTTGTCTGTGGCTGCAGGTACTCCACTGAACCTATTGCCAGAGACAATCGCGGCAGTGCCCTTGACAGTTCCCATGCCCTTACGAGTAGTAGCCGTTGAAATCTCCAACGCCTTGCGGCTGCTTTCGCAGAACAACCGTGAAGATCGCATTGTGATGGCCGGAACAGCAAACCTAGCCAGGTCCACTGGTGATTTCCCGTTGAGCATCGGTCCCGTGCTTGAAGCGCTTGAAGAACAAGTGGTGATGCTGCGGCTACTGACGGAAATGTCAACGGATCCGCGTGGCGTCACGGTCAGTATTGGTCGCGAAAACGCCAATGATTCTTTGGCTGAGGCGTCCGTGGTGGCTACCGGATACGGGCCAGAAGCTGTCTCCAAGGTTGGTGTCCTCGGTCCCACCCGGATGGACTACCCAACCACCATGGCTGCCGTCCGAGCCGTGGCGCGTTATTTGTCAAAAATTCTTGCAGGCTGAAGTCGTTTCCCTAGCGACTTATGTAGCGAAAACGAAGTTGAAGAGGAAGTGAAGAAGTAACTTGAGCAACCACTATGAAGTTCTTGGCGTCTCCCGCGAAGCAAGTGGCGAGGAGATCAAGAAGGCTTACCGGAAGCTCGCACGCACCTTGCACCCCGATGTTAATCCGGGCGAGGACGCGTCTGAGCGCTTCAAGGCAGTCACCCACGCTTATGAGGTCCTCTCCGATCCGCAGAAACGTCGTGTTTATGACACCACCGGCAATGAAAACGGCACCGACAATGGTTTTGGCGGCGGAAGTTATGCAGGCCAGGGCTTTGCGTTCCAAGACATTTTTGAAAGCTTTTTCGGCGGTGGTGCTGCGTCAGGTCCTGCCTCGCGGGTTCGCCGTGGTCAGGACGCGTTGATCAGTGTTCGTATTGACCTCAAAGATGCCGTATTTGGCGTCAACAAAAAGATCGACGTTGAAACCGCCATCGTTTGTCCCACATGTGATGGCAGCTGCTGCCGTGCGGGATCCCAGCCCGAGCGCTGCGATATTTGTGGCGGTAGCGGACAAGTGCAACGTGCGGTCCGCTCCATTTTGGGCAACGTTATGACGGCTGCTCCATGTGGAACCTGTGAAGGCTTTGGAACCGTTATCAAGGACCCGTGCAATGAGTGCAACGGTCAAGGACGAATTCGCAGCTTGCGTTCGCTAACTGTCAAAATCCCTGCCGGGGTTGGCACAGGAACACGCATTCAGCTCACTGGTCAGGGCGAGGCCGGTATTGCGGGCGGTCCGTCGGGTGACTTGTATGTAGAAATCCGGGTCAACAATGACTCCATGTTTGTTCGTGAAGGCGATGACCTGCACGCCACTTTGCCGATTCCTATGACAGCTGCCGCCTTGGGCACGGACGTGACCTTGGACACCTTTGACGGCGCTCAAGAGATCAGCGTTAAATCCGGCACCCAGTCCGGCGAAGTTGTGACCCTCCGTGGGCTAGGCGTGACCCACTTGCGCGGCCAGGGCCGTGGCGATCTGAAGGTGCACTTGCAGGTGGAGACACCCACCAAGCTTGATGCGGCTCAGGAAGAGTTGCTGCAGCAATTGGCCAAGTTGCGTTCTGAACAATTTACCGAGGGCAAACTCGCTTCGAGTGGTGGGGTTTTCGCTAAGCTGCGCGATCGTTTGGGAAACCACTAGGGTGAGCAACCCCGTCTTCTTCACGGAGGCCGGCCAACTGGATGGCATGGCCATTGGAGCTCGCTTCGCTCTCAGCGGCGCAGAAGCGCGGCACGCTATCACCGTCAAACGCATGACAGTGGGGGAGCCGGTTGATGTGGTTGACGGCGCTGGTGTTCGCCTACGCGGCACGGTTGCCAGCACCGAAGGCGGGGTTTTGGAGGTTGAATGCGCCCAATTGCTGCATGAGACACCTCCAGCCCCGCGATTGGTTTTGGTCCAGGCCCTCGCCAAGGGAGACAGAGATGAACTAGCCATCGAGACGGCCACTGAGCTAGGCGTGGACGCTATTATCCCGTGGCAATCAGAACGTGCCATTGTGCGGTGGAAGGGCGAGCGAGGCGAAAAAGCCCTCGCCAAGTGGCGCTCTGGCGTAGGGGCAGCAGCTAAACAAGCGCGCCGTTCGGTGATCCCGGAGGTGCGAAACGTCGTCGAATCCGCGGGGCTGCTCACGGCCATCCGCTCGGCGAGCTTGGCGATTGTGCTTCACGAAGAGGCAACAGAGCCGCTGCGGGAAGTGCTGAAAAGCGCCGTGCCAGAAGCAGACGGAGAAGTGCTGTTTATTGTGGGGCCAGAGGGCGGTATTACACCGCGAGAGGTACAGAACATGCTCGACGCCGGGGCGAAACTTGCACTCTTAGGTCACCACGTGCTGCGCTCTTCCACGGCAGGACCGGCGGCGATTGTCTCGGCGTCGGAGTTTTATTCTCGCTGGTGACTGGGCCTTGCTTTTGAGGTGCCCTAGAAGGCTAAAGCTGGCTACTTAACGCTGAAATGTTTTGTATCAACCACCGCTGAGGTGGCAGGCGCACCCGTTGCGGGTTTGATGGTCGCACGTAGTTCATATTCACCGGCAGGCAGATCTGCCGAACTGGAAAACAGTCCGGCTTTGCCAGCCTCGGTGGAAACCTTTGACTCACCATTAAGCACCACTGTGTTGTTTCCGGACGCGTTCTTTCGCAAGATCTGCCACGTCACTGCTTCGCCCAGGGTTGATGCCAAACCGTTAAAACTGACCTTCCCAGTGGGGAACTTGGTTCCCTCTTGCGGGTCAATCACCCAAATCGGAGCGACAAGGCTGGCATCGCGTTGCATCGGTTGACCCAGCTTCACATGGCCAAAGGCGTTGTAGTCGGTGTGCCCATCAACTAAGACCACTACCTGGATTTGTTGTCCGGCGTCGATCATTCCTGAGCTGGACGCAGCTGCAGTGGCCGTATACACCAATTGCTGTACAGCTCGCTGAGCCATTCCAGCATCCATGTTGGCGCTAAAGGCATCTGGAGACAGATCCACCGTAATAATGTTCTTGCCGGAAATCGAGGTTGCTAGTTTTTGCGGAGACTGCCACGAAGTGAAGTAGTCAGGGTCCAGTGGTTTCTCCGACATCATGATTCGCAAGGCGTCGGTGATGGGATTCTCTGCGTTGGCGGCATTGTCTACGGTACGGAATTCACGGTACAAGAAAGCGTCGTCGCCGGCTCGGCCAATCCAGTAAACCGGAGCTTCGTTGGCCGCCGCCGTGGATTCCAAAGGAGCACTCGAGGAGTTGAGCGTTACACTTTGGCCCGCGGTGCTGGGACTTAATGTGGGGACTGTTGTAGTCTCCCGGGACGCCGTACATGCTGACAACGCTAGGGCAGCACTGAGGCAGCACACGGCGGTAATGCTTGTGCTCATTCCTCTGCGGCTCTTGCGGGGCATACGGGTTCCTTTAGTCGATTCGGCCTATTCAGCTTGACACAATGGGCTGGTTCAATGCGTGCTGGAAGTTGGTCAGAACGCCAACTGCAATCCGATTGATACTTCTCTGAGACGTAGCTGACACCAAGTGACGCGCAGACGCTCCGGTCCCGGTGAACCGTCTCTAACGTAGTATTAGGGGTACGCGTCTGCTGTGTTGTGTTCAGATTTTTAGTCCATTCAGCGGGCAGTCAAACCTAAGGGAGTGAGTCTAGGTCATCAGGACCGCCGCTATGAGCGATACGCCGATTTCAGGACGAAGCGCCGGTTCAAAGGCTGCAACGGGAAGCGAGTTCCCCCATACGGTTCCGGGTACACGGACCGAAGTGGTGATTTTTGATTCAGCTGAGCAGATGGTTCAGGCCCTCGGAAGTCATGATGAAGCTTTGCACTTTATTGAAGAGCGCTTTGCTGGTATTGCCTTCCACGCGCGCGGCGACGAACTCTCAATTGCCGGTCCGCCCCATGAAGTGCCCACGATTGTCCGCCTGATTGGTGAGCTACGTGCTTTGGCCAATCGGCAGACCCGAGTAACGCCGGCGGTGTTGGAGCAGCTTGTGATGATGCTCAAACAGCAGAGCGTTCAAAGCCCCTCGGACGTGCTGACGCAAAACATCCTTTCGAGCCGCGGCAGGACTATTCGGCCCAAGACCCTGAACCAAAAGAACTACGTCGATGCTATCGACGCCAATACCGTGATTTTTGGTATTGGCCCGGCAGGTACGGGTAAAACTTATTTGGCCATGGCCAAAGCTGTTCAGGCACTTCAGCAAAAAGAGGTCAGCCGGATCATCTTGACTCGCCCGGCAGTTGAAGCGGGGGAGCGGCTGGGTTTTTTGCCTGGTACCTTGACGGACAAAATTGATCCGTACCTCCGGCCGCTCTACGATGCACTTCACGACATGATGGATCCGGAGTCAATTCCACGCCTGATGGCCGCTGGCACGATTGAAGTTGCTCCCTTGGCGTATATGCGTGGACGTACTCTTAATGACGCTTTTATTGTTTTAGATGAGGCGCAAAACACCACACCTGAGCAGATGAAGATGTTCCTGACGCGTTTGGGATTTGGCTCCAAGATGGTGGTCACCGGTGACACCACGCAGGTTGACCTGCCCAGTGGGACGGCTTCTGGTCTGCGGATTGTCGCCGGCATTCTTGAGGGAATTGATGATATTCATTTCGCCACCCTCGAAGCTACTGACGTGGTGCGTCACCGCCTCGTTTCGGACATTGTCACTGCCTACGGTGAATGGGACGAGAAGCAACGAAACGCAGGGCAGCACGCGCTTCGAAACGAACGCGGCGCGGATCGACGCAAAAGCCGGGACAAAGACACTAAAGAATCCAAAGAATCTTCGCAGCAAGGAAATCCATCGTGAGCATCGAGGTAAACAACGAATCTGGCGTCACCGTTGACGAGGCCGCACTGGTCAAGATGGCGCGATTCATTTTCGAAGAGCTCTACATTCACCCGCAGTCTGAATTGTCCATCCTGCTTGTTGATGAAGAAGCTATGGAACGGCTGCACATTGAATTGATGGACGAACCGGGTCCCACCGACGTCCTTTCTGTCCCCATGGATGAGCTAACGCCTGGCACGCCTGACAAGCAATCACCAGAGGGCATGCTCGGCGATATTGCGGTGTGCCCGCAAGTAGCTGCAGCACAGGCCAAGGATGCTGGTCACAGCACCGATGAGGAAATGCTTTTGCTGACCACCCACGGGATCCTTCATTTGTTGGGGTATGACCACGCTGAGCCTGAAGAGAAAGAAGAGATGTTCGGGCTCCAGCGCGAATTGTTGTCCACTTTTTTGGGTAAGGACGCTCCGCGGGAGACTATGCAGTGACTGCACTGCTCCTCATTCTTATGGCGTTGGCTTTTATGGCTATCGCTGCAATTCTTACGGCGGCAGAAGCTGCCTACAATTTTTTGCCCCGCCACGACGCGGAGCACTTCAGCAGCAAAAAGCGTCTACGTTCGCTCAAAAAGATTCTTGAACAACCCCTGCCGCATGTCCGGGCGCTCCGTTTTTGGCGGGTGTGGTTTGAAATGGCCTCGGCAGTGGCAGTGGCATTGTTGCTCCAGAGTCTGCTGGACAATATTTGGTTAGCAGGTCTCGCGGCCACGGTCATTATGGCTGGTGTCGGTTTTGTTCTGGTTGGTGTTTCACCGCGGCAGTTCGGTCGAGTTCACTCCTCAGCCACGGTGCGGCTCACAGCCCCGCTGATTCGCTTTCTGTGCTGGGTTCTGGGGCCCATTCCGGCGTGGCTAGTGCGGCTCGGTAGCACCGTCACCCCTGGTGGTCCCACCGGGGATGAAGCGTTTTTCACTAATGAAGAGTTCCGAGAACTCGTTGACCGGGCCAGCGAATCAGACATGATTGAGGACAATGAAGCCGAACTCATTCAGTCCGTCTTTGACCTTGGGGACACTCTCGTCCGCTCCGTGATGGTGCCCCGAACTGACATTGTATTCATTGATGCTGGCTCCACACCGGAACAGGCCATGGAGCTGTTTTTGCGTTCCGGAAACTCGCGAATGCCTGTGATCGGCGAAAGCACGGATGACATTCTGGGCATCCTCTACCTCAAGGACGTAGCTGCTGTTCTGACTGACAAGCAGCCAGGCGAGCCGGGACCAGCGGTGGAAACAATTTCACGAACCGTGCGTTATGTTCCAGAATCCAAACAAGTCGCTGAGCTGCTTAAAGAGCTCCAGATCGAATCCACGCACTTGGCCATCGTGATCGACGAATATGGTGGCACGGCAGGGCTTGTGACGCTAGAAGATTTGATCGAGGAAATCGTTGGCGAGATTGTTGACGAATATGACTCCGAAGCCGCCGAGTCGGAGGCCCTGGAGGATGGCACCTTCCGGGTTAGTGCACGGATGAATGTCGCAGACCTCGGCGAGCTTTTTGGTAAAGACATAGACGACGACGACGTTGACACCGCGGGCGGATTGCTCGCCAAAGAATTGGGCCGGGTGCCGATTGTTGGGTCAGTCGTTGAAGTTCAAGGAATTGAACTTCGAGCCGAACGCATCGAAGGCCGCAGAAATCGAATCAGCCATATCATTGCCCGCTGGGTTGGCGAGGCAGAGACTGAAGACACAGAATCCTCTAGTGACGCTAGAGTCAAAGAACAGGGAGCCATCCGTGAGCAAGAAGGATAATTCAGCGAAGCCACAGGAAAACGGTGACCCGTACAACGGTTACCGTGCAGGATTCTCTGTTCTGGTTGGTCGCCCAAATGCTGGCAAATCAACATTAACTAATGCACTCGTGGGCCAGAAGGTTGCTATCACTTCGGCCAAACCGCAGACCACACGCCACACCATCCGTGGAATTGTTCATCGCGACGATGCGCAGTTGATTCTCGTTGACACTCCGGGTCTACACCGTCCGCGCACTCTTCTTGGGCAGCGACTCAACGACCTTGTAGCGGGCACCCTCTCAGAAGTTGATGCCATCGGTTTTTGCTTGCCGGCTAACGAGAAGATCGGTCCGGGTGACCGTTTTATCGCTGCCCAACTCGCCGCCGTCGGAAATAAGCCGGTGATCGCGATTATCACCAAAACTGACACCGTTGACCGGCAGGCGCTGAGCGACCAACTTATGGCAGTGGACAAACTGGGCCAGGAAATCTTCGGTGAAGACGGTTTTAGGGACATCGTCCCTGTATCAGCGGTGGATGGTTTCCAAGTTAAAACTGTTGCTGACGTGTTGATCAAACACATGCCACCGTCCCCGCCTTTGTACCCGGACGGTGAACTCACCGACGAACCTGAGGCCATTATGGTCGCTGAGCTTATTCGTGAGGCAGCGTTAGAAGGCGTTCGCGATGAACTTCCGCACTCCTTGGCTGTTGTGGTTGATGAAATTGTTCCCCGTGAGGGCCGTAGCGAAGACAACCCCTTCCTCGACGTTCGGGTGAACCTTTATGTGGAGCGGCCGTCCCAAAAGGCAATCATTATTGGCCGGGCTGGCGCGCGTCTGCGAGATGTTGGCACGCGAGCCCGGCTGGAGATCGAAGCGCTCTTGGGTACCCGAATCTACTTGGACCTGCATGTCAAAGTAGCCAAGGACTGGCAACGCGATCCCAAGCAGCTAGGCAAGCTGGGCTTCTAGCTTTCAGCATTGCTCCCCAACTGCGTGGTTCAGGGTGGCACGGATGCAGGAATTTCCCAGCCGAGCCACCTAAGATAAACAGACTTCAACCCCTTTGAAAGGCAGCCTGAGTGACGCGAGGTGATTCCGGTCGGCGGAAAAATACCGTGAATTCCGCCCCGGCCGTGGCCACGGCCGCGCGACATTCGGACTCAGGGGTCATCCCCAGCGGACGGCATTTGGGCAAGGAACATAAGGCTCCGCGCTGGGTACGCTGGACGGCCATTGTGGTTGGCGTGGCACTGCTTGCCGCCCTTTGCTTTGCAGCATTTTGGTTCATTCGACTTCAAGGAAATATTTCCAAAGCGCCGCTCAACGCCTCGAGCGATGGCGCAACCTCCGGGGTGGATGACAGCAAGGATCGTCTGCAGATCCTGATCATTGGTACGGACACTCGTGACGGCAAAAACAGCCAGTATGGTTCTACGTCAGATTCCACGGGCTTCGGCAATTCTGACGTGATGATGCTCTTAGACATCTCTGCGGACAACAAACGCGTTTCCGTAGTCTCCTTTCCCCGAGATTTGATTGTTAAGATCCCCGATTGCTACGACTGGAAAACAAAAAAGATCAAAGCAGGGGTACCAGCCGGTCAGATCAACAGTTCCATGAAGGACGTAGGTCCAGGATGCACAGTGGACACTATTAACAAGCTGACCGGGCTTCAGATTGACCACTTTATGATGGCGGACTTCACTGCTGTGAAGGAACTCTCCAACACGGTGGGTGGCGTTCAAGTCTGCGTCAACGCAGCCATCGATGATCCTGACTCTGGGTTGAAGCTCCCCGCTGGCAAGTCCATGGTGAAGGGCGAGCAGGCATTGGCATTCTTGCGCAACCGCCACGGCGTCGGTGACGGTTCTGACTTGAGCCGCATCAAGTCCCAACAAGCTTTCCTAGCCTCCCTGGTGCGCAAGATTCGCAGCGACGGAACGCTGACCAATGTCCCCAAGATGCTCGAGATTGCTGACACTGTGACAAAGAACCTCACGGTGGACGATGGCTTGGCCAACGCGCAGTCACTCCTCACCATCGGGAACCGGCTCAAAGACGTGGACTTGAATAAGGTCGCTTTTATTACCGTCCCCTGGGAGCCCTCACCGCTCAACCCTGATGCGTGGATTCAGCCCAAGGAACCCGAGGCCGCTCAACTCTTCAAGGCCATGCGCGAGGATTTAGATCTCACTAATCCCAAAGCTACGACGAGCCCTTCCGCTACTCCCAGCAGCACACCTTCTGCTACTTCTAGCACCGCGGCAAGCACGCCAACTTCCACCACCGCAGCGCCTACGTATGACAAAGCCGTCCAACCGATTGTGGTGGCTAACGGAACCACCGTGCCGGGGCGCAGTCAAGAGATCACGACTTTCTTGGCCAAGGGTGGATTCACCCAAATAAGTGAACTGGCCGTCGATGAAACCACGCAAACCACCGTGTACTACGGAACTGGTTTTGCTGACGTGGCTCGTGACGTCGCTGTGTCCCTAGGGATTCCTACGGCTCAGGTGGAGCCGTCGGCCAGCGTTAGTGGTGTCCAGGTCTACCTCGGCAGCGATTTCACCGATGGCACCTCCTACAAGGTGAGCACCGTACCAACGGGAATCGTTGGCCAAACCGCTGCCGAGCAGACCTGCCAGAGCGCCTACGTCGGGTAGAGCACCCTTACCAGATGCTCACCCGGTCCTCGGGTGCGAGCCACATACCGTCTTCGGGGCTAACTTCGAAGGCGTTGTGGAACGCGTCGAGGTTCTTGACGATCGCATTCGTTCGGAATTCATTCGGGGAGTGCGGGTCGGTGGCCAGTCGGCGGATCGCTTCTTCTTTACGCATCACTTGGCGCCAACCGGTGGCCCATGAGAAGAACAAACGTTGAGCACCGCTGAGACCGTCTATAACCGGTGACTGCTTGCCCTTGAGAGAGATCTCATAGGCTTTAAAGGCGATCGTCAGCCCACCGAGGTCACCGATATTTTCGCCCAGCGTCAGGCGACCGTTGACGTTGTTGCCAGGCGCCGCCGTCGGACTTAAAACATCAAACTGAGCCACCAACGCTGATGTGCGCTCCTCAAAGGCAGCGCGATCCTCAGCAGTCCACCAATCACGAAGTGCGCCTCTGCCGTCATATTTGGAACCTTGATCGTCAAAGCCGTGGCCGATTTCGTGGCCGATCACTGCCCCGATGCCACCGTAGTTCGCAGCGTCTTCTGCATCGGCAGTGAAAAAGGGCGGCTGCAATATGGCGGCGGGGAAAACTATCTCGTTCATCACCGGGTGGTAGTAAGCATTGACGGTTTGAGGCGTCATTAACCACTTTTCACGGTCTACAGGCTGGCCAACTTCGGCCAAGTGTCGGTCAATGTCCGCGGCATTAGCGCGCTCCACATTCCCCAAAAGGTCATTCGGGTCAATACTGACCGGAGCGTAGTCGATCCACTTGCTGGGATAACCGATCTTTGGCCGGAAAGCATCGAGTTTTTCCAGGGCACGTTTTTTTGTCTCCGCGCCCATCCACTCCAAGGTGCTGATGCTTTGCCGGTAAGCCTCAATGAGTGAGGCAACTAGCTCTTCCATTTTGTCCTTGTGACTGGCCGGGAAATGGCGTTGAACATAAATTTGCCCCACAGCTTCACCCAGGGCGTCTTCGACCACGGCTACTGCGCGTTTCCAGCGCTCTTTGTTCTCCGGGGTCCCGCTCAAAACGGTGCCGTAGAACGCAAAGTTTGCATCAACAAATTCTGCACTGAGGTAGGGAGCCGCAGCATTGATAATCCGCAGCGCCAACCATTCACGCCAGGCTTGGATGCCTTCACTGTGCAGCAGCTCGCGGGCGCCGGTGAAGAAGTCCGGAGTGCTGACAACAAGTTCCTCCCGGACGCTGGCATCTATTCCAGCAGCGTCAAACCACAATTCGATCTCGGGGAGCAGATCCATGGTTTCTTGACGAGACTTCAGGTTGTACGTTTTGTCAGGATCCCGGAGCGTGACCTTGTCCCAATGGTGACCGGCGAGCTTTGTCTCAAGCGCGAGTACACGGGCAGAGGCGGCTTCGGGATGGGAGATGTTCGCGAGGGAAAATACGGTGGTCAAGTACTTTGCGTAGTCCTGACGAATCGACGCGAATTTCTCTTCCCGGTAATACGACTCGTCCGGTAGGCCCAGGCCCGACTGGCCGATGTAGAGCAAAACCCGCTCAGGGTCACCGGCGTCGGGGGAGGGGTAGACGTAGAAAAACCCGCCCACATTGGACCGGAACAGTTCGCCGCTGAGGGCGACGATTTCCTCAACACTCTGGGCACTCATGGCGCGTTCAAGTCGTGTGGCAATAGGTGTAACGCCTAAAGCATTCACTGCAGCTACATCCATAAAGCTGTTGTAGAGATCGCCGATCTTCTGTTCAATCTCGCTTGCTTTCCCGGCTTTTTTGGCAGCGTCCAGGATGATTTCCTGCACCGCTAGTTCCGATGCATCCCGAAGTTCGGTAAATGTTGCCTGCAATGAACGGTCATCAGGAATTACGGTGGAGTCCAGCCAAGCTCCGTTGACGTGAACAAAGAGGTCATCCTGAGGACGGACTGAGGCTTTGACGTTGGACAGGTTAATTCCCGAGTTTGGCATGGGCGCTCCTTCAACTGAGCAAACGGGTCATTGTGACCCCGGCTACGGCCATATGTGGGCCGCAGAGTCTGAATGCTGGACGATTAGTGACGTGTGGCACCTTCATCTTACGCATCGTGTTAGGGTGAATTTGTGCGTGCAGAACTGCTTCTTCTTAGCTGCCGCGGCGAGGCCAAAGACGCGATCTAGCGCAAGGCCCCCCTCGCTGCGGAGTTTGTGTTGCCCGGCCTCCGGTACAGAATGTTTTTAGAGAAAAGGCCCAGAACAATGCGTAACGCACAGAAGTCTTCCGGAATGCCCATCCACCGGTACTTGCCGTTCCAAGAGCTCATCAACGTAGAGCTGCCTGACCGCACTTGGCCGGACAAGGTCATCACCAAAGCCCCTCGCTGGTGTGCAGTGGATCTGCGTGACGGAAACCAAGCGTTGATTGACCCGATGAGCCCTGCCCGCAAGATGAAGATGTTCCACTTGCTGGTACAGATGGGTTTCAAGGAAATTGAAGTGGGATTCCCCTCGGCTTCTCAAACTGACTTTGATTTTGTTCGTCAGTTGATTGAGGGCAACCACATTCCCGAGGATGTCACCATTCAGGTCCTGACCCAGGCCCGCGAACACTTGATTGAACGTACTTACGAATCCCTGGTTGGCGCCAAGCAGGCAATTGTCCACTTGTACAACTCCACTTCAACGTTGCAGCGCCGTGTGGTGTTCAACCAAGACCAAGACGGCATCTTGGACATTGCACTCCAGGGCGCCAGATTGTGCAAGAAATACGAGGAAACCCTCGAGGACACTCACATTACGTACGAGTACTCGCCGGAGTCCTTCACAGGCACCGAGCTTGAGTACGCCTTGCGGGTCTGCAATGCAGTGGCGGATGTTTTTGAGGCTTCTGCTGACAAACAGGTCATCATCAACTTGCCCGCCACTGTTGAAATGGCAACCCCCAATGTCTATGCCGATTCCATTGAATGGATGAGCCGTAGGCTGCACCCGCGGGACGGAATTATCTTGTCCTTGCACCCGCACAATGACCGTGGCACCGGCGTGGCAGCAGCTGAGTTGGGTTACTTGGCCGGAGCGGACCGTATTGAAGGTTGCTTGTTCGGCAATGGTGAGCGCACGGGCAACGTTGACCTGGTGACTCTGGGCCTGAACATGTTTGTACAGGGTGTTGACCCGATGATTGATTTCTCCAACATCGACGAAGTACGCCGCACGGTTGAATACTGCAACCAATTGCCCGTTCCGGAGCGTTCACCGTATGGTGGCGACTTGGTGTTCACGGCTTTCTCCGGCTCGCACCAGGACGCCATCAAGAAGGGCCTTGAAGCTCTTGAACGTGACGCCAAGGCAGCTGGCAAGTCAGTTGAAGACTTCACATGGCAGGTTCCCTATTTGCCGATTGACCCCAAGGACTTGGGCCGCAGCTACGAGGCAGTTATTCGGGTTAACTCTCAGTCGGGCAAGGGGGGCGTAGCGTACTTGCTCAAAAACGAGCACAGCTTGGACTTGCCGCGTCGTGCGCAGATTGAATTCTCCGGGGTGATCCAGCGTCAAACGGATAGCGTTGGTGGCGAGGTTAGTGGCGAGCAGTTGTGGCAGATTTTCCATGACGAATACTTGCCCAGTGAAGAGAGCGATTCTCAGTGGGGCCGTTACTCGATCATCTCGGCCAACACTGAATCTGATGAGTCGGGCAAGATCACCCTCGAAGCCAACATGCGCATCGATGGCACGCCGCAGCGTCGCACTGGTACAGGCAACGGTCCTATTGCAGCGTTCTTAAACATTCTTGAACAAGACGGCGTGGATGTGCGCGTCCTGGACTACACCGAGCACGCGCTGTCTGAAGGCGGCAATGCTCGAGCAGCAGCCTACGTTGAGTGCGCTGTGGGGGAGCGAGTCTTGTGGGGTGTGGGAATTGACTCCAACACCAGCATGTCCTCGCTCAAGGCAGTAATTTCCGCCGTCAACCGCGCAGTGCGAGCCAGTTCAATCTAGGGCTCCCAGCATGTAAATGCCCCGTACAGGCTCCGCGCCGGTACGGGGCATTTACATCTGATGGTGGGACAATTAGTCGTGGCCGAATCCTCCTTTGCAGCACGAAGTTACCGTGACGACGCGGTAGTTTTGCGCACCCACAAGTTGGGCGAAGCGGACCGAATCATTACTTTGCTCACCAAACATCACGGCCAGGTTCGTGCCGTGGCCAAAGGCGTCCGGAGGACTTCGAGTAAGTTTGGCGCCCGCTTGGAACCATTTATGGTGGCAGATCTTCAACTAATTTCTGGGCGCTCTTTGGACATCGTGACGCAGGCGATCGCGCGCGGGTCCTACGGCAGTGCTATTGCCTCGGATTATTCTCGTTACACCGTGGCCGCAGCCATGACTGAGACAGCAGAGAAACTTACGGATGTGGATTCCGAATCCGGTACGGCCCAGTACAACCTCTTGGTTGGCGCGTTGGCCGCGCTGAGCCGCGGTGCTCACGCTCCTGAGCTGATCTTGGACTCCTACCTTTTACGGGCTCTTGCCACGGGTGGTTGGGCGCCGAGCTTTACTGACTGTGCACGGTGTTCAGCTCCTGGGCCGCACTCTGCATTTGCTGCGGCTTTGGGCGGTATGGTGTGTCATGATTGTCGGCCGCCAGGTTCTCCTGCACCGGCTCCGGAGACCGTCACCCTGCTCGCTTCTTTACTTGCTGGTGAATGGTCGACGGCGGACGCCTCACCCCTGCAGATTCGGTGCGAAGCCTCCGGGCTGGTGGCGGCGTATCTACAATGGCATCTCGAGCGGACGCTCAAATCGCTTCGACACGTTGAACGACTCTAAGGACAAGAACTGTGCCCAAGGACTCTAGCCACACCCGCGCGCGTACTCCCACCACACCGGTGGTGCGCCCCTACGCGCATCCAGAGGGTGCGATTCCGCCAGCGATTCCAAGCGAACTGATTCCCCAGCACGTGGCTATTGTGATGGACGGCAATGGTCGCTGGGCCAACCAGCGTGGTTTGCCGCGCATTGAAGGGCACAAGGCCGGAGAACCTGCACTGTTGGACGTGATGGCTGGCGCGATTGAGCTGGGCGTCAAATACATCACTGTCTACGCTTTTTCCACGGAGAACTGGCGCCGGAGCCCGGAGGAAGTTCGGTTCCTCATGGGTTTTAACAAGGACGTGCTACGTCGTCAGCGAGAGCAGCTGGACGACTGGGGTGTGCGGGTCCGCTGGGCTGGGCGTAGGCCGCGTTTGTGGGGTTCGGTTATCAAAGAGCTTGAAGCCGCAGAGGAGTACACGCGAGGAAATAGCACGTGCACGCTGACCATGTGTGTTAACTACGGCGGCCGGGCTGAACTCACGGATGCTATGAACGCAATTGCTCATGAAGTGGCTGCAGGCCGGCTCAAAGCAGGTGCCATAACTGAGAAGACTATCCAGCGTTTTATGGACGAACCTGATCTCCCCGATGTTGATTTGTTTTTGCGAAGCTCTGGTGAGCAACGGTTGTCCAACTTTATGTTGTGGCAGTCCGCCTATGCGGAGTTCGTATTTATGGATACCTTGTGGCCGGACGTGGACCGCCGGACTTTGTATGAAGCTGTTGAAATCTATGCCAAACGTGATCGCCGGTATGGCGGAGCAGTCGATGCAGCGAAGTAAACGCCGCTAAGAGTTCGCGGCTAAGCAGAGGCAGAGAAAAGCAAAAGCAGCGTGCTCTGAGGCACGGAACCAACCACCTGAGGCCGCAACAGTTTGGTAGCCGGGCTCAGAACAGGAAAACTAGAGACATGCGCGTATACCCAACTTTCTTCCGGCTGGCTTTTTCATGGATGGACGCCGAAAAGGCTCACCGGATTGGGTTTCAGGGAGTCCGGTGGTCCACCAGCCTTGGTGCCGGTTCTTTGCTACGCCGTCTCAACGGCCCCAAAGAATCCCTAAAAACCACGGCGATGGGCATTGAATTTCCTTCTCCCTTTGGTTTGGCGGCCGGCTTCGACAAAGAAGGCCTAGGGATTGAGGCGCTGGCCAATCTGGGCTTCGGGCATATAGAGGTTGGCACAATCACAGGTGCGGCCCAGCCAGGAAACGAGAAACCGCGGCTATTCCGGCTGATTGAGGACCGCGCCGTCATCAACCGGATGGGTTTTAACAATGATGGTGCCCGTGCTGTAGCGCCGCGGCTCAAATCAGCCCGGGCTGCTTTGCAACGTAGATTCGGTGCAAGCCGGCCAATCATTGGGGTTAACATCGGTAAAACCAAAGTGGTTGAGCTGGAAGATGCTGTTACTGACTACCTGATCAGTGCCCGTGAATTAGCTCCCGCTGCTGACTACCTCGTGGTGAACGTTAGTTCCCCTAATACGCCGGGACTCCGTTTGCTCCAAGATGTTCAGACTTTGCGGCCTCTCCTGAGCGCTGTTGCTAAAGAAGCAGATGAGAGCGCGGGCCGGCACGTGCCGCTACTCGTCAAGATCGCCCCCGATCTAAGTGACGAAGATATAGACGACGTAGCACAGCTTGCACTGGAACTGGGGCTCGATGGCATCATTGCCACCAACACCACCATTGCTCGTTCGGGGCTGAAAAGCACGGATGAAAAGGTTCAGTCGTGTGGGGCTGGGGGACTCTCAGGTGCGCCGCTGAAGGAGCGTTCCCTGGAAGTGCTCAAGCGTTTGCGTTCCACGGTGGGATCAGAGCTCACGCTGATCTCTGTAGGCGGGGTAGAAACCGCGGCGGACGTGCGCGAACGTTTGGACGCTGGCGCCACCTTGGTGCAGGGTTACACGGCGTTTTTGTATGAAGGTCCGTTCTGGGCCGGGGCCATTAACAAAGAACTGGCCCGCACCGCACGTTAGTGCAGTACGAGCCAGTCGCCAGATTGCGGTCGCTAGACCTTGGGGTGCTCGCCGCGAGCAACCTGAGGTTTAGGCATACGTAGCTTGCGGAACTGGAGGGCGCGCATAGATCCGTACCAAACGGTGCCACGCTCCACCTCGCCAAATTTGGTAGTCAACGCCTTTTTCAGACGACGTGACAAGAAAAAGGTGTCAATAAAAACGGCCAAGAACATCAACCAGAAGACGGCCAGCACCACAAACTGAGCATTACTTGTCTGCGGAACTACCAACGATGCCAGCACAAAAACGAGTGCGCCGAACATCAAGAACTCGCCAAGGCTGAAGCGGGAGTCCACAAAGTCGCGAGCAAAGCGCTTCTGTGGGCCTTTGTCGCGGACTGGCAAGAAGCGTTCGTCGCCGGTGTCTAAGGCGTTGCGCACCTTCATTCGCTGCTCCATTGCTGCGGTACGCTCAGCAGCCTTGGAGGCCTTCCGGTCGGTAGGGACCAAGGGGCGCTTGCGCGCTGCTACCTGCTGCTTACGCTTAGGCGTCGGTGCGCCTTTGCCCTGAACTTCCGGCGTCGCCGAGGAGGAGGCTGAAAGGTTGTCTACTACGTCCTGCGCAGATGGCGCTTCATTTTTTCGTCCAAACACCCCATAAGACTACCTTGGAAGGCCTTGTTCCCAAGACCGAACGGTAGGCTGTGGGTCATGACTTTATCCAGTGACTCCCGCCCCTCAGCTGCTGCCGGAACACCCACCGGGCCAGCAACTGCAGTGCCCGTAGATGCACTTCGAGCTGCAGTTGAAAACAATTTTGATTCCACCCTCAATACGCTCTGCAGCCTCGTGGCGATCCCAGGTATTGCGTGGTCTAGTTTTGATGCCAGCCAACTGGATCGCAGCGCCGATGCTGTTGCCAAGTTGGCTACTGCAGCCGGGTTCCCAGAGGTTCGGATCTTGCGTTGTAACAAAGAGGACGGAACGCCCGGTGGCCCCGCTGTCGTCGCACGCCGCCCGGCCGCCGCCGGCAAGCCGACAATCCTTCTCTACGCACACCACGACGTCCAGCCCCCCGGCGACTCGGCGCTTTGGGAAACTCAGCCGTTTGTAGCCCAAGAACGCGATGGCCGCTTATACGGCCGCGGGGCGGCCGATGACAAGGCAGGCGTGATGGCCCACCTTGGTGCTTTTGCCGCAGCGAAGGAAGTGCTTGGCGAAGATTTTGGCTTGGGCGTGACGCTGTTTATTGAAGGCGAGGAAGAAGCAGGTTCACCAACGTTCCGCACGTTCTTGGAAACCTATCAAGAAGAATTACGTGCAGATGTGATTGTGGTTGCGGATTCAAGCAACTGGCAGGTGGGCATACCGGCTTTGACTACCAGTTTGCGCGGGCTGGTGGACGGCACCTTTGAAGTGCGGGTTCTCGAGCATGCTGTTCACTCCGGAATGTTCGGTGGTCCCGTATTGGACGCGCCGACGCTTTTAGCCCGGCTTATCGCCACACTTCACGACGACGAAGGATCAGTCGCGATCGAAGGCCTCGTTTTCCGGGACGAAGCTGATGTTGATCTGACAGAGGAAGAATTCCGTCGCGACGCTTCGGTTCTTGACGGTGTACAGCTTGCAGGCACCGGGTCAATCTCCTCGCGAATGTGGACCAAGCCTGCACTATCCATCATTGGTATCGATGCCCCGGCTGTGAATGTTGCATCCAATACACTGATTCCTTCTGCGCGCGCGAAGTTCAGTATGCGTCTGGCACCCGGGCAGGACCCGCAGGCAGCCATGGACGCACTCGAGAAACACTTGACTGCGCATGCTCCCTTTGGGGCACAAGTGACCTTCACCCCTGGCGAAATGGGGACGGCTTTTCAAACCGACACCAAGTCCAAGGCGGCGTCATTATCCCTGTGGGCTTTGGGGGAGGCGTGGGGCGTTCCGGCCGTAGAGACCGGCATTGGTGGCTCCATTCCCTTTATTGCGGACTTGAAGGAACTGTACCCGGACGTGCAGATCCTCGTGACCGGTGTGGAAGATCCCGACTCTCGCGCTCACAGCGCCAACGAGTCCCTCCACATTGGAGACTTCAAAAACACTGTGGTAGCTGAGGCGCTCTTGTTGGCTGGACTGAATACGGAAACACAGCGAGACTAGCCACAGGAACAGACTCTCCTGACCAGCGTCATGAGAACTTGGTGGGGCGCGGGAACAATTTCCGTGCCCCATCGGTTGAGTAAGTAGTTACGGTACGCAAGCTACGAGCCGTAGCATGGATGTAGCCGAAAAAACTTTTTCAAGGCAACCCGGTGAAATTCACCGGGACCGCCAGAACGTCGTAAGAGGGTATGAGCCATGAGCACCACCACCAGTGAAACTGCCAACCTTGAGTCCACCACTGACAATGACGGCTTGGGCACACATAACGTCCAGCTTTCTGATGTTGCTGCTGGCAAAGTTCGTAGCCTCTTGGAACAAGAGGGCCGTACTGACTTGCGTCTGCGCGTAGCCGTTCAGCCCGGCGGATGCTCAGGACTGATCTACCAGCTGTACTTCGATGAGCGAATTTTGGATGGAGACGCTGTTCGCGACTTCGATGGTGTTGAAGTTGTTGTAGACAAAATGTCCGTGCCGTATTTGTCCGGCGCGTCAATTGACTTCGAAGACACAATTTCAAAGCAGGGTTTCACCATTGACAACCCGAATGCAGGCGGCTCCTGCGCTTGTGGAGATTCCTTCCACTAGTCTCAAAAGCCTCAAATTTCAAAGCAAAATACCGTGTGCGTCGAAGCTTCCTAAGAAGCTTCGACGCACACGGCTGTTATGTGGGCGAAAAACTCTTGATAGCGGTAAGCTCTACACCGAGTAGTAAAACTTAGTAAGCAACGGTGGCACGTCGTGCTGCTGGCGCGAAGTTATGAAGAGGAAGGGCCGTCCGTGAGTTCGCAGAACCAAACCGGCAGCCGACGCAACAAGATCGTAGGGATCTCGGGTCTGGCGGTAGCCGGCGCGTTGGTTTTGACCGGGTGTTCATCAGAGGCTGAGAAAGGCTGGCTCCCTTCTGATAGGGATACCACCAATCACACTGGCTCCATTATTGACCTCTGGGTTAACTCCTGGATTGCGGCTATTGCCGTTGGTGCCGTGACGTGGGGCCTCATCATTTGGTGCATCATTGCCTACCGTCGCCGCAAGGGAACCGTTGGTTTCCCCAAGCAGGTCAGTTACAACCTGCCGCTTGAAATTTTTTACTTAACCATCCCGCTCTTTATGGTTTTGGTTCTCTTCTACTTCACGGATCAGGATCAGCAAGCCATTGATGACCGTTCCAAGCCAGCCGACGTCGTTGTTGACGTTCGAGGTAAGCAGTGGGCCTGGGACTTCAACTACACCAAGGGCAATGTGATCACTGAGGACCTGCATGAAGCAGGTGTTCAGGCGCACTTGACCGGCGACAAGATTGACAAAGAAGAATTGCCAACCTTGTACCTCCCGGTTAACAAGACGGTTGAGCTTCAGCTGAACTCCCGTGATGTTATCCACTCTTTCTGGGTTCCTGCTTTCTTGCAGAAGCGAGACATGATTCCAGGCAAGACCAACTACATCAACTTCACGCCCACCAAAGAAGGCACCTACGACGGTAAGTGTGCTGAACTTTGCGGCGAGTACCACTCTGAGATGCTGTTCCGCGTGAAGGTGGTCTCCGATTCCGAGTTCCAGGCACACATGGACCAGCTCCGTGCTGACGGCAACACCGGACTCTTGGGCTCGAAGTACGACCGCAACCCGAATCTGAACGAGAAGAAGTAAGGGACGCTCGTGGCAACCTATACCCAATCCGCCGGAGTGCTAGACGCTCCGGTTGTGCCCAAGTCCAAGGGACGCATCGTCGTCAACTGGATCACGTCTACGGACCACAAGACGATCGGTTACATGTACCTGATCTCCTCGTTCGTATTCTTCTGCTTCGGTGGCGTTATGGCGCTACTGATTCGTGCTGAGCTTTTTGAACCCGGTATGCAGATCCTGCAGACCAAAGAGCAGTACAACCAGCTGTTCACGATGCACGGCACCGTGATGCTTTTGATGTTTGCAACCCCGCTGTTCGCAGGTTTTGCAAACGTGATGATGCCACTGCAAATTGGTGCTCCCGACGTTGCCTTCCCGCGATTGAACGCATTGGCTTTCTGGTTCTTCCTCTTTGGTTCCACCATTGCCGTCTCCGGCTTCATCACCCCTCAAGGTGCTGCCTCGTTCGGTTGGTTCGCATATGCGCCGCTGTCTAACACCACCTTTAGCCCAGGCATTGGTGGGGACCTTTGGGTCTTCGGTTTGGCTCTGTCCGGTTTTGGAACCATCCTCGGTGCAGTTAACTTCATCACCACCATCATCTGCATGCGTGCTCCGGGCATGACCATGTGGCGTATGCCGATCTTCACCTGGAACACACTAGTTACTGCCATTTTGGTTCTCATGGCTTTCCCGCCGTTGGCAGCGGCTCTGTTCGCTTTGGGTGCAGACCGACGCTTTGGTGCTCACATCTTTGATCCTGAGAATGGCGGTGCCGTTCTATGGCAGCACCTCTTCTGGTTCTTTGGTCACCCTGAGGTTTACATCATTGCGCTTCCGTTCTTCGGTATCGTTTCGGAGATCTTCCCGGTCTTCAGCCGCAAGCCGATCTTCGGTTACAAGGGCTTGGTCTACGCAACCATTTCTATTGCTGCGCTCTCCGTAACTGTGTGGGCTCACCACATGTACGTGACCGGTTCTGTGATGTTGCCGTTCTTCTCCTTTATGACCATGTTGATTGCAGTACCTACTGGTGTGAAGTTCTTCAACTGGATTGGAACGCTCTGGGGCGGCTCGATCACTTTTGAGACCCCGATGCTCTGGAGCCTCGGCTTTATGATCACCTTCCTCTTTGGTGGTCTGACCGGAATCATTTTGGCTTCACCGCCCTTGGACTTCCACGTGTCTGATACTTACTTTGTGGTTGCTCACTTCCATTACGTTGTTTTCGGTACCGTGGTCTTCGCGATGTTCGCAGGCTTCTACTTCTGGTGGCCAAAGTGGACTGGCAAGATGCTCAACGAACGTTTGGGTAAGATCCACTTCTGGATGCTGTTCCTGGGCTTCCACGGCACCTTCCTCATCCAGCACTGGCTTGGAGTGATGGGTATGCCGCGTCGTTACGCTGACTACTTAGTTGAAGACAACTTCACATGGATGAACCAGTTCTCCACCATCTCTTCCTTCGTGTTGGGTGCCTCGATGATCCCGTTCTTCTGGAACGTATACATCACCTGGCGCAGTGACCAGAAGATTGAGGTAGATGACCCTTGGGGCTTCGGTGCATCTCTTGAGTGGGCAACGTCTTGCCCGCCGCCACGTCACAACTTCACCTCCTTGCCCCGCATTCGTTCAGAGCGTCCGGCATTGGACCTGCACCACCCGGAGCTCTCTCAGAACCACACAGTTCAGCAGCCTGGCGTTGCAGCAGCCGTTCTGGGTAATGCCGATCAGAAGGACAACGCAAAGTGAAAATCGAATCTAGGCTCTTCGGACTAGGTGTCCTCTTCTTCGTCCCCGTGGCCATCATTTACGGTTTCTTGAGCAACTGGTCTGAATGGGTGGGTATCCTGGGAATCCTTCTCGTCGGAGGACTCGCCGGCATGATTGGAACTTACTTGGGTTTCACCGGTCGCCGTGTGGGTGCCCGTCCGGAAGACCGTGACGACGCAGAAATTCACGAAGGCGCTGGCGAGCAAGGGCACTTCAGCCCTTGGAGCTGGTGGCCGTTGGTGCTCGGATTGGCTTGTGCAGGAGGTTTCCTGGGCTTGGCAGTTGGTTTTTGGGTGACCTTCATTGCAGGCGGTCTGGCAATCGTTGGACTCGTTGGTTGGGTCTTTGAATACAGCCGAGGGGACCACGCACACTAAGCGCCTTTAGCCCCATAAGACAAATGACGACGGCGGTTTCCACCATTGGTGGGAACCGCCGTCGTCATTTGTTGTTCAAGTGCCGATCCAGTGACGCATGGCAATTACAGTGGCTAGTTATTGCTCCGGGCGTTCCAGTACTTCTGCGAGGCCTTCTAGTAGTTCTACGCCCGCTTCAGCTGAGAGCGCGCCACTGTCCTCGAGACGTAATTCCACCTCACAATTGTGAGGAAAGTCTTCAGTCATAACCTCCAAGAGCGAACGGGCGTCCACCGGTGGACGCCCTGCCTTAGAAATGGTTACAGCTTGGCCAGTCTCACTGACTGCACGGACAAATAACGCAGCTGGGCGGGCATGAAGTCCCACCTGAGCCGCAACGCGTGCCTTTACTGAGGGCAACTTCACTCCTAGAACGTGCGGCGCTACGGCCGCGAAAATGTCTTCCTAGCTAGGTTACCGAAGCGTGGCGGATAAGTGTTACTGCAGTGGCCAGCGGGTGGACGTAAGGTGTGCTCCGGTTCCAATATGCCCATGATGTGCAGTCGACTATCCGTAACGGGTTGAATTTCGCGGTCGGGCAGTGGACTAGACCAGGCTGCTTTCGTTCTAAACTGAAGCCATGAGCCACACGCAGGGGAGTAGCCGTGTTTACTGATCCCCGCCGCATCCACGGAGAAATCGAGCGAAATTCTGGCACAGCTCTCCACCTGCAGCTGCGTCAGCTTCTGCGTAACTATGCTCTCAACGAGTGTTCACCAGGTGCCGGGCTCCCCTCAGAACGCGACCTCTGCCAACGATTTGGCCTTGCTCGGATGACGGTACGCCAGTCCATCGACGCATTGGTTGCTGAAGGAGTAGTGGAGCGCGTTGTAGGCTTGGGGACGTTTGTGACCCGCCCCAAACTCGATCTACAAGTAAAACTGACTTCCTACAGCGAAGAAATGCAACGCCGCGGAATGGTCCCTGCCGCTCGCGTTTTGAGTTTCGAACAGATAGCGGCGAGTGTACTCCTAGCCCGGGAACTTGAAGTAGATGAGGGCACGCCCGTGGTCAGGTTTCGTCGTCTTCTTCTCGCTGACGGGGAGCCGATGAGCGTGGACGAGAACTTTATCCCCGCACACCGTGTGCCAGGCATTCTGGATGAGAAACCGCCAAACTCTCTCTACAACGTACTCAATGAAAGATATGGGCTGGTGATGGAGTGGGGAGAGGACATGATCGAGGCTACTGCGGCCTCAGCGTCGATTTCGCACTTGCTCAAGGTAGACATAGGGGCGCCGCTACTAAAAATCCAACGACATGCCTTTGTATCAAAAACGATGGTCGACTACTCGGTCTCTTATTACAGGGCTGACCGCTACAAGCTCTGGGTGCCGCTCCAACGGCCTGGCGTTCGTTCGAGCCGACCGTATTCGGCTACCGGTTCGACGCGGTTCTAGAAGACATTCTGGGGATAGCTATTGGAACCCGAGGCAAACAAAAGGGAGGGTGTCCCGGTTGCGAACCAGGACACCCTCCCTTTTGTGAACTCTTGCTGAACTAGTGGCTCAGACTCTTAGCGTCTGTGCCAGCTTCAACTGCATCGTGACCATGGCCGTGTGATGCCTCGAGTTCTGCCGGTGTAGCCGGCGCTACACGGTCCTCGAAGAACCACTTGGACAGAGCCGCACGACGACGCTCCTTGCGGTCAACAACACCGTTTTCATTGGGCTGAGCAGGAAGCGGCTTGGGGGACTCAAAGCCCACCAGCTTGTACCGCTTGTAGTCATCCAACGGTGCATGAACCTCAATGAACTCACCGTGAGGCAAGCGCACAATGCGGCCAGTCTCGCGTCCGTGCAGAGCAATCTCGCGGTCCTTACGCTGAAGGGCCAAGGCAACACGCTTTGTCACGATGAATCCAAGAATCGGGCCAATGAAGAACAGGGCGCGGAGCCAGTACGTAACATCATTGAGCGAAACGTGGAAGTGAGTTGCAATCAAGTCAGAGCTAGCTGCGGCCCAGAGGACGCAGTAGAACACAAAGCCTGCAACACCAATCGCGGTACGGGTGGGTGCATTACGAGGACGGTCCAGAACGTGGTGTTCACGGTTGTCCTTGGTGACCCAACGTTCGATCCACGGATAGGTGAACAGAGCGGTGAATACCAATCCAGCTGGCACTAGCGCCGGCAGAAGAACATTCAAAGTCAGCACGTGGCCAAAGATGATGAACTCAAGGTGCTGGCGGAAGCCTCCGACATTTCCAATAACACCAGGCATCAGACGCAAGGCGCCATCAACCCATCCGATGTACCAGTCAGGCTGAGTACCGGCGGAAACGGGGGAGGGGTCGTACGGACCATAGTTCCAAATTGGGTTGATGGTAAACATAGCTGCCATCAAAGCGATGACGCCGAAGACGATGAAGAAGAATCCACCAGCCTTGGCTGCGTAAACCGGACCCAATGGGTAACCAACAACGTTTCCGTCATTGCGTCCCGGGCCGGGGTACTGCGTGTGCTTGTGAACCACAACCATAAAGAGGTGGACAACGATCATCAGCAAGATCATGGCCGGAACCAAGAGAATGTGAAGAACATAGAGACGACCGATGATCGCGGTGCCTGGGAACTCGCCGCCGAATAGGAAGAACGAGATGTAGGTACCGATGACCGGGATCGACTTGATAACACCGTCAATGATTCGCAGACCGTTACCAGAGAGCAGATCGTCGGGGAGTGAGTAACCGGTGAAGCCCGCAGCCAAAGACAGGATCAACAGAACGCCACCAACAACCCAGTTGAGTTCACGCGGCTTGCGGAACGCACCCGTAAAGAACACGCGCAGCATGTGAACAGCAACTGAGGCAGAGAACAAAAGTGCTGCCCAGTGGTGTACCTGGCGCATAAACAGACCACCGCGAACATCAAAGGAGATGTTCAAGGAGGAGTTGTATGCCACAGACATCTCCACGTTGTAGAGCGGAGTGTAGCTGCCCTGGTAGTGGGTTTCCGCCATGGAAGGGTCAAAGAAGAACGTCAAGAACGTGCCCGAGAGCAACAAAATGACGAAGGAGTACAGCGCCACTTCACCGAACATAAAGGACCAGTGGTCTGGGAAGACCTTGCGACCGAATTCTCGAAGAATTCCGGACCCACCCACACGCTCATCAACAAAGTTGGTGAACTTGCCAGCCTTGGTGGTTGGGGTGAACGTAGAGCTTTCAGCTGTTGTTGTTGCGCTCATGCTCGTCACGCTCCCAGTAACTCGGTCCTACAGGTTCATGGAAATCGCTCGTGGCAACGAGGTAACCCTCGGCATCAACAGCGATCGGCAACTGGGGCAACGGGCGGCTAGCCGGTCCGAAGATCACAGCGCACTCGTTGGTGAGATCAAATGTGGATTGGTGACAGGGGCACAGCAGGTGGTGCGTCTGCTGTTCGTACAAAGCCACGGGGCAACCAACGTGGGTGCAAATCTTAGAGTAGGCAACAATGCCGTTGTAACCCCAGTCTTCACGGCCCGGTGACGGGTGCAAGGAAGCAGGATCCAAACGCATCAACAGAACAACTGCCTTTGCCTTTGCATTGAGCTTGCCCTCGTGGAGTTCGTTGAGACCTTCAGGAATAACGTGGAATGCAGAACCCATGGTGACATCAGAAGCCTTGATGGGGGTGCCATCAGGATCGCGGGTCAAACGCTTGAGCTTGCCGTTCTCCGGTGCCCACATGGTGTGAGCCAACTTGTCATCCGGGCGCGGTCCCAGATCCCCGAACACTGCCAATGCAGGCAACGGCGCCAAAGCCACAGCCCCTAACAGGGTGTTACGGATCAGCGGACGGCGCTTGATGCCGGTTTCTTCTACGATCTCATCAACAATACGAACTGCTGCTTGGCGGTCCTCTTCACTGCGAATCTCGTGGCGAAGTTCAGCAACTTCGTGATCCGGCATAAGGGCCTTGGCCCAGTGAACAATTCCAGTACCAATACCCAGCATGGCGAATGCCGTACCCAGACCCAACAACAGGTTCTGAGTCCGAATGGTGGCGATGCTGGTGTCTTGGCCCAAATCGATAGCGAAGTAAGCGCCCAAGAAGAGCAGGGTGCCTACGACGGAAATCAAAAAGAGGATTGCCACCTGCTTCTCTGCCCGCTTGGCTGCTTTGGGGTTCGTATCTGCTAGGCGCAAACGGTGCGGGGGAATTCCAGGATCCTGGAACTTCTCTGCATCATCTTGACCAGCCGTAGCTACGGTGCCCGAAGGTTCCGGACTGCCGTCACTATGGTTGCCCATAATTCCCCTCATCCTTCTCTCAAATCGGCGGGTGCCGAGTTAGTTTTCAATATCAAACCGCTTTGGGTACAAGCGGAAAATCTGTGTTCGCGATACATCTAGGACGTGCGAGACGTCAGCCAGATGGTGAACGCAATAACTACGCCCAGACCAGCGACCCAAACAAACAAGCCCTCGGATACCGGGCCCAAGGCGCCGAGGTCGTTTCCACCAGGGGAGCCGTTAGCTTCGATCTGCTTCAGGAAGGTGATGATGTCGCGTTTGCCTTCAGGGGAGATGTTTGCGTCGCTGAATACGGGCATGTTCTGTGGGCCGGTGGCCATTGCTTCGTAAATGTGCTGACCAGAAACACCGGCAAGAGACGGAGCGAACTTACCTCGAGTCAGAGCACCACCGGCAGCGGCAGCGTTGTGGCACATGGCGCAGTTCACGCGGAACAACTCTCCACCCTTGGCAGCATCGCCCTTTTCGTCGAGCGCCGAAGCATCGGGGACGGAGGGGCCGGGGGCCAACGAAGCAACGTAAGCGGCGAGCTGCTTGGTCTGCTCGTCATTGAACTGGCGCGGCTTCTTCTGTGCCTGCGGGCCATTCAACTGCATGGGCATACGGCCGGTACCAACCTGGAAGTCGACAGCAGCAGCGCCAACACCGACCAATGATGGTCCGTCTTTGGTTCCGCTAGCACCCATGCCGTGACACGTCGCACAGTTTGCGGCGAAGATTTTTTGACCCTCTTCGGTGTCCGCAGCGCTGTAGCTCTGAGTTTCAGCCTTGGCTTGGTTGACAGTGGTTGCGGCCGCATAAAGCCCACCAGTAATCAGCAGACCCATAAGCAGCAGTGCCATTGCTGCCAGTGGATGACGTCGCTTTTGCGAAAGTGCCTTCACTTGGTGGTTCCTTTATTCGATCCTGCGCCGGTTGGTGAAACCGGTGTGAAAATTGAGTGGGCGTACATAAAACTGTGCTTCTACTTCAAAACGTAGATGACCAAGAACAGGCCGATCCACACAACGTCTACGAAGTGCCAGTAGTACGAGACAACGATTGCCGAGGTTGCTTCGAAGTGACCGAACTTCTTGGCCGCAAATGCGCGTCCGATGATGAACAAGAAGGCCACTAGACCGCCGATCACGTGCAAACCGTGGAAGCCGGTGGTCATGTAGAAAGCAGAGCCATAGGCGTTGGCCGACAGAGTAATGTGCTCAGAGACGAGCATTGCGTACTCAGTGGTCTGGCCTGCAACGAAGAAGGCCCCCATGATGAAGGTGAGTACGAACCACTCGGTCATGCCCCAGCGCGCAAACTGCAGAGGGCCACCGGTGCGGCGGGGTTGAAGTCGCTCAGCGGCGAAAACGCCCATCTGGCAAGTGAAGGAACTGGCTACCAGGACGATCGTGTTAACCAAAGCGAACGGGAAGTTCAACTTCAAGGTTTCTTCCGCCCAAAGTTCACCGGAAGTAGAACGGAGTGTGAAGTACATAGCAAAGAGTCCTGCGAAGAACATCAATTCACTAGACAGCCACACAACGGTTCCTACGGAAACCATGTTGGGTCGGTTCAGCGTCGGGTGCGCCGGGGTACTGGGGGCATGGGTCGCGGATGTCACATAGACATTATGTCTATAAAAGTCGCCTGTGCCCAATGCAAAGACGCGTTTCTGCCGACTTTTTCTACAAAGTCGCGAAATTGCGCGGAAAAGTTTCTTCTGCTCAACACATTGGGCAGATCAACCTGTGCCTCGATAGCATCTATGTGTGACCAACGAAGCAGAAGTACAGCAAGTTCCCTCCAGCTGGCCTACGGTGATTTCCGCCCTCATTGAGTCGAAGGACTTGCCGGTGAGCGCCGCCCAGTGGGCCATGGAAGAAATCATGACCGGCGCGGCGTCGCCAGCACAGATTTCTGCGTTCTTGGTTGGTCTTCGAGCCAAGGGTGAGACAGTTGATGAGCTGACGGGTATGGTCAACGCCATGTTGGCGCAAGCGAACGCCATCACCATCCCAGGGGAGACCTTGGACATTGTTGGTACTGGCGGTGACGGCCTTGAAACGGTTAACATCTCCACCATGTCTTCCTTAGTCGCCGTAGGTGCTGGCGCAAAAGTGGTCAAACACGGAAATCGTGGGGCTTCCACCAAGTCCGGTTCGGCCGACGTTATAGAGGCACTCGGTGTCCGCCTGGATCAGCCCATCGCGAAGGTGGTGGAAGTGTTTAACGCCACGGGTATCACCTTCTGTTTCGCGCAGGTTTTCCACCCGTCGATGCGATTCGCCGCGGTTCCTCGGCGGGAGATCGGCGTCCCAACTGCTTTCAACGTCTTAGGTCCCTTGGCGAACCCTGCCGGCGTTGCAGCACAAGCGTTGGGCGTGGCCAACGAATCCATGGCTCCCAAGATGGCTGGTGTATTGGCTCAGCGGGGGATTAGGGCATTGGTTATTCGCGGCGGCGACGGGCGGGATAAATTCACCACCTCGACCACATCCCAAGTGTGGGAAGTACGCAACGGCCACGTGACTTCAACGGTCATCGATCCCCGCGATTTGGGGATCGAACTTGCCAGCGTGGATGCGCTGCGGGGCTCAGACGCTGAATCGAATGCGGCCATAGTACGCCGGACACTGGCGGGGGAGTCTGGCCCGGTGCGTGACGCCGTCGTCCTCAATACCGCTGCAGGTTTGGTCGCTGCAGATCCGGACCACAACGGCCCGTTGTTGGACAGACTCGCGGCGGGGATGGTTCGCGCCGTCGAATCAATCGACTCAGGCGCTGCAGAAAATGTGCTGCAGAACTGGATAGCGGCAAGTGCCGACTAACGGTTAAGGGCAAAGCGGCGAAGACTAGCCGTCTAGACCCAGTGAAAACGCCGCTTCAAGATCGTGTTTGGAATACGAGCGGAAAGAGATGTGGGTGGTGGTGTGAACCACTGCCGGGACCTTAGAAAGACGGTCGGCAATGACGTCAGCAAGGTCCTCGTGGCGCTTAACCCGCGCAACCGCAATTAAATCCCACTCGCCAGTGACTGAGTAGACCTCACTGATGCCTTCGAGGGCGGCGATTTCTTCAGCCGCCTCAGGGATATGGGCTGCTTCAGTCTTGATCAAAACAAATGCGGTGATCACGGTTACCTCTCGGGAAAATCGATTGCAGTGCTTGTGCAGAAAGCTTAGTCCACTAGTTCTGACTAGTCAGCGATTCGAACGCCCGCGTAGTCGCAGAATTAGTAACGCGATGGCCCGGTGTCCCAAGAGGAATACTGCCAATGAGACGAGCGCGACGATGATGAACGCCACAGCTGTACCGGCTCCGGTAAGGACGCGCAAGACCATACCCACAGCGACTGTGATCACCACGAGAAATACGCCATTGCTCCAGATTCGCAATGGCTTCTTCCAGATGCCGAGCACTACCCAAGCTAGAACGGCACCAAGGAGAAATGGCCATGCGGTGGCAACAATGCCAAAAAAAGTTTCGGAGTGCTCATGGGCGCTGCGGCCCAAGGCTGCGAACAACAGAATGAGCACTGCATCAGCGATTCCAGCGTAAATTGCATGGGTCTTGTTGGAAGAATAAGAAGTCACCCAAACAGCGTAGCCATGTTTCGGAGGCCAAAAGACCTGACCGCCAAAACATGGCTACGGAGTGCCTGGAGAACTAACTAGCTTGAGGTTTAGCCTTGGTAGAAGGGGTAATCCGTGTAGCCCTTAGCGCCGGGTGTGTAGAAAGTACTGAAGTCCGGTTCGTTGAGCGGAAGGTTTTCCTGCCAACGACGAGGCAAATCCGGATTGGCAATCGCCGGACGGCCAACAACCACTGCATCGGCGAGACCGGTCGAAACGATTTCCCGGGCCTCTTCTGCGGTGGTGATGGTAGAAAAACCGCTATTGACCAAGAATGGACCGCCGAAGTTGGAGCGCAGCTCTTGGACAAGTTCAGCAGCTGGCTCAGCATGGAGGACGCTCAAGTAAGCCAACCCCAGGGGTGCGATTTCATTGACCAGGTGCAGGTACGTGGCGCGCAAATCTTCTAGGTCAGCTTCGACGGCGCCCTGAATGTTGTGGGCGGGGGAGATGCGGATGCCCACTTTCTCAGCGCCAACGGCTGCAACCACTGCTTTGGTCAGTTCGATGACGAAGCGGGCGCGGTTTTCCGGGGATCCACCGTAAATGTCATCGCGGTGGTTGGAAGACGGTGCTAAAAATTCGTGTAGGAGGTAACCGTTGGCGGAGTGCATCTCCACGCCGTCGAATCCTGCATTGATGGCGGCCTTTGAGGCCGTCACAAAGTCATTGATGACTTGAGAGATTCCCTCTTGAGTGAGGGCGACAGGGACCGTGTATGGCTGCTTTCCTTTGTAAGTGCGCGTCTCACCCTGAACAGCAATGGCACTGGGTGCAACGACGTCGAGGCCGCCATTGGTGTCAGGGTGAGTGACACGGCCAGCATGCATAACTTGAGCCACAATCTTGCCGCCTTCGGCGTGGACTGCCTCGGTGACGCGGGCCCAACCCGCGAGCTGCTCGTCAGTCACCAAACCGGGCTGTCCAACAAAGCCGCGGCCTGCTTGGCTGGGGTACGTGCCTTCAGTGACAATAAGACCAATCGAAGCACGCTGTTTGTAGTGTTCCACCAGCAAGTCGTTCGGAACTCCGTCAACGTCGGTGCGGGAGCGAGTTAGCGGAGCCATAACAACTCTGTTGGAGAGACTAATCTCACCTAAGGTAAGGGGAGTAAACAGCATGAAGTACCTTCCGTAATAATTCTTTTCACTTATGCAACTAAACCCGCGCGGTTGGTATTCCGGATGTGGTTCTGCTCACTCGGATATCTTGGAGTGCAGGCCTAGAAGGGAACTCTGATGACTGAAGCTCTACTAGAGGACGTTCAAGCGCAACTTGACGTTCTGCAGAATCCGAAGGTTCGTGAAGCCAATTTGCGCCGCGGTGATGATCACGGAGTAAATCTCACGGCGTTGCGGACCCTTGCCAAGAAGTTCAAAGGGCAGCCAGGGCTGGTTACTGAATTGTGGGGGACCGGGGACGTGGCTTCGCGGCTGCTCGCAATTCTTATGGCTAAACCAAAGGACTTTTCGGCTCAGCAGTTGGACTCAATGCTGCGCGAAGCTGCCGCGCCTAAGGTGCACGACTGGCTGGTGAACTACATCGTTAAAAAGAGTCCCCACGTGGAGGACCTTCGGCTGCGCTGGCGCGGGGATCATGATCCCGTAGTGGAAAGTGCGGGCTGGGCACTGACTAGCGAACGGGTGGTCAAATCATCGGAGGGTCTGGATTTGCCCGGACTGTTGGATGAGATTGAAGCTCGGATGGGTGCTGCTCCGGAGCGTTTGCAGTGGGCGATGAATCACACCTTGGCGCAGATTGGTATTGAGCACACCGCGTTGCGTGAGCGGGCCCTAACAATTGGCGAGAGACTTGGCGTTTTGCGAGATTATCCGACGCCCCCCAATTGCACTTCGCCCTTTGCGCCTTTGTGGATCAACGAGATGGTGAGGCGAAAAGAAGGCCAATGAAATGAACGCCGCGGGCAAGCTTATGCTGAGCGCGTGATTTTCCGCCACCACCACAGCCGCATGGAATGTCAGCGGCACCGTCACAACGCGTAATGGCGCCGATTACACCGGGTAACTACAGCAGACAGGTGACACGATGGCATTGGCTAAACGAATGGCAGGCTAGTTCTCCGGACTGACAAACAACTCGCAGGTGGAGTTGTAGTAGGCGGTTGTTGTTCGGCGGTGTTCTAGACCGATGCGTGTGCAGACACGCGGGGGACAAGCCCAATGTACTTTTGCACGTCCCACCTGCGAGTTGGGTGTCAGCTGATGGATGCTGCGATCGAGTTCTCTCAGACGATTACGGCCGCCAGGATTGTTTTGTCGCCGTCTGAGCAAGCGCGCTCGTTCTGCGGACGTCTTGGATCTAATGCCGCTGACGAGCTCTTGGTCAAACGTGTTTTGACCTTCCACAAGAGCACTTCTTCCGATGCACGCTGCCACGCCAAATCACCAGTTCCTATCAATGCCGACGCCTCAGAGCGGAGGTACCCGTGGCCTGGTGAAGGCCAGCCGTCAAGATGCGGGCTGGTCGTGATCGGCCCTGCGATCACTCCGGGAGTCAGCTGCTGCCGCCTTACGTGCCGCAATAATGCCGTCCCTAGTTGCCGCTCGGATGACGCCATACAGGATGTAGAAAAAGATGGCTGCAAAAATCACGGATAAAACTACGTCATTCATTTTTCCCCCAAAGAGTTTCCTCTGCATGTGATCAACGTCAGCGTAGCTGATGGCGTGAACATCGACGGGCGATCGCGAGCGGGAGGTCTACGCCGAAACTGCCCGAAAGCAAGTGTTGAAATCAAGTGAGGGAGTCCCAACTTGACCTTACTTTACATAATGTAGATTATCGGCGTTAGTGTGAGGTGTGCAGGAGGGGTGACATCGACTGGACATCAGGTTCGTGGACGACGCCACCTGTTCTGCGCAATTTGCTTTTGGCGCTTTACAGATGCTGATGCGAGCCTGCATCCCGAAGACTGACGAGTTCGAGTTCTAATTGATTCGCTTCCCAACATAAGCGGCAAGGTGGCGCCCGGTGAGGGTCCCGCCGCCGTTCGCTAGATCCTCAGGCGTGCCTTCGAACACCACCTGGCCGCCCTCATGACCTGCACCTGGACCCAGATCGATGATCCAGTCGGCATGTGCCATCACTGCTTGGTGGTGTTCAATCACCACTACAGACTTGCCCGAATTAACCAGTCGGTCCAAGAGCCCTAAGAGCTGCTCGACGTCGGCTAGGTGCAGGCCCGTGGTGGGTTCGTCAAGGATATAGACCTCGCCTTTCTCAGCCATCTGCGTAGCCAGCTTAAGTCTTTGGCGCTCACCACCCGATAGCGTGGTGAGAGCTTGACCGAGTGACAGGTAACCTAGGCCAACGTCTTTGAGCCGCTCCAGAATCTTCTGAGCCGCAGGTAACGCCGCCTCTCCCCCGCAAAAAAAGTCCAATGCTTCACTAACGCCCATCGCCAGCACCTCAGCGATGTTGCGCTCACCGAGTCTGTACTCCAACACAGACGCCTGAAAGCGGCGGCCTTCGCACTCTTCACACACCGATTCAACTGTCGCCATAACGCCGAGTTCTGTATAGATGACCCCGGCACCATTGCAGGTGGGGCAGGCCCCCTCGGAATTTGAACTGAACAGTGCAGGTTTCACGCCATTGGCCTTGGCAAACGCTTTGCGAATCGGCTCGAGTAGGCCGGTGTAGGTGGCCGGGTTACTGGGCCGTGAGCCCTTGATAGCCGTTTGATCAATCACCACGACGCCATCGCGGCCGGCAACCGATCCGTGAATCAAAGAGCTCTTGCCGGAACCTGCAACACCGGTCACCACCGTGAGCACACCCAGAGGAATGTCCACTGAGACGTCTTTGAGGTTGTGTTCCTTGGCCCCGCGTACCTCAAGCACACTCTTGGACTTGCGTACCGAGGCCTTAAAGCTGGCACGGTCATCAAGGTGCCGGCCAGTGATAGTGTCACTCCCCCGCAACCCGTCAACTGTTCCCTCGTAGCAAATGGTTCCGCCAGAAGTACCTGCACCGGGCCCCAGATCCACCACATGGTCGGCAATGCCGATCATTTCGGGCTTGTGCTCCACTACCAAGACAGTGTTGCCTTTGTCCCGTAGCTGCAGCAAAAGGTTATTCATCCGCTCAATATCGTGCGGATGTAGGCCAATAGAGGGTTCATCAAAAACGTACGTGACATCCGTTAGCGAGGACCCCAAATGGCGGATCATTTTGGTGCGCTGCGCCTCGCCGCCGGACAGAGTCCCAGCGGGCCGATCCAGTGACAGGTAACCCAAACCAATTTCAGCGAATGAATCCAGCAAGTGCTGCAGCCCACGGACTAAAGGCGCCACCGACAGCTCATCAATCTGGCGCATCCACTCTGCCAGATCACTGATCTGCATGGAACACAGTTCGGCAATGTTCTTGCCCTGGATCTTGGAACCAAGGACGTCCTTGGTGAGACGGGTACCGCCGCACTCTGGGCATTGTTGGAAGGTCACAGCCCGTTCAACAAAGCGACGTACGTGAGGCTGCATAGCCTCCGGGTCCTTAGACAGCATCGACTTCTGGATCTTAGGGATGATGCCTTCAAAGGTGAGGTTAACGCCCTCAACTTTGATCTTGGTGGGCTCTGAATACAGCATGGTTTCCAGCTGCCGCTTGGTGAAGCTGGCGATCGGTTTGTCCATGGGCAGACCCATGCCCTCGAAGAGCCGCCCGTACCAGCCATCCATGGAATAGCCGGGAACAGTGAGCGCTCCTTCTTGGAGAGATAGAGAATCGTCGTAGAGGGCCGTGAGATCAATGTCGCTGACATTGCCCATACCCTCACAGCGTGGGCACATGCCTCCGAGGTATACAGCGTCTTTCACCACGTGTTTCTCAACGCGGCCAGCCTTCTCCGTGCTCATAACTCCGCCTGCACGGCGAGTGGGAACGTTAAAGGAGAACGCGGTGGGCGGTCCAACAAATGGCTTGCCCAGACGACTGAATAGAATTCGCAGCATCGCATGGGCGTCCGTGGCGGTACCCACGGTGGAGCGTGGATTAGCACCTAGCCGTTCTTGGTCAACGATGATTGCAGTGGTCAGGCCCTCAAGATGGTCCACTTCGGGCCTCGCGAGACTCGGCATAAAACCCTGGACAAAGGAACTGTATGTCTCATTAATCATCCGCTGAGACTCAGCAGCGATAGTTGCAAAGACCAGGGAGCTCTTCCCTGACCCAGAAACCCCGGTGAACACCGTTAGGCGGCGTTTTGGTAGCTCAACGCTGATGTTCTTGAGATTGTTCTCCCGAGCACCTTCTACACGAATGATGTTGTGGGAATCGGCGGAAGCGAGCTCCGCTGCGTTGGAACTCTTACTCATGCTTAGTGGCACTCCGTCGCGTGGATCGGCTAGAAATTTGTTTTAACTCAGCCATGACAAATCACCAAGGTCGATCACAGGCTCGGGGTGGTCATTGGTGAAGTAACAGTCGTAGCTATCTTGACTCTGAATTTGTCCGTTTTTTACTTCGAAGATGGAGATCACTCGGGCGCGCATTTTTTGCCCGGTATTCCAAAAATTGAGGTCCATCATGGCTGTGGCACTCCACTCAATTTCCAGTACTACCCGTTCGCCTTGAACAGTGGAGCGTTTAATTCTGTAACTCTGTTCAGACACCACTTGATGAGCTTGTTCGGCGCCGGAAAGAGTCTGCTCAAGATTCCGCGTTCCGCCCTCAGGATTAAGCGCGTGGGGCCACTCAGTGAGAATAAAGTCCTCAGCCAAGAGTGGGCGAATCTCTTCGGCTCCTGCGCCGGCTTCCATGGCCTGGACAAATTTCGTTGCGAGCTCCAACGGAGACAGTTCAGTCATGCTGTGAAGCCTAGTGCAAGGCTAAAATCCATGCATGTCCTCCTTTGACTCATCACCTCACCCAGCCGCACCAGTCTCTGCGTTCACTCCTGAGCAAGTCCGCTCACTTGTACTGCCCATCCTCGAAGCAGAGGCATTGCCACCGATCGTGCAAGTGGGACATCCAGCACTGCGCCAGCAGAGTTTGCCGTTTGATGGCCAACTCACTTCTGAAGAATTGGGCGCTTTGATCGACATCATGCGCCAAGTGATGCACAACGCCCCCGGCGTGGGCCTCGCAGCACCACAGATCGGAGTGCCTTTGCGGCTGGCTGTTTTGGAAGACAAGTTCGACGTCGGTCCGGAGGCTGTTGCCGCGCGGTCGCGGCACCCGCTGGACTTCTTCGCCGTCGTAAATCCACAGTACACAGCCACCAGCGGTGACTACGCCGAACACTACGAAGGTTGCCTCTCAGTGCGAGGGCTTCAAGCAGTTGTGAAGCGAGCCGTGGACGTTCAACTCGATTACTTCGATGTTCAGGGGCGCCAGCAGAAGGCATCGTTCAACGGTTGGCAAGCGAGAATCGTCCAACACGAGACGGACCACCTGAACGGCACCCTCTACATAGACCGCTGTTCTATTCGTTCCTTGTGTGCTGACTCCCAATACGGGCAGTGGGCCGAACTAGGTTTTGATACTGCGCGAGCCTCACTGGGCTTCTAGGATATAAACCATGCCCTCCACTGCGTTCTCACTCCTGCTGTGCCCACTCTGCGGAGCAAGATTCTCCGCCGAAACGGAGGAGAGCTCACTGAGCTGCGGCTCCGGGCACCGGTTTGACCTAGCAAAACAGGGATACGTTAATTTTCTTACCGGGAAAGGCACTGCGTTCGCTGCAGATTCTGCGGTGATGGCTGCAGCCCGGGCAAACTTTCTTGAAGCAGGGCACTATCAAGAGCTCGCACAGCGAATTGCTACCAAAGTGCCAATCACCGTTGATCACACACCAGTAGTTTTGGACGCTGGAACCGGCACTGGCTACTATCTGCACAAAGTGTTCCAGAACCACGCCGCAACGGCCGTTGCCTTGGACATTTCAAAGTTCGCCCTTCGCAGAGCTGCCAGGCTAAACCCGCAAGCGGCCAACGTGGTGTGGGACATCTGGCAGCCACTCCCCCTTGAGGCAGCCAGCGTGGACATGGTGATGGTGGTGTTCGCGCCACGCAACGCGAGTGAGTTTGCTCGTGTCCTCCGAACTGATGGAATCTTGGTGGTAGTTACACCGGGGCCGAATCACCTGCGTGAAATAGCGCAGGCCGCGGACCTGTTAGGGATTGAACACGACAAACTCAAACGCCTTGACACCACCATGAACCAGGCATTCAGCTTGCAGTCTCGCGAGGAACTTTGCATTCCCCTAGAGCTCTCACCAGCCCAAACTGTAGATCTGGCCCGCATGGGTCCGGCAGGCCACCATTTGGACGATTCGCGGGCCGAGGAACTGACACGACGGTTGGAATCTAGCACCACCGTGCATGCTGAGTTTGTTATCAGTACGTATCTTCCGCTCCCAGATTCAGAGCCCGCATCCGGCTAGGATGTTTAACAGGTGCAACGCGGCTCCAACCGGCAGTCACGCATTGCACCTAAAATCTAGGGGGAAGTGATGTTTGAATGGCTCGGCAATAACTGGTGGGCGTTATGGCTCACTGTTTTCTTGATTTGTGCCGCAGTAGAAATGCTTACCCTCGACTTGTTTTTTATTATGCTCGGCGGCGGCGCCATTGCTGCGCTGATTAGCGACTTCCTTGGGGCCCCGCTGTGGCTCGAAGTCATTATTTTCTGCTTGATCTCACTCTTGATGATCGCCCTCGTACGGCCCATCGCCCTGCGCCACCTCCGCAAAAGCCCAACTGAGCAGCTCAGTAACGTTGATCGTCTGATTGGTCTGGAAGCAGTGATCATCGAAAGCGTCAGCGAGCACGGCGGCTTGATCAAAATTGGTGGCGATACGTGGAGCGCCAGGAGCGCTGGTCCTCAACTAGAACCGGGTCAACGGGCGCTGGTCTCTGCCATTGAGGGAGCCACCGCGGTGGTTATTCCCGCAGCTCCAGGCAGCGCGCACAACAACCACTAGATTTCGTTATTCAACCAGGGGAGAGAAAAACGTATGGACACAGCAGGAGGCACCGCGCTCACCGTGGTGCTGTTGGTATTCGTCATTGTGGTGGTCATAGTACTTGTCCGCTCAGTCCGCATTATTCCCCAAGCACGTGCTGGTGTGGTGGAGCGTTTGGGTAAGTACCAGCGCACTTTGAACCCAGGTCTTACCGTCCTGATTCCTTTTGTTGACCGCTTGCTGCCGCTTTTGGATCTTCGCGAACAAGTAGTCTCCTTCCCGCCGCAGCCGGTGATCACAGAAGATAACCTCGTGGTCTCAATTGACACAGTGGTCTACTTCCAGGTCACCGACCCGCGCGCAGCCACCTACGAGATCGCCAACTACATCCAGGCCGTGGAGCAGTTAACCACCACTACGCTGCGTAACGTTGTTGGTGGCCTAAACCTTGAAGAAGCGCTCACGTCTCGAGACCAGATCAACGGTCAGTTGCGTGGTGTTCTTGATGAAGCCACTGGCCGTTGGGGCATTCGCGTTTCCCGTGTTGAGCTCAAGGCCATTGATCCGCCCCACTCCATCCAGGACTCGATGGAGAAGCAGATGCGTGCCGAGCGTGACCGCCGTGCGGCGATTCTTACCGCTGAAGGTACCAAGCAGTCCGCGATCCTTACCGCTGAAGGTCAACGCCAAGCAGCCATTCTTAAGGCCGAAGGTGACGCGAAAGCAGCGATCCTCCGAGCCGACGGTGAGTCGCAGGCCATTCAGAAGGTCTTCGACGCCATTCACAAGGGCAAACCAGACCAGAAGCTTCTCGCTTATCAGTACTTGCAGACCCTACCGAAATTGGCTGAAGGTACTTCCAACAAGCTGTGGATCATTCCCAGCGAGGTGGGCGAAGCACTCAAGGGAATTGGCAGCGCCTTAGGCGGCAAGCCCGGTTTCGACTTTGGTTCAGAAACCGAAACGCCCGACGTCGAAGCCTCCCCCACCCCGGTTCGGCCGGCAACAGTTCCCACTCCACCGGCAACACCGCCTACCGAAGCGGGCCCTGGAACTGAAAATCAGTTCTAAGAACGGTATGATTAAGTCTTTGTCCGCCTAGATCAACTACGCGGAACAAAAGGACAGCGTCCACCGTTGTTTTAAATGCAAGAATTTTGGTGTTGTTTTGCAGGCCGAGATGCGGTCTGAGCTGCAACACCTGCGCGGTTTGAGCTAACGCGCACATCAACATGAGGGAGTAAATATGAGCGACCGCAGCCTGCGAGGAATGCGACTTGGCGCCCAGAGCATGGAGACCGAGTCCGGCGTTGAGCCAGCTCCACGCCAGCGCATTGAGTACCGCTGTGCAGATGGTGAGCAAGTTTTTGTGACCTTTGCCGCGGAAGCTGAGATCCCGCCGGTCTGGACATCTAAGACGGGCAAAGAGGCTCTGCTGGTTGATGGCGAGAAGCCCACGGACGGCAATGAGAAGGCTGTCCGTACTCACTGGGACATGCTGCTTGAGCGTCGTAGTTTGGAAGAGCTCGAGACCATCCTTCAGGACCGTCTTGATATCTTGCGCGAACGTCGCGGCGAGCGTACCTCCGCCTAGGGGTTTTTCCTGAGCAGAACGTTTAACGTCTTTGGCTAAGAGGCTGGGGACTAAAAGAGCGGGCTGGCACCATATGGTGCCAGCCCGCTCTTTTAGTCTTGTGCTAGATCTAAGCTTTGTTGCTTCGCTTGTTCAAGCGCTTCCAACGATCGGCCAGACCCCACTTTGTGACGTTGATCATGGCTTCAACAACAATGTTGCCGCTCATCTTGGAAGAGCCAAATTCTCGCTCTACAAAAGTCACCGGTACTTCTACGATCTTCAGCCCGAGCTTTGCGGTACGCCATTTCAGGTCTACTTGAAAGCCGTAACCAACTGAGGCAACTTGGTCCAGACCAATTGCTTCCAGCGTTGTCCGCCGAAATGCCTTGAAGCCGGCCGTGATGTCCTTGATGCCCATGCCAAGCATCAAACGGGCGTAGGTGCTGCCCGCGCGAGAGATCAGTTGACGGTACAAGGGCCAGTTCACTACGGAGCCGCCCTTGACCCACCGAGATCCGATGGCAAGGTCTGCCCCCTGCTCAACGGCGTCTAGGAGTAAGGGCAGCTGTTCAGGCTTGTGAGAGCCATCTGCATCCATTTCAACCAGTACGTCGTAGCCAGCTTCGAGCCCCCACTTAAAGCCTGCGATGTAGGCGGCGCCCAGCCCCTCTTTACCTTTTCGGTGCAGGACATGGACTTGGCTGTCTTCTGCAGCCAAGGAATCTGCCAATTGCCCGGTACCGTCAGGGCTGTTGTCGTCTACAACCAGAACATCCGACGCCGGAACGGCGGCACGCAATCGGCCCAATGTTTTTGGCAACGATTCGAGTTCGTTGAAGGTCGGAATGATGGTCAGTACGCGCACGCGGTGGCCCTTCCTGGCAGGAGCGGTCGATATTCGCGCCACAGCAGCCCAGTCGAAAAACCGGCGGCAAGCGGCGCAACTCTCCATTATAGGTGAGATTAGCAATGGAAAATTTTACTAAAAGAGGGCAGGCCCACACGGCTTCGGGCCAGTAAGAGCCCAGCCAAAGCCGGGAAACTGTTTTCTGCTGCCGTGGGACCTGCCCTAAAGTGCCGCTACATCAGCAGGAATATGAGAAAAATACGTAGCCCCGAGTGATGCGAGTGGCCAAGTTCCTACGATCATCTCGCGGGAACCCGTTGAACAAATATGCTACGTGCTGTGACAGTCATGTCAACCATGCACTGAACTGGGATAACTCTTATCGGCCCAGTTCAGAGCCATTTGGATGCCTCATGATTTCCTGCGGAATCGAGCTGTTCAGCAGAGTAAATTTCCGTACCGTTGGCCACAGTCTGTAGACAGATCGGTTCTGCGTCACCATCGAGTGCAGGCAAGAGGGGTGTACGCGCACGCGGATCGGTACTCCACGATTGAACGCGCTCGTCGGCTACCTGAACCATCAGTTCTTCCACTTCCCACACGGCGAAGCTGGCTGGCGCACCAGGGACCAACTGTCCCAGCAAGGGATTTGATTCACGTAATGCCCGCCAACCAGCACGAGTGTGGCCAATAAATGCTGCTCGCGCAGAAATACGTTCTGAGGCGGTGTTGTGGTTCAAGCATGCACGAATACTGTCCCAGGGGCGCAAAGCGGTGACCGGTGAATCGCTACCAAAAGCTAGTGGCACTCCGGCGCGGAACATCGAAGCGAAAGGATTCATCCCAACGTGGCGTTCACCCAAACGCTGAGCGTACATACCGTCCGCGCTTCCCCATGTTGCATCGAAGGAAGGCTGGGCGCTCACCGTAACTGAATGGGCAGCAAGGCGTTCGATCGCCTGCGCGTCAGCCATTTCTACATGTTCAAAGCGATGGGCGGCGGCCCGGACGGCTCCGCCTCCAAGCTGCGTAGCTACTCTGTCCAAGGCTTCGAGGGCTGTGTCCAACGCGGCATCCCCGATCATGTGGAATCCACCTTGGAGGCCAGCTTGTGTGCAGGCAGCCAAATGTTGTGCAGCTTGTTCCACATTGAGATAAGCGGCGCCCCTCTCCCCCGCAGCGTCGGCGTAGTCGGTCCGTAGCGCAGCCGTGCGGGAACCTAGAGCTCCGTCCATATTCAAGTCGCCTGCAAGGCCGCGAACCTTGGAACCGAGTGCCTCTACAAGTTCGCGAGCCTGGGCTTCGGTGGACACTAATTGGCCCCAATATCCGTAAACCGAGGGTGTGGCTGTAGCTTGGCTGGTCCATGACGTAGCTAAGCGGAAGTCATCCATGCCCGCTATTTGTGGTGAGGACATTTCGGCCAAGGCTACGTAGCCATTGCGTGAAGCTTCGTGGAGGGCAGCGCGCTGAAACTCTTGTAGCTGACTAGGCGCAAATTTTCGGGCCAAGGGACGTACAGCAGCATGAGCTTCGCGGGTGACGAGTGAGTGAACAGCATCCCAGCCGGGCAGTGAAGTTGCCCCTGATTGTTCAGCGAGTTTCTGGGACACCAGCGCTGAATGAACATCAACGCGAGTGAGATAGAAGTCCTTGCCACCGGCGGCGCGCGCTAATTGCTCCGAAGTAGGTAAGGTATGATCACGCCAGGCTGAATTGTCCCACGAGTGACCCAAGAGCACAGCTGAACCGTTCGCAGTAGCTCCGGCCTCAATGGTGGCGAGAAGCTCTTGCGCGGAGCCGATTTCTGCGAGGTTTAGGCTGGCCAGCGCTGCGCCTGTCTCAGTCAGATGCACGTGAGAATCAACAAAACCCGGGGTAACAAGTGCACCCTGCAAATCCACAATGTGCATCGTAGAGTCGGCAATGGATGTGGCGGCTTGTTCGGAGCCAATCCACGCGACGGTGTCACCATCCACAAGCATCGCCGAAGCAAAGGGGTCAGCTGCTGAATAGACGGATCCGTTCCGGTACAAGGTGAGATTCCGGGCAGGCGTAGGGGTGCTCATTTACAGTCTTTCTCGTTGGTGCATAATTGGACGGGCCAATGATCGGTTACGCGACAGCGGAGTAGGCCACTACGCCACGTCGCAAATTTCGGATGGCCTCTTTGCACAATCGGTGCAAACGGTCGTCAATGCCTGGCACCTTTGCCAGCTGGTCCAAGAGGTCAATAACTTGTTTGACCCAACGCACAAAGTCCCCAGCAGCTAATTCGGTGCCTTTGAGAACTTCGAGCAGGTGCCGGCCCTTGGACCACTTAAAAATGGGCCACACCAAACCGAGCTCGGGTTCGCTCGTTAACGGCAGCTTATTGCGCTCTTCGACGTCTTCAAGCATTGACCATTCCCGGACCACCACGTCCACTGCCGATTCAAGTGAAACGCTGGGCATCTTTGGCCGCATACCGCGCTCTTCGCGCTTGGCTTGGTAAACCATAACGCTCGCCAGTGCGGCAAGCTCATGGGCGTCAACATCGTCGAATGCGCCGTGCCGGATCGACTGGGAGATAAGCAAATCCTTCTCACCGTAAATGCGGCGCAGACTCGCACCTTCGGCACTTATGGTGACTTTGCCGGCGTCGTCCGTGACCAAGTATTCGTAACGGGTCAGAACGTCACAAACACGGTCGAAAGTGCGGGCAATGGTGTTTGTCCGTCCCTGAATTTGCCGGACCAGCGTGTCAGTCTCGCGGCGCAACTTCCACCAGCGCTCCGCCCAACGCGCGTGGTCTTCGCGTTCGGCGCACGCATGGCAAGGATGCTGGCGCAGCTGCTTGCGAAGTGCGACGATCTTCTGCTCGGTGTCTGCAAGACCATCAGCAAAGGCGTATTGGCTCCGGGGCTTACGGCGCTTTTCCTGGTCCGGACGCTCGCGCAAGCCGTTACGAACCGCTGAAGCAAGGTCGCGCCGATCCTTGGGAGATTTAGCGTTAAACGACTTGGATATCCGGACCGTGAAAATGGGGGTAACGGGGGCGTCGAGGTCCTGAAAGCCAATCCGGCGCAATTGGTGGTCCGCCGTAAGGACGGCGGGCCGCGGTTCCCGAGCATTAAAGTCAGCGTTAAGAACGACGGCGACACCAGCGTTTTTTCCGTGCGGAATGTCTATCACGTCCCCCGGCATCAGACGGGTGAGTGAATCATCAATCAGAGACTTTTTCATCCGATTGTTGACCTTGGAGGCACCGTTCTCAAGATCCGAGAGATCACGGCGAAGTTTGGAGTACTCGCTGAAATCACCCAGATGGCAGGTCATGGATTTTTCGTAACCGGCCAACGATTCTTCGCGGCTACGCACCTGCCGGGCCAAACCTACGACTGAGCGGTCAGCTTGGAACTGGGCAAAGGAGGATTCCAATATTTCGCGCGCTCGTGGCCTACCAAACTGTGCAATGAGGTTGATACTCATGTTGTAAGTGGGGCGGAAGCTCGAGTTCAGTGGATAGGTACGGCGAGAGGCCAAACCAGCCACCGCGGTGGGATCCGTGCCAGGCTGCCATAGAACAACCGCGTGACCTTCAACGTCGATCCCTCGCCTGCCCGCACGGCCGGTCAGCTGCGTGTACTCCCCCGCTGTGATGTTCACATGCGCTTCGCCGTTGTATTTCTCGAGCTTTTCCAGAATCACCGTGCGGGCTGGCATATTAACGCCGAGCGCGAGGGTCTCCGTGGCATAAACCAACTTCACGAGGTTGTCGGCAAAGAGTTTCTCGACGACTTCCTTAAAGGTTGGCAACATCCCAGCGTGGTGTGCGGCGATTCCGCGCAGCAGGCCCTCGCGCCATCCCCAAAAGCCAAGGACGTCTAGGTCATCTGAAGGAATCTCCTGGGCAGCCTCATCTACTCTTGAAGCAATAATTTGTTGCTCACGCTCTGTAGTGAGCCATAAATTAGCAGCTACACACTGTTCTACAGCTGCGTCGCAAGCTGCGCGGGAGAAAATAAAGCTGATAGCGGGTAGTAAGTTTTGGCGGTCTAGGCTGGCCACAATCTGTGGGCGTGTGGCACGGCGAACGGGGCTGCGCTGCTCCTGCCCTGAAATGTTGCTTTGTTTGTAGCGGTTCTGCCGATCTTGCTGGCGCCGGCTCCGTCCGCCATGACCAAAGCGGCCACGGTGGTTCATCTGCGTTTCATTCCGGGCCATTTTGAGCAATTCCGGATTGACTACAAAACGGTCTTTAACGTCTTCTGATGTAGTTTTCGAATCGATGGCCGGGCCCGTTGGCGCTACCTCGTCAAAGGGGGTATCGGTCCCAAACAGGTCTACAACTTCTTTGCCCACCATCACGTGTTGCCACAAGGGCACTGGGCGCGTTTCAGAGACAATCACGTCAGTATCACCGCGCACGGTATCTAGCCATGCGCCAAATTCTTCAGCGTTAGAAACGGTGGCGCTCAACGAGGCAAGTTGGACCTCTGTGGGTAAGTGGATGATGACTTCTTCCCACACTGCACCACGGAATCGGTCAGCGAGATAGTGGACTTCATCCATCACCACGTAGCCCAAGTCATCGAGAGCCTCTGAACCGGCGTAGAGCATATTGCGCAGAACTTCAGTGGTCATGACCACCACCGGTGCGTCACTGTTGATGTTCGTGTCGCCGGTGAGCAAACCTACATTTTCAATCCCGTATTTGGCGCCGAGCTCTGTGAACTTCTGGTTACTCAGGGCTTTGATGGGAGTGGTGTAAAACGCCTTCAGCCCGCGTTCTAGCGCCAAGTAGATGGCGAATTCGCCAACAATTGTTTTTCCGGCCCCGGTGGGAGCAGCAACGAGCACTCCCCTGCCCGCTTCAAGGGACTGGCAGGCCTTGAGCTGAAAATCGTCCAAGGCAAACTCAAGAGTGGACGCAAATTGTCCAACTTTGGTGCGTGCCATCTCTTGTCTCTTGGCCGCCGCTTCGTATCGTTGGGACGGCGAGAAAGTCTCCGATGGTGATGACATACTTCCAGCCTAATAGCCGTAGGCCTAGAGGTTCTCCAGATCCTGCAATGGCGTGGCAATATCTGCAGTGGCGTCTGACTCTTGCTGCGCCTTGGCCACACGTGCTGCACGGCGTTTGTCGTTGATAATGCACAGGCCGATGGCAGCAAAAAAGAGAATCAAAAGCGGTCCGGCCAACATAAACATGGATAGGGCGTCGGCACCAGGAGCGGCGACGGCCGCCAGGACAAACACCAGAAATACAGTGATGCGCCAAGATTTCAAAATGGTTCGTCCCGAAACTATGCCTGCCATGTTGACACCGACGAGCACCACAGGCACCAAGAAGGCGATGCCCAAAAAGAGGAGCATGTGGGTGGCAAAGGTCAGGTACTCAGAGGCGTCAACGTTGTTAGCACCGTTCTGGGGAGTGAATTGCAGCAAGGCACGAACCACAGTGGGGATAACGGTCCAAGCCACGAACACACCGGTCAAAAAGAGAGGCACAGCTGCGGCCATAAAACCAAGCGAGTAGCCGCGTTCTTTTTTGGTCAGACCAGGGGTGATAAATCCCCAGATTTGGTAGATCCAGATGGGGCTGGAGATCACCAAACCAATTTGGATCGCGATTCGAATCTTAAAATCGAATGGCGAAGCTACGGAGGCAAAGTTCAACACCGCTGTGCGGTGAGACTCCGCCGCAATCCTGATCAGTGGGTCCGAAAGACTGTTAACCACCGGATCATAAAGGAACCACCCAGCAACGGCACCGAGAATAATCCCGATGCCAGCTTTAATGAGCCGGTTCTTAAGTTCCTTGAGGTGGTCCCAGAGGGCCATACGACCCTCTGGGTTGGACTTTCGGCCCTTCGTCACTGCCACTTGAGTCAGGCGCGGTTCGACGGCGGGACGTCAGTTCCGCCGTTGGTGTTGCCGTTCTGAGTCGGAGCATCAGAGTGGTTAACTATCTTGCCTTCAACAGGATCAGTTACGTCACTCTTGGTCTCGCTCTTGCCTTCATCCTTCATCTGCTTAACTTCAGATTTCATGATGCGCATTGACTGGCCCAGGCTGCGTGCCATTTGGGGCAGCTTGGGGGCAGCAAAAAGCAATAGTGCCACGATGATAATAATTACGATGGGCCACGGGCCATCAAAGAGTCGTCCCATTGGAAGTCCTTTCCTCTGCGTACATCCTACGTCTATCTCATACCTATGTCGTGCAGTGTCCGCGGTTGGTGACGCGCCACTTTGCGGGCCACACGTTTAACCCGACGTAGTTCTTGGCGTTCTGCCTTGCCGGCGCGGTATTCGGCCCTGACAGTATCCGGATCAGCGAAAATTCCCAAGCCGGGACGTTCCGCCGATGCATCATCAGACGAGCCTTCAACGCTGCGCGAGTCCAAAAAGTTTCCCAGTTTTGCGCTGGACTCCTCGAACTCCTTAAGCAACGCCATAAAACCGCGGAACAAGCGAATGCCTAGCACCACAAAAATAAGCAAGGCGATAGCCACAAGGGCTACCCACAACAGAATCCATGACCACCAAGGCATTCGAGCAGTCTACCTTCCTCGATCCACACGCTTGTATGGGTGCTGGACTATTGCTCGGATTGATACAACTGGACTGATTCATCAAGCCATCCCAGCGTCTGTGCAGCCACAGACGCCGGTTCCACCACGCGAAGTGAACCGCCATGTTGGGCCACAGCTGAGGGTAGCCACGCTGTGGATGCAACACGAATGTTAGCTAGAAGTCCGCCATCGGGCAGTGGAGCTGTGGCCTCCGCGTAATAGTGCTCTGCCAGCCATGCGCCGGCATCACTGAGCGCCAGCGTAACAACCTGGTCGGTGTCGTGGGCGGTAAAAAGCGTGGCTGGAAACCCATCGTCAGTGCGTGAGTGCGTAGCGATGGGCTTCTCGGTCACCTCAACGCTCAAAAGGCGTTCCAGCTTGAAATTACGGTTTGCCTCAGCGCTGTGGCACCAAGCCTCAAGGTACCAAGAGTCATCTTGAGAGATCAGGCGCAAGGGGTCCACGGTGCGCTCTGTGACCTCGTCCCGGCTAGGAACCAAATACTTCAGTCTCAATTGACGCCGGCCGCCAAGACCCTTCTGGATGCGTTCCAAGATTTCAGGTGAGGCACTTGGAGTCAGTCGAGCCTCAACGGCTGGCGCCAGGGCGGCGACGTCCCCGGCTGCTTCGGTGAGCTTCACCGTTGCTGAGTCTAGGGCTTCGCGATCCGCCAAACCCGGTAGGCCGCTCAGAGATTCCAAACCAACCAAGAGCGCGCAGGCTTCTTCCATAGTGAAGCGGACAGGTTTGGACAGCTCTTCAGCATTCTCTAAATAGACGTGCCCATCATCGAACTGCACGTCCATCAGATCGTTGTGATACCCATCAGGCAAGCCAGAACACATCACAATGTTCAGATCAGCATCTAGCTCCTGTTCAGTGATGCCAAAGTTCGCTGCGATGTCCCGCTTGTGCATTCCTGGATTTCGTACCAAAAAGGGCACCAAACCCAGTAAGCGCTTTAGCCGTTCTTCAGAACTGCTTCGGGTACGTCTAGTAACACTGCCAGCCTTGAGGCCGGCGAAGGCTGCGGGACTCGGTGCCTTGGTCATTGACGCTGCCCGAGCCATACTCAAACGCCGGACGGTAGCCGCCCGCAAAGGCGCAGGTTCTAGAACCCTTACATTGGGGCCCAAAGCAGCGAGTTCTTCGGCGAAGACTTCGTGGTCTCGGTACTCTAGCTGGAGTTCTTCCCAAACCAAGTCCGTTGCGCCCGGCTGTGAGCCAGCCGCTGGCCGCTGTCCTGAAGGAATACTCTCAGTGGCGCTCAGCGCACGGTTACGGAGAGCCAGTGCCTTAGCCGGTGCTACGGCAACGGTGGCAGTGATGGCAGGCAGTTCCTCCATCTGATCTAGCGCCACCGTCACGTCAAAGTTCTCCGGCGGCAGGAAATTGACGTTCGGCTTTGAGGTTACGGCAGAGGCCATGCGGGAGAGCCTAAAAGTCCGCTGCTCCCCCACCTGAACGTCGCGGCCCACGAGGTACCACTGCCCGAATCGATTGCCGAGCCCCCACGGTTCCACCATTCGCTGTTTAACGTCTTCGCTGCCGCGGCTGCGGTAAGCAAATGTGATGGCGTAGTGACCGCGCATTGCCGTCATCACGGCGTCGAACGCTGGGCCAGCGGTACGAATGCGAGGAAGAACAGCCGAGGCCGTCTCCGCCTCCTCAGGCTCCGACGACGTGTTGGTAGCGGGAAGACCGCCGGCAATTTTTTGTACGGCGCTAAGGGCAGCTTGGCCTAGGGAAGCTTGTTCCCACAGTTGAGCTGCGAGTACCAATACTGAACGTTCCTGGGCCGTGAAAGTAACATCAGGCAAACGGTACTGGTCTTGGCGGATACGGTACTTTGTGGCCTCAGACTCTTCGCCCTGCATGCCCGCGTCGCCGATGATTTCAATGGGAATACCCATAGTTCGAAGATCACTTTTGTCTCGCTCAAACATTCGCAAAAATGCTTCTTCCGAGCTCGCCTCGGCGTAGAGCTTACGGCGCAGATATTCACGCGTGTACCCGTACTTTGTGCTGAGTAACGCAATGAGTAATTTGAGGAGGCGTTCGGTCTTGGCTGCTGACACGTTCCTTAGGGTACTCAGTGCAGGCTGGGAAACGAAAAGCGCGGCCGGATGCTGATGATTTTCAGCTTCCGGCCGCGCTGAGTTCTAAAGGTTTACTTAGCGAACGTTCACCAAATCAACCACAAAGATCAATGCCTCGTTGGGGCCAATGGCTCCACCGGCACCGCGCGAGCCGTAAGCCAGCTCGGAGGGGATCTCAAGGCGACGGCGGCCGCCAACTTTCATGCCCAAAAGGCCCTGGTCCCAGCCTTGGATAACCTGACCAACGCCTACGCGGAAGTCTAAAGGTGCTCCACGGCCCCAAGAGGAGTCAAACTCTTCTCCGGTGGACCAGGCAACGCCAACGTAATGCGTGGAGACGGTGTCGCCTGCTTGTGCTTCGCGACCGTCGCCCTCGATGAGATCGGTAATTACTAGTTCGCTAGGAACGTCACCCTCGGGGAAATCAATTTCCGGTTTGGTGCGGTCGTAGTCGCGCTGACCAAAAGACATGGCTACTCCTTAGAGATTGGCTAGTGAGAAAAAGGGGATATAAGGGTTACTTCACACCAAGGATATCGACGACGAAGACTAGATCGCCCTTCGCCTTACCTTGGGCTGTGTCACCGTAAGCGAGATCCTTCGGGACCACCAGAAGAACACGTGAACCAACCGTCTTACCGGCTAGGCCTTGGCTCCAACCCTTGATGACCTGGTTCAAAGCGAAGCTAGCGGTCTGCCCGCGCTCAAAGCTTGAATCAAAAGTGACACCGTCGGAGAGGTTTACACCGCGGTAGTTAGCGACGATGGTGTCAGTGTCCTTGACCACCGCACCCTTGCCCTTGATGAGGTCTTGAGCAATGAGTTTGGTGGGCTTAGCTACTCCCTTTACATCGATGCTCGGAACGCCCTTGGCATCGGAAGTTACCTTTGGCAAACCAGCGGGCGGCGTTACGGTATCACCCTCAGGCTTCTCCAAAGGCTTCGGGGAATCCTTGGCGCTCAGGATCTTAATAACCAAAATCTGAGTAGGACCTGCAGCCTGTGTGGAAGTCGCGGTGCCCGGCACTGCGTAGGCAAGCTCGGAGCCAATCTTGGCACCAACAAATGCGTTGTAGACCACCGAATTGCCGGATTTCATCTCGTCGCTGAGATCAACCTTTTGCGTCTTGGTTTCGTCTGGGTAGGTGTCCTCAAGGACAGAGGCGTCCTTGCCGCTCAGCGCTAATAGGCTCACGTCGGCAACTTGGTTGGCTTTGACCTTATCGCCAGAGCCTTCCTTAACAACCTTGATGGTGGGTTGAGTGACCTCCAGCGGAGTTTTGAACTCAACCTTCGGTGCTTTTTTGTCTCCCTGATCAGTTAGCTTGAGCGAATCAAGCTTGGAGATGTCACCGGACGTTTGGCTAGTTGGTTCCGGAGTCGACGCCTGACCACCACACGCTGTAAGCAGCAAGGCGGTAGGGATCACTATGGATAAAAGTCGGCGCACAAGAAAACTTTCGTTTCGACGATAGGGGTTGCCGCCACGTGCTCACAGCACTGCAGCAACGTTCTGGGACAGCAGACTGCCCAGACAAGGGTACCGAACGAAGCTGAAAATCAGCCTATGGACTCCAAAATCGCGTCAACTCGTTCATCGGTGCTCAAAAATGGGTCCTTACACAAGATGGTTTGATGCACCCGGTCATTGAGCTTCAGATGCACCCAATCGACGGTGTAATCGCGACCGGCAGCTTGGGCCCGGCGGACAAACTCACCCCGCAATTTTGCCCTGGTGGTTTGTGGCGGTGTGTCCACTGCAGCCTGAACATCTTGGTCCGTAACCACGCGTTTTGCGGCACCTCGGTTTTCGAGCAAGTAGAACAGTCCGCGCTTGCGCGAAATGTCATGGTAGGTCAAGTCCAATTGAGCAATACGTGGGGCATCGAGGGCCATCGAATTCCGGGCAGCGTAGGAATCGATGAGCTTCTTTTTGATAGCCCAGTCAATTTCCGTGTCGATCTGGCTGGTGTTCTGGCTCGCGATGGCGTCCAGGGTCCGGCGCCACAGGTCCATAATGAGCGGAACGTGCGGGGTGTGTGCACCCTCCGCCGCCACAAAATCGGACACTTTGGCAAAGTACTCTTCTTGGATCTGCAAGGCAGTCAGTTGACGGCCATTGGCGAGGCGAACCAGAGCCCGGCCGGTGAGATCATGGGAAATCTCACGGATGCTGCGGATGGGGTTTTCCAAGCGCATGTCCCGCATGATCGTCCCGCGCTCAACCATTCGCAACAAGAGGTCCACCGTGCCCAATTTGAGCATGGTGGTGGTTTCAGACATGTTTGAGTCGCCCACGATGACGTGAAGCCGGCGGTAGAACTCTGCATCCGCATGTGGCTCGTCGCGGGTATTAATGATGGGCCGCGAACGCGTTGTTGCCGAGGAGATTCCTTCCCAAATGTGGTCTGCTCGTTGTGAAAAGGCGTAGGTGGCCCCATGCGGGGTCTTGAGAACTTTCCCTGCTCCGACGAGCAATTGGCGAGTCACCAAAAAAGGAATCAGGACTTCCGCCAAACGGGCAAACTCTCCTTTGCGAGGGATGAGATAGTTCTCGTGGCTCCCATAGGAGTTCCCGGCGGAATCGGTGTTGTTCTTGAACAGGTAAACCTGTCCGTCGAACCCTTCGGCAGCAAGTTTGCGTTCTGCCTCAATCACCAGGTCTTCGAGGATCAGCTCACCGGCACGGTCATGGGCCACCAATTGGGCCAAATCATCGCACTCGGCCGTGGCATATTCGGGATGGGACCCGACGTCGAGATAGAGCCGTGAGCCGTTGGTCAGGAAGACGTTGGAGGATCTTCCCCAACTAACCACTTTGCGGAACAAGTAGCGTGCTACTTCTTCCGGCGCCAGTGGACGCCCGTTTGGGCTCGAGTAAGAGATTCCGAATTCGGTTTCAACGCCGAAAATACGCCTATCCATCTGAGTTTGTACCCACCTGTTTGTCGGTTTCTTCGGCTGCGCCAACGGCGCCACTAATTCCGTTGAGAAGTTGGTCGACGTCGGCCGCTGGCAAACGTCTAAACGCTCGCCGGGTGCCACGAACCGATTCTGAGTTCCGTTCCAAAAGCGCCACTTCCAAGGAAGCCGACGTGAGCTCTTCGCCCTCGCGATCGGTGAGCAGAGCATTGACAGCCAATGACAGCGCAGCAGAAAAATCGAGGTCCGGCCGCCATGCCTGAGCCAGAGCGGCAGACACAACATCGGCTTGCCCGCCCATGGCTACAAAGTCCGTTTCATCTGCAATGGAACCGTCAAAGTTCAGGCGAAATAGATGGTCATCACCTTGGTGGCGGCCCACTTCAGCCACTGCAAGCTCTACCTCAAAGGGTTTGTGCTCGGCAGTGAAAACGGTGCCCAGACTTTGCGCGTAAACGCTTGCGAGGCCTCGGGCAGTAACGTCTGCACGGTCGTATGAATATCCGCGAACGTCCGCGTAACGCACACCGGCTTGACGCAAACTTTCAAACTCGTTGTACTTGCCAACCGCAGCAAAAGCGATTTTGTCGTAAATCTCACCGATCTTGTGCAGCGATGGTGAGGGGTTCTCAGCGACTAACGCAATACCTTCGGTGCAACTGATTACCACCACTGATCGTCCGCGAGCAATACCCTTCCGCGCAAAGTCAGCGCGGTCTTTCATTAGCTGTTCGGGCGAAACATAAAACTGCTGTGACATCTAAGCCTCCCGCCCGGCAGCCGCACGGTCGCTTAGTACCGCTGCTGCAACCTCTGCAAGTTCATGATCGGTGACCCGCCGAGCACCTTGTCGATTCACCGTGTAAACAACCGGCCACAATTTACGAACAACATCCGGTCCCCCGGTGGCTGAGTCGTCATCGGCGGCGTCGTATAGGGCTTCGACGGCAACCCGAAAGGCATGGGCCTCATCTAAGTTGGGCTGCCAGAGCTTCTTCAGGGCGCCGCGGGCAAATACTGAACCTGAACCAACGCTATGATGTTCAACCTCTTCATAGCGGCCGCCCGTAACGTCATAGGAGAATAAACGCCCAACGCCCAAGGTGGTATCAAAGCCAGCGAACAGCGGCACAACAGCCATGCCCTGCAAAGCCATGGGCAAGTTGCTGCGAATCATGGCTCCTAAACGATTCGCCTTGCCTTCAAGGCTGAGAAGTGCGCCCTCGATCTTCTCGTAATGTTCCAGCTCAACTTGGAACAACTTGGTGATGTCAATAGCGATGCCAGCAGTGCCAGCAATTCCAAGGACTGAGTATTGATCGGCTGGAAAAACTTTCTCAATATTTCGGCTCGCGATCACGTTTCCCATGGTGGCCCTGCGGTCCCCCGCCATCAGCACACCGCCGGCAAATGCCAGAGCAACAATCGTTGTCGCATGGGGAACGGGCGGCACCACACCGGCCGGCAACTGTTGGCCATAGGGCAACAGATCAGGCCGTGATTGAGCTAGGTACTCAGAAAAGGACGACGTCGCCGCCGCACCTACCGCCCGGATGATCCCCTCAGACAAGAGTTACTGACCACCCTTTTGCACAAACGCGCGAACAAACTCTTCAGCGTTAGTCTCCAAAACGCCGTCGATCTCGTCTAGGAGATCGTCGACACCTTGGGTGGCCTCAGACGTTTGGGCGGAAACGGCGGGTGCTACGGGTGCGGGTTCCTGAACCTCTTCATCTTGCCGTGCGTTAGGACGATGCTGTTCCTGGGCTGCCATGTCAGTTCCTTCGTGTTGTTCCAACAAATGCGGAAAAGGTCTTAGCTACATTATCTGCTTCCTAAGAGCGCAGAGAGGAAGTTTTCCGGATCTTGATGATCCCTAAAAAGTTGCCCGGTCAGTGCCTCAGTCCCCCGTAGCGGTTCGAGGATCGGGATGCGTTGGAGCCGTAAGCGTCCGTTCACATCAAAAATCACCGAGTCCCAGCTCGCACCGACCACACTTTCAGCGAATTGGCTGACGCACTTGCCCCGGAAAAATGCACGGGTATCTCCCGGCGGCTCTGTGACGGCAACCGCGATAGCGGCGTCGTCCACGAGTTTTTCCATCCGCCCACGTTGCGCGAGCCGATGGTACAAACCGCGTTCTGGCCGAATGTCAGACCACTGCAGATCAATCAAAGCAATGCGGGGATCATCCCAACCGAGTCCATCCCGTTCCCGGTACCCTTCTAGGATTTGTAACTTCGCGAGCCACTCAACTCGACCTGCGGCTGCCTGAGCGTCAGTCTCTAACAAATCAAGCGTTGATTCCCAGAGCTGCAGAACCCGATGTGTGTGTCCATCGCCACCCTGTACAGCACCAACACCGGTGTCATTAGCCAATTTCTGCGCAGCTTCAAGGTAGATCCGTTGAATTTCGATCCCGGTCAACCGCCTGCCATCAATGAGTCTGACGGCATGCGTCAAGGATGTGTTGTGGCTGACTTCTTGCAGTTCCTGAACGGGCTCGTAAACCTGAATCTTAGGGGCGCGGTCTGCCTCAATAAGGCTCAGAACCATGGCCGTTGTGCCAAATTTTAGGTAGTTAGCCACCTGGGACAGATTGGCATCACCAGTGATGACATGGAGCCGGCGGTACTTTTCGGCTGTTGCATGCGGCTCATCGCGCGTATTGATGATCGGCCTACGGATGGTGGTTTCAAGTCCAACTTCCGCTTCAAAAAAATCTGCCCGCTGACTCAATTGGAAACCGGATTCCACCGGTTCCAAACCCACACCTACACGTCCGGCACCACACATCACCTGGCGAGTAACAAAAAAAGGTGTGAGACCCTCAACGATTTTGCTGAACGGCACACTTCGGGGCATCAAATAGTTCTCGTGCGAACCATAGGAAACGGCTTTGTTGTCTGTGTTGTTTTTGTAGAGGTTGATCGCTGGCAGCTCAGGATCAGCGGCCAGTGAACGGACAGCTGCCAAAGCTACAAGGTCACCGGCGGCATCCCACCGGACCGCGTCCAAGGGGTTAGTAACCTCTGGGCTGGAATACTCCGGATGCGCATGGTCAACGTACAAGCGTGCGCCGTTGGCCAAAACCATGTTCATCAACAACTCACCCTGTGGGTCAGATCCATCTTGCTCCAGGCCGGGACGTCCATGAGCCATCGCCACAGCCGTGGCATCTAGCACCGGCGGTTGATCAGTGAGCTGACTTGGGTCTGCGTCTTCTCGAGCCATCGTGTAGCCACGAGCATCATGCAGAGGACTCTCGTCTGCATAGTCCCACGCAGTCCCCGCACGTTGGGCTGCACGACTGGAGGCGTGCTCGCGGGAGATCTTCGCGTAAGCCTGCACTACCCGGGCAGACATCATGGTGGCGTTCGAGTACGGCGCTGTTGGCGCATGAATGCCGTACTCGGTTTCAGAGCCCATCACGCGCACCGCGCCGCCTACAGGCAGTGAAGATGCGCTTGCTGCAAACTCAGCGGCGGCGGAACTGTTGGTCACAAGTACTGCCCGGTGTTGGCTGTAGTTTCGATAGTCTTCCCCGGCTCCTGACCGCCTTTACCCTGAACAATGGTGCGGATGTAGGTGATACGTTCGCCCTTTTTGCCGGAGATTCGTGCCCAGTCATCAGGATTGGTGGTGTTGGGCATGTCTTCGTGTTCACGGAATTCGTCCACCACAGCGCGGAGGAAATGCTCTATCCGGATACCACGTTGGCCGGTTGTGAGCAGGTCCTTGATGGCGTACTTTTTGGTCCGGTCTACCACATTTTGGATCACAGCACCGGAGTTGAAATCCTTGAAGTAGAGCATTTCGGTGTCACCGTTGGCGTAGGTAACCTCCAGGTACTCGTTGGACTTGTCAGTGGAATACATGGATTCAACGGTGCGCTGGATCATGTCATCAACGGTGCTTTGGGCATCGCCGCCGTGCGCAGCAAGATCAGCCTCATGGAAGGGCAAATCAGTGGTCACGTACTTGGCAAAAATGTCCGCGGCAGCTTCTGCGTCGGGCCGTTGAATTTTGACTTTGACGTCCAATCGTCCCGGGCGCAGGATGGCTGGATCAATCATGTCTTCACGGTTGGACGCACCAATAACAATGACATTGTCCAGACGTTCAACACCGTCAATTTCGCTCAGAAGTTGCGGAACAATGGTGGTTTCGACGTCGGAGGAGACACCGGTTCCGCGGGTGCGGAAGAGCGAATCCATTTCGTCAAAAAACACCACAACGGGGCTGCCGTCTGAAGCCTTTTCCCGAGCTCGGGCAAAGATGGAGCGGATGTGCCGTTCGGTTTCGCCCACGTATTTATCGAGGAGCTCAGGGCCCTTGATGTTCAAGAAATAGCTCTTGAGGTCTGCTGTACCGGCACGTTCTGCAGCCCGGGCCGCCAACGAGTTCGCCACTGCTTTGGCAATGAGTGTTTTGCCGCAACCAGGCGGGCCGTAGAGCAGAATTCCCTTGGGCGCTTTGAGTCCGTGCTCGCGGTATAGTTCCGGGTGCAAAAAGGGCAGCTCAACGGCGTCCCGGATTTGCTCGATCTGCGGACCAAGCCCACCGATGTCCTTGTAGGAAATGTCCGGGACTTCCTCCAACACCAAATTTTCCACTTCGGAGCGTGGGATCTTCTCGAGGGCATACCCGGTCCGAGTTTCCAGTGAGAGTGCGTCTCCCACACGAACACCTACACTCTGCAGCGCTGCGGAAATCCGAACCACTTTTTCATCGTCGGTGCGGCCAACAACAAGCGCGCGGTCTTTGCCAAGTAGCTCTTTGACAGTGACGATGTCGCCGGCGCGTTCATAACCGAGAGCAGCCACGATGACGAGGGCTTCATTAAGAAGTACCTCTTGGCCCGCGCCGAGCTGTGCAATGTTCAAGAGTGGACTGATGCCCACCCGAATTTTGCGACCAGCGTTGAACACGTCAACACTTTCTTCGGTGGCGGCCTTGCCAATTCCAGCTGCAGAACGTGGGTTTACTTGCAGGACGGTGGCAAAGGTGTAAGGGGGTTGGCCATCTTGCTCAAGGGCTGCTTTGAGACGTTGAATCTCGGTGCGTGCGGCCTCGAGTGTGGCCACCAACTTACTGTTGTTTCCCGTGGCCGCAGCTAGTTGGCGGTCTAGGCTACGCAGCTTGTCACGAAGAACGTTGACCTGCCGGTCCGCCACGGACAACTGGGCAGCGTTTTCAGCGCTCGGATCGTTTCCTGATGCAGCATCGTTCACGGTGTGTGCGCCTCTCGACTTGGGTACCTATATAGACCCTAACGCGTGGTGCCGCTCAGTTGCTTCCCTGCGTCCGTATGCTGGCGCTGACGGTCAGCATACGGATGCCCAAAAAAGCAAGTTATTTTAGTCTCCGTCTACAACGTTGGTACCGGCTTGCGCATCCCGAGCTGCACGGCGAAGTTTTTTGTCCGAGACCGGACGCTCCCCCACATTCGCTGGTGTCCACGCATTCAAGTCTTCTTCGCTGAATTCGGTTTTGGATGGCCTGCGTTTGAGACCAATACCAGTGACTCCGTCTGCCAAGCGCCGCGTCACCAGCAAAAAGCCTGTGTGGGCTACCATCCGGTGGTCCGGGCGGACGGCCAAACCTTCAAGGTGCCAGCCGCGGACCATGGACTCCCATGCGTCAGGCTCAGTAAAGCGGCCATCGGCACGGATGGCTTCAGCGGTGCGGGACAACTGGGTGACGGTGGCAACGTAGTTAATCCAGACGCCCCCCGGGGCCAGAACTGTGGCTACTGCATCAAGGCATTCCCATGGGGCCAGCATGTCTAGGACAACGCGGTCAACACTGCCGGGTGCTTCAGCTTTGACGACTTCGTCTTGGAAATCACCCAAGGAAATCTGCCAAGCCGGATGCGGTCCACCAAAAATGGTTTCGACGTTCCCGCGGGCAATGTCAGCGAATTCTTCGCGACGCTCAAAAGAGTGCAAGTACCCGGAATCGCCGACGGCACGCAGCAAAGAAATAGACAATGCACCTGAGCCAACACCAGCTTCGACCACGCGCGCACCCGGGAAAATATCCGCCATGGTGACAATCTGACCAGCATCTTTCGGGTACACAACTGCCGCACCGCGAGGCATTGACAGTACAAAGTCACTGAGCAGGGGCCGCAAGGCCTGGTACTGCTGGCCCACATTGTTGGTGACTACAGAACCGTCCGGAGAACCAATGATGAGGTCGTGGTTCAAGAAGCCGCGGTGTGTGTGAAAGGCCCCACCCACCTCAAGGGAAATGGTGTTCATGCGTCCGCGTTCGTCAGTCAATTGAACTCGTTCGCCTTCGCGGAACGGACCACGACGGCGGGCAGCGCCAGTTGCAGTGCTAACCCGGGAATTCCCGGACGCCAGATGAGTGCCTGTCACCGGTGCCGAATCGCTCACAGTTTCGTGGGTGGATTCCGGGGTTTCGCTGGCGCTGGTCATAAACGTTCCTTGCTGCTTTGCTGAGTGGTGGACCGGCTGGTAACTCTACCGTGAATGGCCTGCAAGGCCGACATTCGACGGGTTTAGCGTCGCGCCTGATTGTTGCGTTTGCCAACAGTTTTTCCTGTGATGGCACTGACAACCGTCTGTTGGCGCAAAAGACCAGTGACCCGTCCGGCGTCGTCAATCACCGCATAGTCACGGCCCTCAAGTTTTGCCAGATAGTGCACCAAGTCTTCGCCCGCAGCAGCGCCGGGCACATAGGCTCCTGGCGAGAGCGCAAAAGACACTGCCGTCACCGGGGTAGATGCTTGGGATTGGGCTGGAACGCCCGCAAGAGCCGCGTCATCCACCACTCCCTGAGGCTTTCCGTCAGGCGCGCATAGTACGACGGCGAGTGAACCGCCGTCGTTCATTCGCAAAACGTCCGCGACGGTCGCCGAATTCGGTACACCGATCGCTGGCACGGAGAGCGAGGCTGCCGAAATGGCAGGCAAACGTAAACGCATCTTTGCGTGGTTGATGGCGGCGCTGGCGCCGCTCCACAAGAACCAAGCGACCAGAATGGAGATGATCCCGAAGCTGAAGTCCAGACCATCGCCGCGGAGCAACGGTAGGACCACAAACCACAGCAAAATGCCCACTACGATAATGCGCCCGGCCCAGCCAGCTGCAATGGTGCCGCGTTCGTGACTACCGGTAGTTTTCCACACGATGGATTCAACAATCCGGCCCCCGTCTAGCGGAATACCGGGAAGTACGTTGAAGATAGCGATCACAAAGTTGGCCCAGACAAAAATGTTAGCCAAAACACCAGCAACACCGCTTGGGTTGGCAGTGCTGACAAAGAGCCATGCCCCACCAGCCAGAATGAAGTTTGCCGCTGGCCCAGCGAGGGCAACGACCACCGATTTGCCGGGAGTTGCCGTGAAAACATCAAATTGTGTATGGCCGCCCCAAAGGTTGAGGACAATCTTTTCGGTGGGCCAGCCAAAAATCCGGGCGGTCAGTGCGTGAGCAAGCTCGTGCGCCAACACTGAGAGCAAAAGCAACACTGAATAACTGAAGGCAACTAGATAAGCGCCGGCACCGAGATGAGGCATTCCGCGCTGCAGTACTGGGCCAAACATAATGACTGTCAGAGCTGCGATGATAAACCACGAGTAGGCCAGAATGATTGGTACCCCGGCGATACGACCGAGGTGGATGCCTTCGCGTGAGTTTGTAGTGTGTTCGGGGGCAGACATTTAGTGGCTACCTGCTTTCGCTTGGGCAACCCTAAAGTCTTGCAGCACTGCGTGGAGGTCATGGACGTCCTTGCCGTGGAGCGAATCCCAAAGGACCGATGCGGATCCCTCCGGGATGTCGATCACGTGGGGCACGCCGACCGTGACGAGGCCCGAGGATACAGCGGCCTGAATTCCGGGGATGGAATCTTCCAATGCCACACAGTGCTCGGTACCTAGCTCTGGATCGGTCCTGCGCAAACGTTCCACTGCCGTGGTGTAGGCCTCCGGGTGTGGTTTGCCGTGCGTTACCGAATCGCCAGTCACAAGGAACTCAAAATAGGGTTCGGGCAGGCTCTCAGCAACCACAGTGGCCATGGGCCGCTCAGACATGGTCACCATTGCGCAGCGAATATCTGCTTGGTACAGGCTGTCCAGGAGCTCACGTGCGCCGGGACGCCATGGAACACGCTGTTGGATTCGCTCAATGACTTCGCCGCTGAGGTGGTCGATGATCTCGCGTGATTCCATCTCCACGCCGGCACGTTGCAGGATCTTGCTGGAGTGGACCAAAGACTGCCCTACAAGCTGCATAGCCTGCTCGTGAGACCACTTTCCGCCGAATCGTTCAACGAGGCCGTGTTCGGCAGCTATCCAATAGGGCTCGGTGTCCACGAGTGTCCCATCCATATCCCAAAGAACTGCCTTAAGCTGAGGAAAATGATTGGCATTGAGGGCCGAAGTCTGCATGCCCTCCAGTCTACGGTGAGCTGCTGATGAGTCACGGGTGTTGAACACAAATGCGCCATGGGCGAATATTTGCCAGTCTTGAACGCCGTACCGTTACCAGCGCCATGCTTCGACGTAGGGTAATGAAATGAACAGCTTCGAAGAGAATCTGGACTCCGTGGCCGCAAAGCTTCTGAAGAACGTGCCCGACGGCGAGCGGGTCACCGTCATGGTGGCCGCCTTTGAGGGCTGGAACGACGCCGGTGAGGCTGCCAGCGATGCCTTGCGCCATCTGATTCATGCATGGAACGCAAAAAAGATCGCGGTCATCGATGCTGATGAGTTTTACGACTTCCAGTTCACCCGACCCACTATTCGTACAACGGCCTCGGGCGCCCGGAAAATCAAGTGGCCGTCCACCAAAATTTCCAAGGCGTCACTGCCTGACCGCAACGTAGATGTGGTTTTTGTTCACGGCACAGAACCTTCATACAAGTGGCGGGCCTACACGGCCGAAGTCCTGCTTCAGGCTGAACAATTGAACGTGGACTATGTGATCTTGGTGGGCGCGCTCTTAGCCGATGTCCCCCACACCCGGCCCATCCCCATCACTACCACTTGTGATGATCCGGAAGTACGTGAGCGCCTGAACCTCGAAGCCTCCAACTACGAGGGGCCGGTGGGCATTGTGAGTGTTCTCGGCGAAATGGCGAAACTCGCTGGAATCCCAGCGATTTCTCTCTGGGCAGCCGTGCCGCATTATGTTGCTCAGTCCCCGTCTCCCAAAGCCCAGCTCGCCCTACTGCACGGGATCGAGGATCTCTTGGAGATTCCTCTGGACACCGCTGACGTGGCGGAAGACGCGGAAGCCTGGGAGCGCGGTGTCAACGAACTTGCTACGGACGATCCAGAAATCGCTGCCTACGTCCGGCAACTTGAAGAAGCGAAAGATACCGCCGAGTTGCCGGAGGCCAGCGGGGAATCGATCGCCCGCGAGTTTGAGCGGTACCTCAAACGCCGCGGGCAAGAAAACCCTTAGAGTTCGATTCCCAAAATTGCGTTGATGGCGGAGCTAATCAGAGTGGCGTCAGCTTCAGAATTTTCAGCTGTGGCGCTTGAACTGTGTGTTTGTTCAGCCCAAGCATCAACGGCCACCAAGGCGCCGGGCGCATCTAGATCGTGTGCAATGTGCTCGCGAATAGCAGCAATGAGTGGGTTAGCGCTGCCGGCTGGCGTGCTCGTGAGAGCGCCGCGCCAGCGTGCTAGGCGTTCCTGGGCCTGGGTTAGGAGCGCATCCGTCCAGAACCAGTCTTGACGGTAATGGTTACTCATCACAGCAAGCCGGATAGCAGCGGGGTCCTCCCCTGCCTTCCGCAGAGCCGAAACCAAGACCAAGTTACCCAGTGACTTACTCATCTTTTCGCCGTCGAGACCCACCATCCCGGTATGGGCATAGTGCAAGGCCATGTCCTTGCCGCTCAAAGAGAATGCGTGGCCAGCCCCCATCTCGTGGTGAGGGAAGATCAGGTCGGAACCTCCGCCTTGAACCGTGAACGGTGTGGGGAGGAAGCGTTGGGAAATAACGGTGCATTCAATGTGCCAACCTGGACGGCCGTTGCCTAGAGTTCCGCCATCCCAATGGGGCTCGCCAGACCGGGCCACGCGCCACAACAGTGGGTCCAGCCGGTGACGCTTACCGGCGCGGTCTGGGTCTCCACCGCGTTCGGCGAACAACGGAAGCATTTGGTCTTCGCTGAGCCCGGACACCGAGCCAAGCTCCCAAGAGTGAACCGCATGCCCGGCCGCTGAAGCAGCAACAGTGTCGTAATAAATGTCGCCATCGGGGGCGCCATCAGTACCAACCACGGGGTAGGCGAGTCCGGCCGCGATCAGCCGCTCTACCTCGGGAACAATCCACTCGATGGCTTCAACGGCACCAACGTAGTGAGCCGGAGCAATCACGTTGAGAGCTTCCATGTCGGCGCGGAACAGCTCAGTCTGCTCTACAGCAAGGTCCCGCCAGTCCACGCCGGTCGCAGTGGCGCGCTCTAAGAGTGGGTCGTCGACGTCCGTCACGTTCTGCACGTAACTCACGCTTTGACCGCCATCTCGCCATGCACGGTTCAACAGGTCAAAGGCGAGATAGGTCGAAGCGTGACCCATATGAGTTGCGTCATAGGGGGTGATGCCGCAGACATACATCGACTGCGAGCCGGTCTGTTCGATCACATCCAAGCGACCTTTAGCGGTATCAAAAATGCGAACCGCTGGCATGGAGCCGGGGATTTCAGGGACAGGACGGGATTTCCAAGCTTTCACTGTTCAAGCCTAGTGCTACGCGGCAATGACGTTGAAACCCAACAGGATGTAAAGCATAAGGCCCAGGGCAATTCGGTACCAGACAAAAAGGCGGTAGCTACGGGTGCTGACGTATTTGAGGAACCAGCCGATGATAAAGAAGCCCACCACAAACGCAATAACAGTTGCCAGCGCAGTTTCGCCCAAACCATAAGGGCCGGTGAGCCCGTCATGGGAAAGGACCTTGTAGAGCTGGTAAAGGCCACTACCAAAAACGGCGGGGATGGCCAGAAGGAACGAATAACGGGCTGCGGCTTCGCGTGTGTAACCCATCAATAGACCTGCTGAGATGGTGCCACCAGACCGTGAAACACCCGGAATAAGTGCCAGAGCCTGCGCCAAGCCAAACAGGATGCCGTGCTTAACGCTGATGTCGCTCAGCTCACGAGTCTGCTTTCCCACTGCATCCGCTACGGCTAGGACAAGACCAAAAACGATCAGCATGGTGGCAACAATCCACATACTGCGCAAAACGCTTTCAATCTGGTCTTGGAAGAGCAAGCCCAAAATGATGATGGGAAGGCTACCAATGATGATCAGCCAGCCCATCCGAGCGTCTGGATCTTGGCGACTGATACGGCCTGTGAGTGAACCAAACCAGGCCTTGATAATCCGGACGATGTCCCGCCAGAAGTAAACCAGTACAGCTGTCTCGGTGCCCAGCTGGGTAATAGCGGTAAACGCAGCACCTGGATCCGATGCGTTGGGTAAAAACTCACCCACAATTCGCAAGTGTGCGCTTGAGGAAACGGGGAGGAACTCAGTCAGTCCCTGTACTAGGCCGAGGAAGGCAGCTTCAATCCAATTCACAGATTTGACCTTACTTCATAGGCCACCAATTTCAGCCGTAAGCTTGCAGACATGCAGCAAAGATTTGTCGGCGACAGTGGCCTCCGTGCCTCCGCACTGGGACTGGGCACCATGACATGGGGTTCAGGAATAGACGAGGACGTGGCCGCGGATCTTTTGCGGATTTTTTGCGATGCCGGTGGCAACCTAGTTGACACCTCCGCCGGATACACCAACGGAGCGGCGGAAGCTATTTTGGGCCAGCACCTTGGCCACACTGTGGCGCGTCAGGATCTAGTCCTTGTGAGCAAGGCTGGGCTGGAATACCGGAACGGACACCGAGTGGTGGATACGTCCCGCAGTGCAATGTTGAGTTCGCTGGATGCTTCATTAGTGCGGCTAGGCACTGACTACTTGGACCTGTGGCTAGTAGATGCATGGGATCCGCACGTCCCACTGCAGGAGACACTTTCCGCCATGGACCTGGCCCTGAACACGGGGCGCGTTCGTTATGTGGGATTCTCCAACTTTACTGGGTGGCAATCAGCCAAAGCTGCGGTGCAGGCACCCTTCACCGCCGTCGCGCACCAGATTGAATACTCGTTACTTCAGCGGCAAGCGGAGGCCGAAGTGATTCCCGCTGCCTATGACGCTGGTCTGGGACTCTTGGCTTGGGCGCCGTTGGGCCGTGGTGTCCTCTCAGGCAAGTATCGTGGCCAAATTCCCACCGACTCGCGGGCCGCCAATGAAGAGTGGGCCGACTATGTGGAGCCCTATTTAGCCACAAGGCCATCGCGCATTGTTGAGGCGCTGTGGACTGCATCGCAGGGTTTGGATAGCTCACCGGCGCAATTAGCTCTTGCGTGGTTATTGGCTCAAGAAAACGTTAGTTCGGCAATTGTGGGGCCACGCTCTGCGCAACAATTGCAACAATTACTGGGTGCTGAAGAGGTTCGGCTCCCCGAGCAAATCTCACAGGTGCTCAGCGAAGTGTCTGAACGGGCGAATTAGTCCTCGACGGGTTCGAAGTCGTCCTCGTCCTGTGAATCTTCGTCTGAATCTTCGTCATCAAAGTCGTCATCGTCTTCTTCGAAGACTTGAAGCGGTGTAACTTCGCCGTACGCTTCATAAAGAGCATCTTCGTAGACTTCAAAAGCGTCTGCGACGGCGAAAAAGGCTGCTTCAACGGCTGGGTCTCCATCGCTTCGGCGACTGGCGGCCGCCGCGAGGTGTTCCTCGAGGGCGGCCGTCAAAGACTGTAAGGCGACACGCGGATCGATGCTCATACGTTCACGTTAGCCGGAAAAGTAACAAAATGGAGGGCTATGAAGGAACAATTTCCAGCAGCAGCTGTACGACGCAGCCGGGACTTCGCGCGCCAGTACGAATACATGGTGCTTACAGTCCCCCGCAGCGAGTCAATCGGTGATGCGCGCCAACGCCTTGTTGAACATTCGGAGTACGGCAAATGGGAATTGGAGCGCACAGTGATGTACATGGGTGGTGCACGCCGTTTCTGGCTCCGCCGCAAAGTCCTCAGCGTCCAACGGACCATCTAGGGTCAATGCTCGAGTCAGCCTCCCGGTGCTAACTTTCTATCGGCCCCAGCCACGCATTGGCCACCGTGGCGTGCGCTGACTCGTCATCAGATGGATGGAACATCCCGGCCAAAACGTCACGATACAGGCGCCCCAGCTCACTGCTTGACGAGTAGCTGCCGCCTCCAGAGACCCTGATGGCCAAGTCAACAACTGTCCGGGCTGTCTCAGTGGCACGCACTTTCAGACCTACAAGCTTGGGGAACCATTTACTGCCATGATCAACGAGTGAATCAACGTCACGGCCCACGGTGAGTAACTGAGGAAGTATGGCGTCCATCGCGATCGCTGCGTCGGCCACTTTCCACCGAATGTCCGGATCCTGCGCGTAGCTTCGGCCACCATTTTTAAAGGAAGTGCGACGCTTCGCCGTAGCAACCCCCAGCTCCAAAGCCCTATCCCCTACGCCTGTGTAAACAGCTGCCAAGAGGGTTTCGAAGCAGGCAAATATGGCAAAGATCAACGGGTCAGCGTTGGGGCCTACAGGCAGCTTACGGAACACACGGTTGGAGGGAACTATTGCCCCTTCCAAGACGGTGGTGTTGGACTGGCTGGCTCGCATCCCCACAGTGTCCCAGTCATCAAGGATTCGATATCCTGGTGTGTCCCGGGTGATAAACCCGTGGACCAAAACAGGTTCAGGGCCACTAGAGTCCTTCCCGAATATTCCCAAGCGGGTCCATGCTGGCGAAAGACTCGTGAAAATTTTAGTTCCTGTGAAGGAATAGCTTCCGTCATCTGAGGGGACGGCTTCGGTCCTGGAATCAAAGAGCACCGAATCATTGCCTGCTTCAGAATTGCCGAAGGCAAAAACTTCGCCTTGACCTGCTTCGTGCAGGACAAAGTCCAGACTCGTATCTCCGCGCTGAGCCAGCAAATGTGCGACGCCGGTCCACACCAAGTGCATATTCACCGCGAGCGCGGTGGCCGGGGCTGCCGTTGCAAGGCGGCGCTGAAGCAACGCCGCCGCTTCGAGCCCCAGACCCGATCCGCCGTCGTCCTTTGGAACGAACATCTTCAAGTACCCAGAGTCTTGAAGTTCCATAAGATCCTCGTGGAAGAACTGGTTATTTTTGTCATAGCCTGCAGCACGTGAACGGATGCGCTCCAAAAGTTCATCGTTCAGGAGTGCTTTGTAGAGGTTTTGCTGGTCATTCACGGCAGCTAAGTCCTTTCAATGGACCTTTGTTCAGAGGCAGAAGTGGTCAGTCGCAGAAGCGGTCAGTGGCAGAAGTTCCACCTGACCGGCTGGAACAGCGAATCTAGTAGTTGGTGAGGAGTTGTTCCAACACCCGGGTGCCGAACTTGAGTGACTCCGCGGGGACACGCTCGTCCACGCCGTGGAACATGCCGGTGAAGTCGAGGTCATCAGGAAGCATCAGGGGCGCGAAGCCGTAACCGGTGATGCCCAGACGGCTCAGCGACTTGTTATCCGTACCGCCGGAGAGTGTGTACGGGAGGACTTTTGCGCCCGGATCCTGGCTGTGAAGGGCATCGATCATAGAGTCCACCAAGTTTCCTGAGAACGGAACTTCCAGGGACTCTCCCTTTTGCACGTAGCTAACGGCCACATCGGTTCCGGCAAGTTCGCGAACCTTTTCCAGAACCTGTTGCTCTTGGCCGGGCAGAGTTCGGCAGTCAATGAGAGCCTCAGCTGATTCAGGGATCACGTTGTGCTTGTAGCCACCCTTGAGCAGCGTGGGGTTGGACGTGTTCTGCAGCGTTGCTCCCACAAAACGAGCAACCGTGCCCAGTTCCTTCAACAGGAGTTCGGGATTGTCCGGATCGAATTCCACACCGGTAAGTTCCGTTACGCCATCTAAGAATTGACGTGTGGTGGGGGTGAGCTCAATGGGCCAACGGTACTCACCAATGCGTGTCACGGCCGAGGCCAGTTTGGTCACGGCATTGTCTGTGTTGATTTGTGAGCCGTGGCCAGCGCGGCCGTGGGCCACGAGGCGCAACCACGAGAGCCCCTTTTCCGCAGTTTGGAGCAAGTAGGTTCGCTGACCACCAATGTTCGCAGAGAATCCACCAACCTCTGAGATGGCCTCAGTAGCGCCTTCAAAGAGTTCAGGACGGTTTTCTACTGCCCAACCGGCGCCGTAACTTCCGCCAGCCTCCTCGTCGGCAAAAAACGCAAAAATGATGTCTCGTTTGGGCTTGATGCCTTTCCGGGCGAAGTCCCGCATCACCGAAAGGATCATCGCGTCCATGTCCTTCATGTCCACTGCGCCTCGTCCCCAGATGAGACCGTCCCGCAGTTCCCCGGCAAAGGGATCAACTGACCACTGCTCTCTCAACGCGGGCACAACATCAAGGTGGCCATGGACCACCAAAGCTCCCTTTGCGGGGTCTGAGCCCTCCATGCGGGTGATGACACTCGCCCGGCCTGGGGCGGATTCGAAGATCTCTGCTTCCAGACCAACTTCGGTAATCAATCCCGCAGTGTATTCGGCAGCTGCGCGCTCCCCCGGGCCAGTTCCATCACCAAAGTTGCTGGTGTCCATCCGGATTAACTCTTGGCAAATCCTGACGACTTCGTCTTCGGGCCTGGTCTGCTCAGTCACGTGTCCTCCTGTTATTCGGATCGGCGAGAGTGCCACTTCTCAGACTACCCAGTTGTGGTGGGCAAACTTCCAGATTTTTGGCCTCAAAAGACCCCCGAGCTGGCCCGATTGTTAGTTTCCGCAAAGTTCGTGTTAGAGTTTTTCTCGCTGCTTTTGAAGGAAACGAACCGGTTTTACAGCGGGTCGAATCGTCAAAATACACCCTGCGCGGGTGGCGGAATGGCAGACGCGCTAGCTTGAGGTGCTAGTCCTCGAAAGGGGGTGGGGGTTCAAGTCCCCCTCCGCGCACAAAGCAAAAATGGCCCTGATCTTCGGATCAGGGCCATTTTTGTTTCGCCGAAACATAGGCTCATAAACTTCCCGCTAAAGGGCTGGGCAGTGGTGGTCTCGCCCAGCTCTGGGAGAGACCACCACTGCCCGTCAGACGGGCCTTGTTGTCCGATTAGTTCGGCAGGATCGGTTCTACAGATCCCGTGAAGTGACGTCGCCCACTTCGTTGGTTCCACCCCACAAAAAGCATCTTTGGGGCGTTTCCCTCGAGTGCAGCAGCGTCCGCTGCGGGTCCGTTTTCTTCTTCGGCTTCGATGCGTACGCCAACCGTTGCCGGCAAAAATACTGGTGCCTCAAATGAAACGTTCCACACAAAAGAATCGGATGCCGAAGTGCCAATTTCTGCGAGTGCACGCGAGGCAACGTACATGCCGTGCACAATCGAGGTTCGCAGTCCCAACGCTTTAGCAGAGAGAGAACTCAAGTGAATGGGGTTAAAGTCCCCGCTCACGGCTGCGTAGGCTCGCCCCGCATCGGCTCCGAGTCGCCATACGGCTGTGGGGTTCGGTGGCGCAAAGTCGGTCTTGGGCGGCTGCGTGGTGGGCTTATCGATGCCCGGAAGAAACACGCCTTTGGCGAGGTAGGTTGAAATACCGCGCCATAAGAGGTCGTCGCTGTGGGCTGCGCGAACTTCCACCACCAGGTCTACTTTGGTTCCAGCCCGGTGACCCGAGAGATTTTCAGCCCAGCTGCGAATATCCATCCGCTGAGAGCGTTCTATCTTGCCGAAATGCTCCACCCGATTTTGCAGGTGGATCATTCCCAATAGTGGTAGTGGGAACTCGTCTTTGGTCATCAAGCTCACGGCGAGTGGAAACCCCAACACATGTACGTAACCAGAAGGCACTGCATCGCTAACCGGTAGCCCAAAAAGCTTTTGGTAGGCGGTGAGCTTTTCTAGGTCGATTTCCACGTCAGCCACTTCGTGGGCAACGGCTGGAAGTTCTGGTTTCTCGTGGTGACCCAGTAGCTTTTTTCGTGCGGCGAGCGCTGCTGCATTTAGATACAGCTTTGACAATGACGGCGTCTCGCCGAGCACTTGAACGCTGGGGGTGCTCACGCTCCCACCAGATTCTGCCCGCAGACACGAAGCACTTCGCCGTTGATCCCTGCGGCGGCGTCGCTGGCCAAAAATGCTATCGCCTCAGCAACGTCAACGGGTTTGCCACCTTGTTGCAAAGAGTTCAGGCGACGCGCCACTTCACGGGTTGCGAAGGGGATGCGTGCTGTCATTTCGGTCTCGATGAATCCTGGTGCGACGGCGTTGATGGCACCTCCCTTAGTTTCCATGGCTGCGGCGGTGGAGCGAACCATTCCCATCACGCCACCCTTGGATGCTGCGTAGTTGGTCTGCCCGCGGTTACCGGCAATGCCACTGGTGGAGGCCACCGAAACTATGCGCGGACGTTGGGCAAAAACGTCGGAAGCCAATAGGGCCTCGTTGATGCGCAATTGGGCTGCGATGTTCACGGCCAGTACCGAATTCCAGCGTGCTGGATCCATGTTGGCTAGCAATTTGTCCCGTGTGATACCTGCGTTGTGCACCACAATGTCCAGGTGGCCATGGCGGCTTTTTGCGTGTTCCAGGATCTTCTGTCCTGCATCTTCACGGCTGATGTCTAATTGCAGTGCGCTGCCGTGTACTTCGTTGGCGATCTTGGCAAGGTGATCTCCCGCAGCAGGAATATCCACCAAAATCAGTGTTGCGCCGTCCCGGTACAGGGTGCGAGCAATTGCCGCACCAATTCCACGTGCTGCCCCGGTCACGACGGCTACCCGACCTTCGAGGGGACTGTCGCGCTTGGGCGGCAGGGCGCCGTCGTTATTTCCAATGGTCAGGAACTGACCGTCAACAAACGCCGAGCGACCGGAGAGGAAGAACTGCAGTGCACCTAATGCTCCAGGGCTGACCGGGGAGACATCTTCCGCCAGCACAATACCGTTGGCGGTTGACCCGGCCCGGAGTTCTTTGGCCAGTGAACGCACAAAGCCGTCGATGCCTTGACGTGCGGCCGCTATAGCCGGGGCGCCGGCGCTGACTGGGGAGCGGAATACGGTGACCACTCGAGAGTTTGCGGCTAGATGACGCAGGGCAGACCCCGTGGCTAATACTGACTCTTCTAGATCGGTGGGGTGCTGAACGTCGTCCAATACCAAAACGATGGCACCGAATTTTTCCTTGGCCGTAACGTGACGGCGGATGTCTAGGCCCCATGAGAGGAGTTCTTGGGCGAGTTCTTCAGCGCCCGAGGAGCTACCTTGAACCAGAACCGGACCAGTGACCAATGGATCACCTGGTGTGTGGCGACGAAGGACTACCGGCTGCGGTAGGCCCAGTTTTTTTGCCAGGTCTTTACCGAAACCTTTGCTAACGAATTCTGTGTATTTGTCAGTCACAATCAGTTCCTCCTAAAGAGATTCGAGGACGGCGACGACGCCCTGGCCGCCGGCGGCGCAGATGGAGATCAACCCGCGTGAAGGCCGGCCATCGACTGTGCCGCGTTCGTGGAGCATCTTGGAGAGGGAGGCAACGATGCGACCACCCGTGGCAGCGAAGGGGTGACCTGCTGCCAAGGATGATCCGTTGACGTTCAGTTTGGACCGGTCAACGGTGCCAAGGGCTTTGTCCAGACCGAGACGTTCGGTGCAGAAGGCGTCGTCTTCCCAGGCCGTGAGGGTGCTCAGAACCGTTCCTGCGAAGGCCTCATGGATTTCAAAGAAGTCGATGTCATCGAAGGTTAGGCCTAGTCGAGCCAGAAGGCGTGGCACAGCAAAGGCTGGCGCCATTAGCAGGCCATCCTTGCCGTGGACAAAGTCAACTGCTGCTGCCTCGCCATCAACCACACGGGCGAGCTTGGGCAGATCGTGAGCGTCAGCCCATTCCTCGGAGGCCAAAAGCACTGTGGACGCGCCATCGGTGAGCGGGGTGGAGTTGCCGGCCGTCATGGTGGCCTCTGCACCGAGCTGCTTGCCGAATACTGGCTTCAGCTTGGCGAGCTTTTCCAAGGTGGTGTCCGCACGCAAGTTTGAGTCTTTGCTCAAGCCGCGGTACGGGGTCATCAAATCGTCAAAGAAGCCACGCTCATAGGCAGCCGCAAGGTTCTTGTGGCTGTTGTAGGCCAACTCATCTTGTGCTTCACGAGTGACTTTCCACTGTGCAGTGGTGAGTGCTTGGTGTTCGCCCATGGACAGTCCAGTCCGCGGCTCACCCGTGCCCGGAGCGTTGGGAGCCAGGTCCTTGGGACGCAATTTACTCAGAGCCTGTACGCGCTGGCCGAGAGTTTTTGACCGGCTCAGTTCCATCAGAATGTTGCGCAGACCGTCGCTGACTGCAACGGGAGCGTCTGAGGTGGTATCCACTCCCCCAGCAATCGCTGAATCGATCTGGCCCAGCTTGATTTTGTTAGCCAGCCCCAAGACCGCTTCCAAGCCTGTGGCGCATGCCTGCTGAAGATCGTAGGCCGGGGTTTCGGCCGAAAGCGCCGAACCCAAAACAACTTCACGCGTGAGGTTGAAGTCTTTTGAGTGCTTCAGGACGGCACCAGCTGCTACTTCACCAATTCGTTCATCTTGGAGACCAAAGCGAGCGACAAGCCCGTCCAATGCCGCTGTAAGCATGTCTTGGTTTGAAGTGTTGATGTAGGCGCCATTAGAGCGGGCGAAGGGAATTCGGTTTCCACCGATTACTACGGCATTACGCAGATCATTCACGTTTTGACTCTCCTTTGTCCGGCACACAAGGTCCGGTTCGGGCCAACGCGACGAGATGCACGCTGACTCCATGTTGACGCCGCCCGACTGCAAGAAGCAATGGCGGTTACCGATACTCAGCGTACCTGATACGCTGAGTATCGTGAACATTCGGACCACACTTACGACGACGACTACCGACACTTCGGTTGCGGCGTCCACAACGGCGGCAGTAGCAGTGGCAGACGGGCGATCGGCTCGTTGGACCAGCCACCGCGAGGAACGCCGTCGTGAATTAATCCGTGCAGCCCGCCGCGCGGTCCATACCTTGGGTCCAGAAGCGTCAATGGATGACATTGCCAACGCGGCCAGCACCTCCAAATCGGTGTTCTACCGCTACTTCGGTGACAAAGCTGGCTTACAGCAAGCTGTCGGGGAAGTGGTCCTACACCAGATGCGGCAGAAAATTGTTGACGCAGCACAGGGTGCAGAGGGTCCTCAAGAGGCACTGCATGCCATGGTCAGTGCTTATCTGCACATGGCCCAGACCTCGCCGAACGTCTATACCTTTGTAACAAAGCCTGGAAATCTAGATAGTTCCTCAACGGTTGGAAGCCCTTTGGGCGGTGCGTTCAGTCATTTCTTCGATGCGATCACACAAATGCTGGCAAAACCCATGCAGGACTATTTCTCCGGCAATAGCAGCGCGCTCATTGCTTACTGGCCCACGGCAGCCATTGGGCTAGTACGGGCCGCTGGTGAAGAGTGGCTTTCCGCCACGGCCAGCCAGCCACAAGCAGACCCGGACTCCATGGCTACTCGGATTACCGGCTGGCTCCTGCACGGGATAGCCCACGAACTTAGCACTCCCCTCAGCAACCCTGCGATGACTAATCAGCCATCATGACCAACGAAGGAATGACAATGACTGAAGTATCTGACCGTCCCATCACCAAGGGATCAGCCGGACACACTCCCCCTAAGCAGCACCCGGCATCTAGCTCCGAGCCCAAAGTCAACGTTGAAGCATTGGGCGAACAGCTTTTGGGGAAGTGGGCTGACTACCGCAAGGCTGCACGAGTGCTCGCTGCGGACACCCGACTTCACAAAATCGAGGGCCTGTCTCACACCGAACACCGCAAGCGCGTTTTTGAGCAACTAAAGATCCTCGTTGAACAAAAAGCAGTGCTGCGCGCTTTTCCCAAGAGCGTGGGTGGCGAAAACGAAAACGGCGGAAACATTGCCGGGTTCGAAGAACTTGTGACCTCCGACCCTTCACTGCAGATCAAGGCAGGCGTCCAGTGGGGTCTCTTCGGTAGCGCAGTGATGCACTTGGGCAGCGAGGAACACCACAAGGCGTGGTTGCCGGGGATTATGAGCCTTGAAACCCCTGGCTGCTTCGCCATGACCGAAATTGGTCACGGCTCTGATGTTGCTAGCATCGCCACCACGGCCACCTATGACGAAGCAACACAAGAATTTGTTATCAACACCCCCTTCCGTGCCGCATGGAAAGAATTCATTGGCAACGCAGCCGTTGACGGCCTGGCGGCAGTGGTATTTGCCCAGCTCATCACCAAGGGCGTTAACCACGGTGTCCACGCGTTCTACGTAAATCTTCGCGATCCCGAAACCAAAGAGTTCCTGCCGGGTATCGGCGGCGAGGACGACGGCATCAAGGGCGGACTCAATGGCATCGATAACGGCCGTTTGCACTTCGACCATGTCCGTATTCCGCGCACCAACCTGCTCAACCGCTACGGTGACGTCAACGAAGCCGGTGAATACAGCTCCACCATCGAAAGCCCAGGACGTCGCTTCTTTACGATGCTCGGAACCCTAGTCCAGGGCCGTGTGTCCTTGGACGGTGCGGCCGTGACGGCTACCAAGATTGCTCTCAAAACGGCCATCCAGTACGCAACTGAGCGCCGTCAGTTCAATGCTTCCTCCCCCACCGAGGAAGAAGTCCTCCTGGACTACCAGCGCCACCAGCGCCGCCTCTTTACCCGTTTGGCCACCACATACGCCGCAAGCTTTGCGCACGAAGAACTGCTTGAAAAGTTCGACGGCGTTTTCTCAGGCCGCACAGACACGGATGCTGACCGTGAAGATCTTGAAACTCTGGCAGCAGCGTTGAAACCATTGAGCACATGGCACGCGCTGGACACGTTGCAGGAGTGCCGCGAAGCGTGCGGCGGCGCCGGATTCCTGGCCGAGAACCGTTTTGGTTCATTACGCGCGGATCTTGACATCTATGCGACGTTCGAGGGCGACAACACGGTGCTGCTCCAGCTTGTGGCCAAGCGGCTCTTGGGCGACTACGCCAAAGAATTCCGCAACGTGGACTTTGGTGTGCTGGCCCGGTACGCGGTAGGCCAGGCAACTGACCTTGCCGTCAACCGCACTGGTCTGCGCCAAGTAGCCCAGTTTGTGGCTGACACTGGACTTGCCCAGAAATCTGCTAACGCTCTGCGTTCTGAAGAAGGCCAGCGTGCCTTGCTCACCGATCGTGTTCAGTCCATGGTGGCCGAGGTTGGGTCGGCGTTGCGCGGCGCCCCCAAGCTGCCCCAGGCCAAGGCAGCTGCATTGTTCAATGCCCACCAGAACGAGATCATTGAAGCAGCCAAGTCCCACGCTGAGCTCCTCCAGTGGGAAGCGTTCACGCGTGCGCTTGCTGAAGTTCAAGACGAAGGAACCAAAAAAGTCCTGACCTGGGTTCGTGACCTCTTTGGCCTGTCCTTGATTGAAAAGAACTTGGCCTGGTATTTGATGAACGGCCGGCTGTCAATGCAGCGCGCTCGCACAGTGGGCGACTACATCAACCGTCTCCTGACCAAGATTCGTCCGCATGCTTTGGACTTGGTTGACGCATTCGGTTACGGCCCCGATCAGTTGCGGACAGCCGTTTCCACGGGAGCCGAAAAAATCCGTCAGGACGAGGCCGCTGCGTACTTCCGTGCACAGCGCGCCAGTGGTACTGCCCCGATCGACGAAAAGGTGCTGCTCGAGCGTAAGCGCCGCGAAGCAAAGAGCAAGGGCGCAGCTAAGTAGCCAGCCTCTAGGGTGCTAGAAGAACGACGGCGGTACTCGCCATCGGTGAGATTCTCACGGATGGCGAGTACCGCCGTCGGACATTAACGCAGCAAAACATCTATTAGCTAGGGCGAACCCTTACTTTAGGACCGAGCGGTAAACCTCTAGGGTCGTTTCAGCAATGGATTCCCACGAGAAGTGCTCTTCCACCCGGGCGCGCCCGGCAACACCCATGGCGCGGGCCTTGGCTGGATCTTCAACTACCTTGATCAGTGCGTCAGCGAAGTCGTTAACGAACTTGTCTGGGTCCAAGGGGGTACCGGTGCCGTCGGTGAGCTGCTCAATGGCCACAAGCAAGCCTGTCTCGCCATCTTTAACTACCTCGGGGATACCACCGGTGGCACTGGCAACTACAGCAGCACCACAGGCCATAGCTTCTAGGTTCACAATGCCCAGCGGTTCGTAGATGGAGGGGCAAGCGAAAGCCGTTGCGTGGCTGAGAACCTGAATGAGCTCTGCACGAGGCAACATTCGCTCAATCAAAATCACACCCTCACGCTGACTCTGAAGTTCCGCAATGAGTTTGTTCGTTTGCTCGGCCAGAGCTGGAGTGTCTGCAGCGCCCAAGCACAGGACTAGCTGAACGTCAGCCGGTAGCTTTGCAGCGGCCTGGAGCAAGTACGGGACACCCTTTTGACGAGTATTACGCCCAACAAACACCACACTCGGTTTTTCTGGGTTAATGCCCAAAGTACGGACGGCGTCTTCGCCTTCATCACGCGTCCACTGAGAGACGTCAATTCCGTTGTGAACCACCTTGACCCTTGCCGGGTCAACGTTCGGGTAGCTCTTGAGGATGTCTTGGCGCATTCCGTCGGACACGGCAATAATCGCAGCGGCTGCTTCATAGGCGGCCTTTTCAGCCCATGAGCTCACTGCATAACCGCCACCGAGTTGCTCTGCCTTCCACGGTCGCAACGGCTCAAGGCTGTGTGCACTGAGTACGTGCGGAATACCGTGCAATAGCGAGGCAAGGTGCCCGGCCATGTTGGCATACCAGGTGTGTGAGTGAACCACATCAGCGCCAGCAATGTCAGGGACGATCGAAAGATCAACACCAAGGGTTTGAATCGCTGGGTTCGCGTCGGCTAAGTCTGCCGGCACGTTATAGGAGTTCACAGTGGCACCATGGTAGTCCTCAGGGCGGGGCGCACCAAAGGCCCGAACCCTCAATTCCACGTGTTGCGCCAGCACACGGCTGAGCTCCGCTATGTGTACTCCGGCGCCGCCGTAAATCTCGGGCGGAAATTCTTTGGTCACAATGTCGATTCGCACGGTTCTAACGTAGTCCTTCCACGTTATGTGATCTAGTGTGAAAGTGTCCGGACATGATCCGGATCTTTGTTGCCACAGTTTTGATGCAGGGGAGTTCACACGATGGCGTTGAAGAAAGTCCTGGCAATTGTCCTTGCAGGCGGAGAAGGTAACCGATTGATGCCGTTGACGGCCGATCGCGCCAAGCCTGCCGTCCCTTTTGCCGGAGGATACCGACTTATTGACTTTGCGTTGTCCAACTTGGTCAATTCTGGTTATCTGCAAATTGTGGTGTTGACGCAGTACAAGTCGCATAGCTTGGACAGGCACATCTCCGAAACGTGGCGTATGTCCACTTTGTTGCAGAATTACGTCGCTTCGGTGCCGGCGCAGCAACGTGTGGGCAAGAGCTGGTTCTTGGGCAGCGCCAACGCCATCTATCAGTCCTTGAACCTGATCCATGACGCTCAGCCAGACATTGTGGTGGTGGTTGGTGCCGATCACGTTTACCGGATGGACTTTGAACAGATGGTGGGATTCCACACAGCATCTGGTGCAAAAGCTACAGTTGCAGCAGTCCGGCAGCCGCTGAGCATGGCGGACCAATTTGGTGTCATTGAAGTTGACCCAGAAAACACCGGCCGGATTGGCGCTTTTGTTGAAAAGCCTTCCAGCACACCAGGGCTGCCTGACGCGCCGGACCAATTCTTGGCGTCCATGGGTAACTACGTTTTTGATGCAGATGCTTTAGTTGAAGCTCTTACGCTGGATGCCGAACGCCTGGACACCAAGCACGACATGGGTGGAGACATCGTTCCTTACTTTGTTTCTCGGGGCGAAGCCGCTGTCTACGACTTCACCACCAATGACATTCCAGGCTCTACTGATCGCGACCGTACCTACTGGCGAGACGTAGGGACCATCGATTCGTTCTACGACGCCCACACGGACCTCATTTCACCGATGCCAGTGTTCAACCTCTACAACTCAGAATGGCCAATCTACACACGGCAAAGCATTTCCCCGCCGGCCAAGTTTGTCCGTGGAGAGCACAACACCGTTGGGGCCGCATTGGACTCGATTGTGTCCAATGGCGTGGTCATTTCCGGTGGCATTGTGGAGGGTTCGGTACTTTCCCCTGATACGTTCGTGGACGCTGGTGCACGAGTATTGGACTCCATTCTGATGGACAAAGTCCGGATCGGTGCTGGAGCAATTGTTAAGCGAGCCATTATTGACAAAAATGTCCAAATCCCAGCAGGCGCCACAGTAGGTGTAGACAGGGCACTGGATGAGGCTCGCGGCTTTAAAGTCACCGAGTCTGGAATTACTGTTCTGGCTAAGGGACAAGAAGTGCCAGAACCCGATGAAAAAGAACTGGCGCTTTCTAAAGCCGAACGCGGCCGAATTCCGCAAGCGGTAGCAGCGGCAGCCAAGACCTTTGAGGGCCTTCAGACCGAAATCAATAAGGTGGCAACCGTTCAGGAAGCCGCTGCAGACCTTCCGAAAGCAGCCAAATAGCTCCACACAGTTTTCCGCGCGTCGCGCAGCTGAGTAGCACGGTAAAATGGGGCCAATGAGCGCTCCAGAATTATCGCCTGAGGAAATTCAAGCCTGTCTTAAGGTTTTGAATGCCATCCACGTCTATGACGAGGAGGACCCGGACTACATTGCTGTGCGGCGCGCAACCGGAAAAATGTTTAAGGCAGTCAAGCGTCACCGCCGCGTCACCAAGCGTGATGCCATTAACGACGCCGACCGTGCGGTTCTAGCGAAAACGGCCACAGCTGCCCCGGACCGGATCGATGACGAGACGCGCGGCAATAAACTATCCAGTTCAGTGACCGGTGAAGTCGCCGGTCACTTGCTCCGTTCGCGTCCTTGCTACATTTGCAAGCAGCACTACACCCAAGTTGACGCTTTCTATCACCAGCTGTGCCCTGATTGTGCAGCGATGAGCCACGCCAAACGTGACGCCCGTACCGATCTGACTGGGCGCCGAGCACTGCTCACCGGCGGCCGGGCAAAAATTGGTATGTACATTGCACTTCGACTCCTGCGTGATGGTGCCCACACCACCATCACTACCCGTTTCCCCAAGGACGCTGCACGCCGCTTTGCAGCGATGGAGGACAGCACAGACTGGCTGCACAGGCTGAGGATTGTGGGCATTGACCTACGTGATCCGTCCCAGGTCATGGCCCTGACTGACTCGTTGGATGAAGCTGGCCCCTTGGACATCATCATTAACAATGCCGCCCAAACGGTGCGCCGCTCCCCCAACGCTTACGGCCCGCTGGTGGACGCAGAAGATGAAGAGCTCCCCGCAGCATTGCAACCGGCCAACGGTGGTCCTGAATTGGTCACCTTTGGCCATGCACATGACAAGCACCCCTTGGCGCTTGCCACGAGCGTTTTGGAACACCCGGTCCTCGCTGGCGACTCGATCACATCTTTGGCTCTCTCCACCGGTTCAGCTTCGCTAGAACGCATCAAGGCCGGAACGGCTATTGACGCAGGCGGACTTGTCCCGGACTTGGCTAGCATCAACAGCTGGACTCAAGTAGTCGACCAAGTTGATCCGCTCGAGATGCTTGAAGTGCAGTTGTGTAACGTAACAGCACCGTTCTTGTTGGTTAGCCGCCTCCGCCCAGCTATGAGGCGCTCCACCGCACGGCGCAAATACATCGTCAACGTATCTGCCATGGAAGGCCAGTTCAGCCGCGCATACAAGGGCCCCGGACACCCTCATACCAACATGGCCAAGGCTGCTCTGAACATGATGACGCGAACCAGCGCAGCAGAGATGCTGGAGACTGACGGTATCTTGATGACTGCCGTTGACACCGGATGGATCACTGACGAACGCCCGCACTACACCAAAGTTCGACTGATGGAAGAAGGGTTCCATGCTCCGTTAGACCTCGTGGACGGTGCTGCCCGAGTCTACGATCCGATTGTGATGGGTGAGGCCGGCGAGGACCAATACGGAGTCTTTCTCAAGGACTACAAGCCTTCGCCCTGGTGACTTATAGCTGCCATCGAAGGAGAGTTCACAAGATTTAAAGTATTGAGGACCGGCCTCAAGACCGGTCCTCAATACTCTGCTCCAGCCCTTGTCTCAGGCGAGCCGCGTGATCTCCACGCTGACGCTCAGCTCAGAACCACCACGCCCGGCCAAAATACCCTTCAGCGGTGGCACGTCGCGGTAGTCGCGGCCGCGGGCCACCGTAACGTGAAAGTCCCCAGCTGGTTTGTGGTTGGTGGGATCCCAGCTACGCCAGTCACCGTCCCAAAACTCTAGCCACGCATGTGACTGGCCGGCGACCGTCTCGCCAATTTCCGCCGTCGACCGTGGATGGATGTACCCAGAAATGTAGCGGGCTGGAATGCCACAACTACGCAGTGCCCCAATGGCCAGATGTGCCAAGTCCTGGCAAACACCCTGACGCTGGTTCCACGCTTCTTCAGCGTTGGTAGTGACCCCAGTGGTGCCCTTCATATAAGTCATCTCACCGCGCATCCACTCGAAGATCGCCAATGCTGCATCATGCGGGGACCGCGCTTCCACAACCCCGGGAATGATGCTGAGAACTTCCTCGCCAGGATTAGACAATTGCGACTGCGGGATCCAATCGCTGAATTGATTAAGCACCTCATATGAGCTCAGCGTTTCCCACGGAACAATGTCCGCAGACGTGGGGACGCGTTCGGCGCGGTGGACCTCAACAGTGGTAGTAGCCAAAACGTCCAGCTGATCGTGTGGCATTTGCATATCAAAAGCGGTCACTCGAGTGCCCCAGTAGTCGCGGTAAGTGCTCACTGCGGCCTGCGAGGGCAACACCTTGATCGAAGACTCGAGCACCACTTGCTGCGCATCGGTCAAAGGCGTCATACGAGCCTCGTTATACGAGAGTGAGACTCGATTCTTGTACTGATAATTAGTGCGGTGAACAATGCTCAACCGGGTCATGATACTTCTCCCACCCAGGCATGTTCATCAGCCTGATTGAAGTACTTACGGGAAATTGCGTCCGAGGCCTGGGCCACTGCTTTCTGCACACGTTCCATGTGTTCGGGCAGCTCTGACATCAAGTCATGCGTGCGGTGGAACTCCAAGAATGTACGTGCTTGGCCCACAATGCGCCGAGCGTCGTTGATAAAGCCAACGCGTTGGGCAGAGGGGTCCAGCTTGGACAAGCACTCGTCGGCGTCACGCAAGGCGAACACAATGGATCGTGGGAACAAACGGTCCAGAAGCAAAAATTCCGCCGCATGCTCGTCGCCAAATGCGGCCCTGCGCGTGCGCAAAAATGATTCGTAGGCACCAGCGCACCGCAGCATATTCACCCACGACATTCCTGCGGACAGGACGTCGCGTGTGGAGAGCATCCGGGCAGTCATGTCCGCGCGTTCCAACGAACGGCCTAGCGCCAAGAATTGCCAGCTCTCATCATGGCTGACAGTGGTATCCGCCAAACCACGAACCATCGCTGTACGTTCCAGCACCCAGTTACAGTATCTGTACGTCCCCACAACATCCTTGCGGTGCTGATTCAGTCCGTAGTAAGTGGTGTTCAAGCTCTCCCACAAGCTTGAAGACACTGTCTCGCGAGCACGGCGCGCATTTTCACGAGCTGCGCCAAGAGAACCAGCAATGGACGTTGCGCTGGTCTTGTCATAGGCCAAAGCATGGAGTAACTCGTTGAGCCCAAATTCCTCAGTCTGAGGACGCGCGCCCATCACGGCGAGAAGTTCTTGAGCAACGCTGCGCTGCTCTTCGAGGGGCAAATGGTTCAAACGTTCGAGGTGAACGTCCAAGATTCGAGCGGTGCCGTCAGCACGTTCTACATACCGGCCAATCCAAAAGAGTGATTCAGCAATTCGGCTAAGCATGGGGTGCTACCTCCTGAAAACGGGAGCGAATAGTGTCCTGGGTGCGGTTCACTGCTGTTGCTCCGTCTGCCGGTCACGCCAATTAGACTCCACAGGCCATACCGAAACACGTTCGTGAATGGTGATGCTTTGCCGCGGAAGTTTTTCCACTGGTGTTTGTGGTGAATCTGCGAGTACCCACGTGTCCTTGGACCCGCCGCCCTGAGAAGAGTTCACAATCAATGAACCTTCCTTGAGCGCCACCCGGGTCAGTCCACCGGGCAAAACCCAAACGTCGTCGCCGTCGTTCACGGCAAAAGGACGCAAATCCACGTGGCGAGGGCTAAAGCGGTCCCCGCTCAAGGTGGGAACTGTGGACAGCTGCAACACCGGTTGCGCAATCCAACCACGAGGATCTTCAAGAATGCGCTGACGCAAAGCGTCTAGCTCCTGCTTGGTGGCGTCAGGGCCAATGACCAGGCCCTTTCCGCCGGAACCGTCCACGGGCTTAACCACAAGCTCATCGAGGCGATCCAAGACGTGCTCGCGTGCTTCTTTTTCTTCGAGCCGGAAGGTATCAACGTTGGCTAGAATCGGTTCTTCGTTCAGGTAGTAGCGGATCAGATCCGGCACGTAGCTGTAAACAAGCTTGTCATCGGCAACACCGTTACCCACCGCGTTAGCGATGGTCACGCCCCCGGCGCGCGCAGCATTCACTAGTCCGGGACAACCGAGCATGGAATCTGAACGGAACTGCAAAGGGTCCAAAAATTCGTCGTCAATGCGCTTGTAGATCACGTCAACTCGCTGTTCACCGGCGGTGGTCCGCATATAAACACGGTTGCCGCGGCAGACGAGGTCGCGCCCTTCAACCAATTCCACACCCATGTAACCGGCCAAGAGGGTGTGCTCAAAGTAGGCGCTGTTAAAAACGCCCGGAGTCAACACCACAACAGTGGGGTCATCAACGCCCGCTGGGGCGGTCTTACGCAATGCCGAGAGAAGACGCCGCGGGTATTCCTCCACGGGCCGGATGTGCTGCTGTCCAAAGGCCTCTGGAAGTCCCTTGGCCATAGCTCGCCGGTTCTCCATCACGTAGCTCACACCGGAGGGAACCCGGACATTGTCCTCGAGCACGCGGAAGGTTCCAGCAGCATCCCTCACCACGTCAATACCGGAGATGTGAACGCGGACTCCCCCAGACGGTTCAAAACCGTGGACCTGCCGGTGAAAATGGGCGCTAGTGGTGACGAGCTGCCGCGGGATAACCCCGTCGGAGACAACTTTCATGTTGCTATAGACGTCATTCAAAAATGCTTCCAGCGCGCGTACACGTTGCTTAACACCGGATTCGAGATCCACCCAGTCATCGGCCGGAATAATTCTGGGCACAATGTCCAAAGGAAAAGGCCGCTCTTCGCCGGCGAAGTCAAAGGTGACACCGCGGTCAAGGAAGGTGCGTGCCATTGAATCGGCGCGTGAGCTGACGTCGGCAAGGCTGAGTTCGCGAAGCGCCCCTGCCACTTGTCCGTAGGACTCTCGCGTTACTTGGCCCGGCGCAAACATTTCGTCGAAGGCACCGGTGCGGTCTACCGCTGTGGAGTAATCCTGAAATAGCTCTGACATGAAGAAAAGACAACCACCTTTTTCGTCTCTTTGCATCAAAGTCGGCTTTGTGGCGTGTTGTTTGTTCTACGGAAAGTCAGGTGATATTTAGATGCTGGGGCACCAAAAAATACTTAGGATCATCAACTGAGCTACTCCGCAACATCGCTGGAACACAACGGCAACAAGATTGGTACATAAACGGGTGTTCACGCTTGGATAAAATCGGTGGACCTTCGGGCATTTGAGGCCAGCGTGGTTAAATAACGTGGTGTCTAATCAGAATCTTGCTCGTGACGTTGCCGCTACTCGTTCATTCGTGATCTCCACTCACAGCTATGACGTATCAATCGATATTCGTCAGGCTGAGGACCCCACCGTAGAAAGCTTCCACACCCAAAGTGTGATTACCTTTGATGCCGAGCCCGGCAGCAGCACGTTTCTGGATTTTATTGGCGCCGAAGTGCATAGCATTTTCCTCAACGGCAAGGGTGTGGACGTAGCCGCAGCCGTTCAAGACGCTCGCATTGAACTCAAAGACTTGCAGGCAGTTAACCAAGTAACGGTTATTGCGTCGGCTCTGTACAGCCGCTCGGGTGAAGGACTCCACCGGTTCGTGGACCCGGCAGACAATAAGACCTACTTGTACACACAATATGAGCCAGCCGATGCGCGCCGGGTTTTCCCCAACTTTGAACAGCCTGACCTCAAGGCCCGCTATACGTTCCACGTGATTGCCCCGAGCCATTGGGAGGTGGCCTCCAACGGTGAGGAAGTTCAGCGAACTTCGCTAAACTCAGCCCCGGACGTTAGCCGCTGGGACTTTGAAGAAACAAAACCCATGTCCACTTACATCACAACGCTCTTGGCTGGACCGTACTTCAAGGCCACGGACCTGTGGGTTGGCACGATGTCTGACGGTACGGAGTTGCAGGTTCCGCTGGGACTGTACTGCCGCGCGTCGTTCGCTAAATCTTTTGACACCGAAGAACTATTCCGCCTGACCAAAAGCGGGTTGACGTTCTTCAACGAACTCTTTGACTACCCCTACCCATGGGGCAAGTATGAACAAGCGTTTGTGCCCGAGTACAACCTTGGCGCCATGGAGAATCCGGGACTTGTCACCTTCACCGAGGACTACGTTTTCACCTCCCGTGCCACCGACGCTCAGTACCAGGGCCGAGCCAACACTCTGATGCACGAGATGGCGCACATGTGGTTCGGCGACCTTGTCACTATGTCCTGGTGGGATGACTTGTGGCTCAAGGAATCGTTCGCCGACTACATGGGAACTTTGGCAGTGGACCAGGCAACTGATTGGGATAGCGCCTGGGTGAACTTTGCCAACAAACGCAAAGCGTGGGCCTACCTCCAGGACCAGCTGCCCACTACCCACCCGATTGTTGCTGACATTGTTGACTTGGAAGCGGCGAAGCAAAACTTTGACGGAATCACGTACGCGAAGGGCGCTTCAGTTCTCAAGCAACTCGTGGCGTTTGTGGGTTTTGAGGCGTTTATTGCTGGGGCCCGCAGCTACTTCCGCGCCCATGAGTTCAGTAACACCACATTGACGGACTTGCTGGTTGAGCTCTCAAAGGCATCCGGCCGGGACCTAACACAGTGGGCGCAGCAGTGGTTGCAGACCTCCGGGATTTCCACCCTGAGTTTGGAGATGGACGTGAACGACGGCGTCATCACCGCAGCCGGAATCGTTCAGACGGCTACCGACCCGGTAACAGGACGCAAGGCAGAGAGACCCCACCGCCTGCGCATTGGCGTCTATAACTTTGATGAAACTGGGGCGTTGCTGCGCACCAAGAGCATTGAATTAGATGCAGCTGGCCCCGAAACTGCAGTGGATGCTCTGACCGGACAGGACGTTGCACCGCTACTGTTACTCAACGACGATGACCTAAGCTACGCCAAAATTCGTTTGGATGCTGCCTCTGAGGCCACAGTACGTTCGGCCATGGACCGGATTGAAGATCCCATGGCCCGTGCCCTCGCATGGAACGCACTGTGGGATTCTGCCCGTGATGGCGTCACACCCGCCGAACTCTATGTGGATGCGGTGACGCGTTTTGCGCATCACGAAACCGGGGTTGGGGTACTCCAAGCAGTGTTGGCTAACGCCCAGGTTGCCCTTGATAATTACGTTCCTGCAGCGCGACGACACGAGTTGCAGGACGCTTTTGCTGCTCATGCGCTGGCACAGCTTCAAGCTGCGGAGCCCAGCTCCGATGCCCAATTGGCGTGGGCACGTGCGCTGGGCTCTGTGAGCCGTTCCTCTGCAGTGGCTCTGAGCACCTTGCACGGCCTCCTAGACAGTTCGGCAGAGCTTCCGGGACTAGTGGTAGATTCGGAGCTTCGCTGGCAGTTCTGGCACGCACTGGCCGCCCATGGCCAGGCCACCGAAGCTCAGCTTCAAGCTGAGGCAGCCCTGGACAAAACTGCCTCGGGCCAAGCTGGTCTTGCAACCGCGTTGGCAGCTCGTCCGGATTCATCCGTCAAAGCTGCGGCATGGGCAGAACTGGGAGCGTCCACTAGCCTGTCCAATAGCCTGCTGAGCGCCACGATTGCTGGCTTTATGACGTCAAGGAGCGAACTACTCGCACCGTATCAGGAACCGTACTTTGCGCAGCTTCGATCTGTGTGGGCTTCGTTGAGCATTGAACTGGCTAGCCGGATTGTTCGCGGTTTGTACCCGGCGCACCAGGATTTGGGTTCCGCTGCTAGCCCCGAGGAACACCCGGTCATTGTTGCTAGCGATGAGTGGCTTGCCGCCAACACCGATGCTCCACGAGCCCTGATTCGAATCATCGTAGAGCAGCGGAGCCACTTGCTCCGGGCGCTAACGGCTCAGGCCGCAGCTTAAGCGCTCTGGTCTAGAAACCCTGGCAGGTGTTCTTTAAGGGACTCGGTGCAGCCATTCCTCGGTGCCGAATTTTTCGATGACGCGTTGTTGCGCTGCAGAAAACTCTGCTTCGGACAGAGTTGTTTCAGTAGCACCGTAGCGTTCCTTAAAGACTTCGATCATGGTGTTGATGATCTCTTCGCGAGTTAGGCCGGTTTGGCGGCGGAGCGGGTCTACGCGCTTCTTGGCGCTGCGTGTGCCCTTGTCGGAGAGTTTCTCTTTGCCGATGCGCAGGACCTCGACCATCTTGTCAGCGTCGATGTTGTAGCTCATCGTCACGTGGTGGAGCATGCCACCGTTGGCGAGACGCTTCTGGGCCGCTCCCCCGATTTTTCCTTGATCGGTGGCAATGTCATTAAGCGGAACATAGAACGCTTCTATCCCCAGCCGTTTGAGCGCAGCCATCACCCAGGCGTCAAGGAAAGCGTACGACTCTTCAAAACTGAGCCCGTCCACGAGCGTCTGCGGCAGGTAGAGCGAGTAGGTGATGCAGTTTCCTCCTTCCATAAACATGGCGCCACCGCCGGTAACACGACGCACCACAGAGATGTTGTGCTTCTGAACGCCTTCGGGGTGCAACTCATTCCGGTAGGACTGAAAGCTGCCGATCACAACCGAGGGCTCTTCCCAATCCCAGAACCTGAGCGTGGGCTGGTGTTTGCCGGCTCCTACGGCCTGAGTGAGTACTTCGTCGAGTGCAACGTTGATGTTGGTTGGCTGCACGGTGGGGCGGATAACTTCCCACTGGTGGTCAGCCCATGAGCTGGCATAGCCCAAGGCCCTGCGAATGGTGATGGCAACAGCCTCGGGTGAAAACCCAAATAGATGTGCATCTGCAGGGAGAGAATCACTCACTGCTTTGGAGAGCTGGACGTTGCTGGAGTTACTGGGCAAGCCCTCAAGGGCTGCGTTGATGGTGTCGAGAGCTTCGTCCGGTTCTAGGAAGAAATCGCCGCTCAGCGATACCTTGCTGAGCTGACCGCCGTCGTCGTCTAGATCCACCACCACGAGCTTGCCGCCGGGTACCTTGTATTCGCCATGACGCATAACCATAGTTCAAGCCTAGGTCACTCGGCTGGGTGTTAAAACAAACAAACCCCGCACCTATGGTGCGGGGTTTGTGAGAAAAGCTTGAGGCGAAGGAATTACTTCTTGCCGAAGCCCTTGAAGCGAGCGTTGAAGCGCTCCACACGACCGGCGGAGTCCATGATGCGCTGCTTACCCGTGTAGAACGGGTGGGACTCGGAGGAAATTTCGACGTCGATTACCGGGTAGGTGTTGCCGTCTTCCCACTCGATGGTCTTGCTCGAGGAAACGGTGGAGCGGGTGAGGAACTTAACGCCAGAAGCCAAGTCATTGAAAACGACTGCTTCGTACTTCGGGTGTGTATCAGACTTCATAAGTGGACCTTTGTTCACGCAACTGGATTTGGCCAGCCGCCAGGTATGAATGGGATGGCCCGCAGGCCAGCTACTAATACTACCGGATGTAGACGTTGCTCGCGAACCAGTGAAGTAGGGCGCTTCGTCTCTTGGAGTCCTGATCGCGGCGCTTAGAACAGCTTTGGTTTCAACAACCCTCGCCGTGGGGATTCTGGATGCAGTTATCCGCATAGTTCTTGGTGATGGAACGCCAGACCTGGATGGTTTGAGGAGCACTTGTGGCAGAACCTCGGCCGGTGATGGGTAGCGGTGGACCACCGTTCACCGAGTACGTACCGGTAAAGGAGGTAGTGACACTGACGGGATAATTGCCCGTAGCCGTGTACACATGGCTGGTCCGGGTTTTGGTTCCCCACTCGTCTTCCGGCAACGGTCCGCCGGAGACTGGCGTGGGACCAAGCGTGGAGCCATCGCCGTAGTTATAGGTGTACTCAACGGGTGTAGCTGTTAGGTGCACGGACTGGCCAAGCAAAGTGATATCGAAGTCTTGCTTACTTGCTTCGGCATAGATGTTGGTCTCGGCGCCCTTGAGGGTGTGTGGCGCGGGTTGAAGCGATACCTTGGAAGGTGAGAAAGGCAGCTTCTCAAAGGCGCTCGAGATTCGCGCAGCAATAAGCTTTAGCAATTCTTCAGGTCGGATGTCGTAAAGACATGACGCTTCCCCCTTTGAAGACCAATCTGTCCATGCAGGGTTAACGATCGATTTGGGCGCATACTTCCAAACGACCGGGACACCCGGTTTTTCATCGCCCGGTCTCTTTGGGCATTTCAGTTGATTTGGCAGGCACCCGACGTCGAGCTCATCCGTTTGACTTTGGCAGTGAAGATCCGCCTTGTATTGATACGGGTCAGCAGGAACGTAGCCAGGGGTTGCGGAGACTGGCAGATCGCTACCTGGATCAACCATCCAAATCGCTGCCTTCGCACCGCCTTCCTCATAAGCCGCACCACCTCGGATGTCAGAGTCCGCATGCGATGCAGGAATGGCCACCCCGAGCATCGACGCAGCAACGAACACTGCCAGGAGCCCGCGGGGTAGTCTCGATAACTTACTTAAGAAGGCCATAATCGTCGACTCGCCACGAGCCATTTTCGTAGGAAAGATCTAGACCGGACGCACTATTTGAGGCCGGCGAAGGTTTTGCGGCTACTGAGCCGTCTGGGTCGTAGTAGCCAACAGAAGCCTGGAGTATCTGCACCACTACCTTTTGGGTCGGGGAGCCGTCCGGTAGTTTCGCCGATACCGACGGGACGGTAATCTTTCCGCCCGTCATCCACCTCCCTAACTTTGAATTCGTCACAATGCCATCCGTAACAATGTCGCAGGCCTGACACGTCGACGCAGCCAGTGACCGCCAAGGCTTCGTAGCACCCGTCTCATATGCGTAGCTCAGGAGCGAGTACCAGTACTTCACGAACGCCTCGGCACCTTCTTTGGTGTTCGTCTTTCCCTCGGATGGCAGAACGGGCAACGGTACGTTCTGCGCTTTGCCCTTCGCGGTGGCCGGCTTGTACACGGCAGTAGCGGTATGTGCGGCAGTCGGCGTCGTACTGGCAGTAGTAGCCGAACTAGACGAAGAAGCCGAGGAGCCCGAACTAGACGGCGACGGTGCCGGGCTATTGCAGCCAGCCAGGCCCATCATCAGTACAACAGCAGCGGCCCCGAGTGCCGTGCGCTTACTGGTCAATCCCTTGGTGAACGGTGCGAATGTGGTCATAAGAGGAGTCCCCCGGTCGTCGGCTCTGGCCTAGCTTCACTCAGCCTAATCAATTTGGAAAATCGATGTAGAAGTTATCCACAGGCTTCTTCGGTTGTAGCACGCCCTCGCTTGGGGCGAAAGTCACATGGCCTCCAAATGCCCCACTATGGGACAAACACGCAGCCCTAAAGCTCAAAGTTCGGAGATCAAATTCTCGGCCTCAGTTCCCAAAACGCCACGGCTGAGGCAGCAGCGACGTTGAGAGAATCCACGCCATTTCGCATAGGAATCTTGACAGCCAGGTCGGCAATGCTCAAGGTTTCCGCGCTCACCCCAGCGCCCTCCGTGCCCAAGACCAGGGCAAGCCGCTCCGGGCGACGAGCTGCGAGGTCATCCAGATCAATCGCATCGTCCGCCAGCTCCATTGCCGCAATAGTGAAGCCCCGCCGTCTAATAGCCGCTAAGTCAGCTTCCCAGTCCAGCAAGCGCAACCACGGCACCTGAAATACCGTCCCCATACTCACCCGAATACTGCGCCGGTACAAAGGGTCGCCACAGCGAGGGCTAACCAGCACAGCGTCAACGTCCAGCGCTGCAGCGGAGCGGAAGATAGCTCCCACGTTCGTGTGATCAACAATGTCTTCCAAGATGGCAATTCGCGAGGCATTGGCAAGAACATCATCCAGACTCAAAGCCTCGGGACGTTCCATGGCCGCCATGGCGCCCCGGTGCAAATGGAAGCCGGTTATCTCTTCGAGCAATCCGGGGCTCCCCACATAGGCGGGAACATCGGGGAACTGCTCAAAGAGATCCGTCAAATCCTCTTTCCACTTTTCCGCAAGAAAAAACGAACGCGGAGTGTGGCCTGCGGCGATGGCGCGGCGTAAGACTCGCGAGGATTCTGCGATGTAAAGGCCCTCGCGTGGTTCACGAATTTTCCGCAAATGTACGTCAGTCAGCTGTGTGTAGTCACGAACACGTGGGTCATCGGCAGAGTCAAGATAGTGAAAAGGCACGTTTGATTATTTCATCCGCACGCCACGCTACGGCCAGCTCAGGCAAGCAACTTTGAAATCATGACCACAAGGGCCACCACGCCCAAAGCGAAGATGACCCCGCGCAGCACAGAAGGCTTCAACCTCTGTCCCACCTTAGAACCCACAATGCCGCCGATCAGGGAGCTGACAGCAATCAAAAGAACTACGTGCCAATTGATCCTGCCAAAGGCGAAAAGCAGGTAAGAGATGGCAGCCACCATGTTCACCGCTAGAACAAGAACATTCTTCATTGCGTTAGCGACTTGGATGGAACCAGCCATAAAAATGCCCAGGATGCCAACGAGCAGAATGCCTTGAGCAGCAAAAAAATACCCGCCATAGACGCCTGCGAGGAACACCAACGTCACGAGGGCAACGCCGTGCTTTCCCTGCTCGCTGACAACCTTGGGGTCATCCCTGCGCAGCTGAACCCACCGTTGGAGCCGTGGCTGAAAGAGAACCATTAAAAGTGCCACAACAATCAGAACTGGTGCAGCATATTGAAAAACAGTTTCAGGTAGGTGCAATAAGAGCCAAGCGCCGGTGATACCACCGAGAACAGACGCTGGCATCAGTTTCAATAAAACGTTGCGCGTGCCAACGAGTTGTTTCCGGTAACCCCATGCGCCGGAGACGTTCCCGGCCACCAACCCCATGGCGTTGCTCACCGATGCTGAGACCGGGGCCACCCCAATGGCTACGAGCACGGGGAACGTTACAAGCGTTCCAGAGCCCACCACGCTGTTGATGGTTCCGGCCCAAAGGCCAGCGAAAAATACCAGTAAGGAGTGCCACAACTCCATTATTAGTTGCTGGCTGTGGCGGTGTAACGCCCGTTGTTCTCCACTAACGTCAGAGAAAGACCAAAAGTCTCACTCAAATTTTCTTGCGAGAGGGTCTGCGCCAACGGTCCTGCGGCGACAATTTCGCCGTCGCGCAGAAGCAGTGCGTGAGTGAATCCTGGCGGTACTTCTTCAAGGTGGTGCGTTACAAGCACCATCGCAGGCGCCAGCGGATCCTTGGCCAATTCGCTCAACTGACGGACCAAATCTTCACGACCGGCCAAGTCCAAGCCTGCGCCGGGCTCATCCAGGAGCAAAAGTTCAGGGTCCGTCATCAGCGCACGTGCAATCTGAACACGCTTACGTTCACCTTCGCTGAGGGTAAAAAACTTTCGGTTCAACATGGGGCCCATTCCCCAGTCGTTGAGCAAAGCGAAGGCTCGACGCTCGTCGTCCTTCTCGTAGCCTTCTTGCCAACGGCCGGTCACGCCGTAAGCGGCAGTCACCACCACGTTCAGCACAGTTTCGTCGCCTGGGATGTTGTTGGCCAGTGCTGCTGAGGACAAGCCGATACGGGGGCGCAATTCAAAAACGTCGACGGCGCCAAGCACCTCATCAAGGATGCCCACTTCGCCGGAAGAAGGGTGCAGCCGGGCCGCAGCAATTTGGAGAAGAGTGGTTTTACCTGCACCGTTGGGCCCAAGCACTACCCAGCGTTCGCCTTCGTTGACTTGCCAGTTGATCCCCGCCAACAATTTTTTCGATCCACGAACAACGTTGACGCCAGCCAGTTCCAAAACATCACTCATAACAGAAGACACTAGGTTAAAACTCGGTTCTTTTGATAACCGCAACGCTCGCTAAGATTGCAGCCATGCCCTCTGTGCTCACCGCTCTCGTTTATGGTCCGTCCGTCTCCCCCGCTGACATTAATCAGATTCAAGCTGTTTTTATGGCTTCCGGGGCCACTGTTGAACCGGAAAAGCGTCAGAGAACAGAGTTTTTTGACCTTGTAAGCATGGAACTCAAGCACCCCCAAGACGAGGCAACAGCACTCGCAGCGCTGCGTTCCGCCGTCGCACCTTCCGCAACTGGCGAGGTTGATGTTGCCTTGGTGGCAAACACCTTGCGTCAATCTGAGCGGAAACTTTTGATCATGGATGTGGACTCCACACTGATCCAACAAGAAGTGATCGAACTCATTGCCGCCTACGCCGGCAAACGGGAAGAGGTTGCCGCAGTCACCGAAGCTGCCATGCAAGGAGAGCTTGATTTTGCGGAGAGCTTGCGAGCCCGGGTTGCCGTTTTGGCGGGCCTGCCTGAAAGTGTGCTGGATCAAGTCCGCCATGAAGTGGTATTGAGTCGTGGGGCCAGGAGCCTGGTTGAAGCATTCCACCAGGCTGGTCATGTGGTGGCACTAGTTTCGGGCGGCTTCAGCCAAATTTTGGCACCGATCGCCGCAGACCTGGGCATCACAAATTACCTAGCGAATGACCTTGAGATCGTTGACAGTCAGCTAACCGGGCAGGTCAGTGGAGCCATCGTTGACCGCGCTACCAAAGCACGGATGTTGCGCGAGTACTCAATAGCGGCTGGTATCGCGGCCGAGAACACCATTGCCGTTGGTGACGGCGCCAATGATTTGGATATGCTTGCGGCCGCGGGACTGGGGGTTGCGTTTAACGCTAAACCCGCTGTCCGCGCGGCCGCCGATGCTGCCATCAACATCCCTGACTTGGATGTTGTTCGTTACCTAGCTGGCGTCTGAGTTGCTCTCATCGCTGTTTGCTTTTTCGGCTTCAGCGGCGGCTGCAGCTTCGCGGTAATCGTTTCCGCCGACGTATTCCGTGTGACCGGATTCAACGTCTGCCGTAACCATTGCGGCTACCTCGGCGGCGAATTCCTGAACTGAATACAACTTGCCGGCCTGTGCGCGGCGAGCTTCGATTGCACCCGGGTTGGAGCGGTCCAGCAGTGTTGCCGTGACGGTTCCTTCGATCATGTCGCCGGAGACCACAACTAGCGAGATGCCCTTGTCCTCAAGGTTGGGCACCAGCTCACGCAGTGCGTCTTCACCTGCACGCTTGCTGCGGGCCACAGGCTCGTATTCCGGCATGGTGGGGACGCTGTTGATGAAGTGCGCCTGGTGGCTTGTAACAAACACCACTCGTGAGCCTTCCTGCATCAGCGGCACAGCAGCGTTAAGCATGTTGATCTGTGCATCACGGTTCAGCTTGAGTGCGTAATCCTCACCCATACCAGTTTCCATACCGCCAGACGCGTTCAGCACCAGCACGTCCAAAGAACCGAAGTTCTCCATAGCGGCACTTGCCAGAGCCTGAACACCCTCTTGGGTGGTGAGGTCTGCACCAACAGCAGCAGCGCGGCCGCCAGCGGCCTGAATTTCGGCAACAACTTTGTTGGCGCGCGGTGCCTTCTGCCGGTAATTAACGACGACGGCAGCGCCTTCACCGGCGAGGATCTTGGCAATATCGGCGCCAATTCCGCGAGATGATCCAGTGACAATTGCTGTTTTGTTATCGAGCAGTCCCATGTGGGCTCCTTCGTGTTGGCTTGAAAAGTTTTGGATTGTATTGAGCTAGTTTTTGAAATCAGTGACCCATACCAAGGCCACCGTCAACCGGGATCACAGCACCGGAAATGTACGAAGCCTCATCGCTTGAGATCCACCGCACCACCTTGGCCACCTCTTCAGCTTCGGCGTAGCGGCCAGCGGGAATTGTGGAGAGGTACTGCTTCTGAGTTTCCTCAGGTAGCTCGGCAGTCATATCAGTACGAATGAAGCCTGGAGCAACCACGTTTGCGGTGATCCCACGGGAACCGAGCTCGCGAGTCAACGACCGGGCGATTCCTAGGAGCCCGGCCTTGGAAGCGGAGTAATTGATTTGGCCGGGTGCTCCATACAACCCGGAAACGGACGAGATCAACACAACCCTTCCCTTGCGCATACGGATCATGCCCTTGGAAGCGCGCTTAATCACTCGAAATGCACCGCTGAGATTCGTGTCGATCACCGAGGTGAAGTCATCCTCGCTCATGCGCAGCAGGAGAGTGTCCTTGGTGATGCCAGCGTTGGCCACCAATACCTCTACAGGGCCATGAGCAGCCTCAACCTCAGTGAACGCAGCGTCCAATGACGCTTGGTCCGTAACGTCAGCTTGAACGCCCAGAATGCCTTCGGGTAATTCGCTGGGGCTGCGGAAGGTCACAGCAACCTTGTCACCGTTGGCCAAAAACTCTTTGGCAATGGCTAGCCCGATCCCTCGGTTGCCGCCAGTGATCAATACACTCCGGCCCGTTTGCTGTGCCTCTGACATACCTGTCTCCAACTCTTGTGTTCATGGTGCCCACCGAAACCTATGCCCTTGGCATGGTCCCAGCAGAAAAGTCTTTCGCACTGAATCCTATCTGCCCACGGGTTTTTGGCCTCAAGGTCACTGGTGAGAGAATGAACATGTCCTTTGGAGTGTGAATTTTTAGTCGTGAGTCCGCAACACAGCAGGTTCAACAAGAGCAGTGGCAATTCTGGCAACCCAGAAATTGCTGTCCACACAATTACCGACGCCGGCACAGCCCATTCCGAGGAAATGCGCCAACGAATGATTCGTTACGCACTTGCCATGGGAATCCGTATCGTTTGCCTCGGCCTGATCTTTGTGGTGGACGGCTGGTTCAAGATTCTGATGGTAGCTGGCGCCGTGTTTTTGCCATGGTTCGCCGTGGTTATTGCCAACGGTGGAGACAAAGCCGAAGTGCTTAGCGACTCCCTCCTTGACGCGGTTCCACAGCGGGAACTCGATTCCCCACTGACCCCCACTGCAACATCTTTTACGGACGAGCCCATACCCACTCCCGAGACGCTCATTGGTGAAATTGTGCCCAGCGACGACCAGCCCACGGATAAGACCACCGATAAGATCACGGATAAGACCACGGGGAAGTCCGGGCTATGAACCTCTTCGACATGCTGCCTCCGAGCGGCCAGCCCAAGTCATCCGTTTCAGCGGGCAGAACGGCCGTTGAAGATCAACGTTGCTCACGCAAAGGCTGCAAGGCTGCGGCCGATTGGCAACTCTTGTGGAATAACCCCAAGATTCACACACCTGAGCGTCGTAAGATTTGGCTGGCATGCCAGGATCACCGCGCATGGCTCGAAGATTATTTGCAAACCCGGGGGCTATGGAAGGAAACAATTCCTGTGACCCCGCAAGAGTCGAAGGCCTGAATGTACCGCTTTCTTTTTTCCAGCAAGTGGGTGGGCTACTTTGTGCTTGCTCTGATCTTCGCCACAGCCTGTGTCTTTTTGGGCCGTTGGCAAATGGACCGGCGCGCCGAGACGCTTGCCGGAATTGAACGTATTACCCAGAACTATTCGGCAACTCCTATCGAGTTCAGCGCCGCTAAAGAGCAGTTCAAGCAGTTAGATCCCGCCCGGGAATGGACTCAAGTTAAATTGCAGGGTCACTATGACGTTGCCGGCACCCGCGTGGTGCGCAACCGTCCGCTCAATGGCCAGCCTGGCTACGAAGTAGTGGTGCCATTTAAGACCGCTGACGGCAACACAGTGATTGTGGACCGTGGGTGGTTGCCCATCGGTAACCGTGAGGCTGGCCGCCCGGACTCGATTCCAGCACCGCCCTCAGGCGAGGTTACCGTCGTCGTACGTTTGAAACCCGGCGAGCCGGCACTCAACCGCGGCGCACCAGCTGGCCAAATCGCTTCAATTGACCTGCCAGATTACGCCCGCCAACTGGGCTACCCGGTACTGACCGGAGCCTACGGGCAGCTGGCTAGCGAATCCCCTGCGGTTGCGCAGATGCCTTCACCGTTCCCCATGCCATCCGTGGATGAGGGAACGCACTTGTCCTATTCCTTGCAGTGGTTCGCTTTTGGTGTGCTGATGTTTGTTGCCTTTGGTTATGCGGCGCGTCAGCAGGTCAAAAACGCAGCACTGGATGCACTGGACGCTGAAGAAGCAGCCAATGGCAAGACTGGGTACGTCCATGAGGCGCGTGCATCACGGAACTGGAATTCAAAGCCGTCATCTGCTCGTAAAGGAAAACGCCCCACGGCCGAGGAAGAAGAAGATGCTCTCCTCGACGCGCAGGGGTTCTAAAAGTTCCTGAAAGCGGCCTTTAGGCCAGGGTGATGAGATCCAGGTAATCCTGGTTCCAGTGGTCTTCCACACCGTCCGGCAGGAGGACCACACGCTCTGGGTTAAGGGCTTCAACAGCGCCTTCATCGTGGCTAACCAGTACGACGGCGCCACTATAGTTCCGCAGCGCGCCCAAGATCTCGGCGCGGCTGGCCGGGTCCAAGTTGTTAGTAGGCTCATCGAGCAGTAGTACGTTTGCGCTCGAGGCCACAATGGTGGCCAGTGCCAAACGCGTTTTCTCACCACCGGAGAGAACGCCAGCGGGTTTGTCTACGTCGTCTCCGGAAAACAAGAAGGAACCTAGGATGCCTCGCACCTCCGAGTCTTGCATATCCGGCGCCGAGGAGCGCATGTTCTCAAGCACGGAACGGTTTACGTCCAGAGTGTCGTGTTCCTGAGCGTAGTAGCCGATCTTCAGGCCGTGACCAGCAACCACCTTGCCGGTGTCCGGCTTGTCCACCCCTGCAAGCATGCGCAGCAAAGTGGTTTTACCGGCACCATTGAGTCCTAAGATGACCACCTTGGAACCGCGGTCAATCGCAAGATCCACGTTGGTAAAGATTTCAAGCGAACCGTAGGTTTTGCTCAAGCCTTCAGCGGTGAGAGGTGTTTTGCCACAGGGTGAAGGATCAGGGAAGCGCAACGCTGCAACCCGATCGTTTTCCCGGACTGCTTCCAAACCGCTGAGTAAACGCTCGGCGCGCTTGGCCATGTTCTGCGCTGCAACAGCCTTGGTGGCTTTGGCACGCATCTTGTTGGCCTGGTCAAAGAGGACCTGAGCCTTCTTCTCCGCGTTGGCGCGTTCGCGACGGCGCGCACGTTCGTCAGTCTCGCGCTGGAGCAAATAACGCTTCCAGTCCATGTTGTAAAAGTCGATCTGAGCGCGGTTAGCGTCCAGGAGGAAAACCTTGTTAACAGTGGCTTCAAGGAGCTCAGTATCGTGGCTGATCACAATCAGACCACCTTGGTGATTCTTGAGGAAATCACGCAACCAAGCGATGGAGTCAGCATCAAGGTGGTTAGTTGGTTCATCAAGAAGCATTGTCTCAGCATCCGAGTACAAAATCCGTGCCAATTCCACGCGGCGACGCTGACCACCAGAGAGCGTCTTCAGCGGCTGGTTCAGGATCCTGTCCGGCAGAGCAAGGTTAGAGCAAATGGCTGCGGCTTCAGCCTCGGCAGCGTATCCACCAGCCGAGAGGAACTCTGATTCCAGACGGTCGTAGGCGTTCATGGCCTTGCGCTGGACTGCCTCATCCTCGCTGGCCATTTCCTCTTGTGCAACCCGCAGTTTGGCCACCGCAACATCCAAGCCACGGGCTGCCAAAATACGATCCCGGGCCAGCTGCTCCATGTCAGGCGTACGTGGGTCCTGCGGCAAGTAGCCAATTTCGCCGGAACGAGTGACTTTTCCTGCCGCGGGAAGACCTTCACCAGCGAGCACCCTGGTTAATGTGGTCTTACCGGCACCGTTACGGCCCACCAGACCAATCTTGTCGCCTTTGTCGATCCGGAAGCTGACCTGATCCATCAGCAGCCGGGCGCCGGCGCGCAATTCAAGATCTTGGACAGTAATCACTACAGAACGAGCCTTTCAAAGGGATGGTGCCGGAGGACGGCCTGTACAAGTCTACCGGCCACATGTGTCTGTTCACTCCAGACTGGGGACCATCCCTTAGTAGTTGTTCTACAAAGTGCGTTGTGTCATAGCCACATAACCTCGTGTTTAGAACGTTTTTACCCCATGAACACAGTTTTTTTGGACAGGACTTCCGTGACCGATTCCACTTCTCGTGCCAAAGACTTGGCGCTTATCGCTGTCTTTGCTGCCATCGTTGCCGCCTCAGTTGCCGTTCCGGGCATCCCCCTGGGGGGAGTAGGTGTGCCCATCACTCTGCAGACCTTTGCCGTGTTGTTAACGGGAATGGTCTTGGGCGGACCGCGGGCTTTTGCCGCCGTGTGTCTTTATGTTTTGCTGGGACTGGCAGGGGTGCCAATTTTCAGTATGGGCCGCGCAGGTTTAGGCGTTCTAGCAGGCCCGTCGGCTGGCTACATCATCGCTTTCCCCTTTGCGGCTGCTCTGGCCGGATTCTTTGCCAGCTATGTTCTCCGCCGCGGCCTCACCCCTAGGGTGCTGTGGCTCTTCGCCTGCGGCATTCTTAGCAGCATCCTTTTGATCCACACTTTGGGTTCTCTAGGGATCGCTATCAATACCAAAGCGACTCTTGGCCAGGCATTTCTTTCCGACCTTGTTTTTTACCCGGGCGATGTGATCAAAAACATTCTCGCCGCAGTGGTTGCCACAGCACTGCACAGGGCTTTCCCGGATGTATTGGTCCAGCCTTCGTTGCGGAAAAGCAAGCAACACCGTAATGGCGAAAACGCCAGGCTTGCTCAGGACGCCCAGTAATCTATGCCGAAAATTTCCTTTGAGGACATCTCGCTGAGTATTCCGCTGGACCCTGCGTCCAACAAAAGACCAGCAGCCTCAGATGTTTACGCGGGGTATAAAACCGTTTTGTCCAAGATTTCACTGGAACTGAGCAATTCTAGGACGGCCGTGATTGGGGCCAATGGTTCCGGCAAATCAACGCTCCTGCGTATGGTCAACGGCTTGGTACTGCCAACGTCCGGGCGGGTGATGGTGGATTCCTTGGACACACAACGGCACGGGCGCGCCATACGGGAAGTTGTTGGTTTTGTTTTCACCGATCCTCTGTCTCAACTGGTGATGCCCACTGGGCGTGAAGATATCGAATTATCTCTACGGAAAAAGCACCGTCGCATTGACGATAGGCGTGAACAAGCAAAGGCCGTTCTGGAGCGTTTTGGGCTCAGCCGGCTCGCCGATCAGAGCGTGTATGAACTCTCCGGAGGTGAACGCCAGCTCATGGCGCTAGCCTCAGTGTTGGCCACCGAACCTGAGGTGGTTGTTTTGGACGAACCATCCACACTTCTAGACCTACGCAACCGTGAGCTACTTCGCCGAACACTGTCCGCGCTCCCCCAACAACTCATCGTTTCCACTCACGATTTGGAGCTCGCTACTGATATGGATCGGGTTCTGGTGGTTGAGAACGGAACCGTAGTGTTCGACGGCGTCCCTTCAGCAGGCGTGGACTTTTACCGTCACTTGTGTGGTGCTGGATGAACCCCCGCTCTTTAGCTATAGGCAACTACGTTCCTGGCACGTCTTGGTTGCACAGAGCACCGTTGTGGGCGAAGGTCTTGGGCTGCGTGGCGGCCGGGTTGTGCACTTTTGTGGTGCGGGATCCCTTGATCAGCGGCGGACTAGTGCTGCTTGCTCTGCTAGCGTTTCTGAGTTCCGGGATGGGGCTACGTAGTTTAGGGCGCTTAGTTGTGACCTCTGGGGTGGTGCTGGTGTTGATTGGTGTGATCCAGTGGTGGCAGATCGGCTTAGCCGCGGCTGCCACCATAGTGCTGAACATTTTTCTGTGTGTGGTGTGCGCTGCGATTTTGACAGCAACAACGCCTTTGACAGTGCTGATTGATGGGTTGGTCTCCGCTGCGAAGCCGTTTCAACGCCTCGGTGCAGACCCAGAAAGGTTCGCCCTGGCCGTTGCGATTATGCTCCGCAGCATCCCCTACCTACTAGGAACGTTTGCCCAGGTGCGGGATGCAGCTCGTGCTCGGGGGCTTGAACGCAGCCCGCGTGCTCTTCTGCTTCCCACCTTTATTACTGCTGTGGCTTACGCACGGCGTACTGGCGAAGCACTCGCCGCCCGGGGTCTGGGTGACTAGCAGTTTGGGTGACTAGATCGCAGCGAGATCCAGTGCGTACTGAAAGTGGGCGGCCACTCCCAATCCACCTGCCCCGCTCATCAACGCGAGTGCTTCCTGACCGTTTATACGGTTGTGGTGGAGCTGGGACATTAATCGCACTACAAGGATGGCTCCTGATGCACCGTAGGCGTGGCCTAGGGCAAGAGCGCCACCGCTACGGTTGGCCTGCGAAGGATCAAGGCCCAGTTCATACAAACAAGCAAGTGTCTGAGCGGCAAATGCCTCGTTGAACTCGATCAGAGAACCAGCCGGCCAATGACTTTCGTCCTCCATTCCCCCACTGACCCTAAGTTTTTTGGCGGCTGCAGCTGCGCCTAGGCCTAGTAGTTCCGGGCTAACTCCGGCACTTGCAGCTTCAACAAAGACCATGCCGGAACTGATCCCAAATTGTTGAGCTTGTGCAAGGGACATCACCAGAACGCCAGCAGCAGCGTCGGCATCAAAACATGAGTTCCCTGCTGTTACCGTCCCGCCTGAAACAAAAGCGGGCGGAAAACGACTGAGAATTCCAGCGGTGAGACTCGCTCGTGGACCGTCGTCATGCGCGAGGCACCACTGACCCTGGGTAGTTTCTCCCGCGAACGTACCGCGAGTGATCGATTCAAGAGCGTGCTGATGGCTCCTCAAAGCGAATTCGTCTTGGGACTGCCGCGAGATTTTCGAAAATACTGCAACGTTCTCCGCAGCAATGCCCATGTCTGGATCCCCGCTTCCATCGGCGGCAATTGGTGCAAATTGTGCCCGCGAATACGGCGTCAAAGAATTGTCTGCTCCGCGTGTGGCACGAAGTGGAGCAGTTGAGATGCTCTCGCCGCCACCAGCCAGGTAGATTTCCCCAGCGCCAGCTTGAATGTACCGGGCAGCCATAACGATCGCGTCCAGCCCGGAGGTGCACTGCCGGTCTACCGTGAGAGCAGGAACTGATGGAGGTATCCCGGCTTCTAAAAGTGACAGCCTGGCCGGGTTACCGCTGCCGCCCACAGCATTGCCCATAAGGACTTCTGTGATGCTCGTGCCGGGAATGTCAGTGGTGTTGAGGAGTCCTTCCCACACGGCTGCCATAAGCTCGTGGACCTTGACGTTCCGCAGTTGGCCGCCGGCGCGGCAGATGGGAGTGCGTAGTCCGGCCACCACTACAGGGATTCGCTGCGGGTCCCCAGCTAAAGGTTGCTGAACAGCAGCAGGGAACCGCGTCACAACAGGAGCCTCAGTAATGATGCGTTGTTAGTAACCCACTCGCGCAAAATAGCACGGCTGACTTTGCCTCGATCGGTCAACGGCAAGGTGCTCAGCGAATAAAACTGGAGTGGTTGTTTGGACTTGTCCAGAACCGAATCGAGCCCAAGGCGCAGTTGCGCGGCACTCACGGCGCCGTGCGAAGGAACAATCGCAGCAATGATGCGTTCGCCGCGCATTTCATCCTTGACTGACGTCACAACGGCTGCTTCAACACCCGGAAGTGAGCTCAGTGCCACTTCCACTTCTTGCGGATAAACATTGCGCCCAGCGGAGTTCATCATGTCTGATGATCGGCCCAAAAAGTGGAGACCATCCTCGCCTATGTAGCCTCTGTCCCCTACTGTGGCCCAGTCACCGTTTCGTCGGAAGGCTCGTCCGTCATCGCCCCACAAATAACCGTCGCTGATCATTGGGCTACGCACCGCGATGCTGCCTTCAGTGCCAGGCGGTACTGGTGTCCCGTCGTCGTCCTGAATTCGAAGCTCAACACCGGGGAAAGGTTCGCCCAATAGCGACGCCGGCACGGGGCCATCCCCCGCTGGGCCCGCCGGTGTTCGGGTACCGCTGACAAAGCTCAGCTCTGCTGCACCGTAATACTCAAAGATGTCGGCGTTGGGTGCCCAGCGGCGTGCGGCATCCAGGGTGCGCGCATCAAGTTTGGCACCGGCACACACAATGGTGCGCAGCGAAGAAGCGTCAACAGAACCTTGAATGCCGCGCTCGCTCAAAAGGCGCAGAGCCGTGGGAGCCACAACAAGCCGGGTGATGCCGTCATAAACAATTGACGCATGCGCCTCGCCAACATCAAAGACATCGAGCCCAAAGAACGGTGAGCCAGCATAAAGGCACTCAGAAAGCGCATAAAGATTCAAGCTTGAATACAGTGGGCCCGGAGCGAGAGTCCTGTCACTGTCACGCAGACCAAAAAAGTTGATCGACGAGTCAAACGATGCCTGCCATGAACCGCGTGAACGCAAAAACCCTTTGGGGACCGAGGCAGTTCCGGACGTCAAACCAATCAAAAACGGGCTTCCCGCGGGACCATCTTCAAACGTTCCTGTGGGTGGATTCCCAGGAGAGCTACCATCCGCTGAAGCCCTGACCTCGGAAAGTTTGACGCGTATCTGTTCGGTCACTGTAGCAGGGCTTTTGGGGTCCAGAACAGCGCAAACACCACTTCCTGCTACCCCAGCGACCCAGCGGGCCACAAAGTCTAGGGAGTTCTCTGACTCAAGGATAGTCAGCGGCTCAGAACTCAGCCGCAGAGTGGCTTGCTCAACCAATTGCTCCCAGCTCCAACGAGAATCGCCAATGGCCACGGCTGGCGCGCTTGCACGCTCTTGGCTCCAGCGCCGGAGGCGGTTCAGGAAAGGCATTCCGCAATTTTAGCTGCAGAGTAACGCGCTCAGTGGGGCCCACCGGCTATTGTGACTTTATGAGCTTCAATGACGGGGTCCAACTGGACCCAACCCAAGTGGAAGACCGACGCGGTGGTGGTGGCGGCATGGGCCGCGGGACAAAGATCGGCGGTGGCATTGGTGGCGGCATTCTGGTGCTTGTTTTGAGCCTGCTCGGTATTAACCCAGGGCTGCTAGACGGCCTCACTGGTTCTGGCGATTCCGGTCCGGTGGTACAAAACACCGGTGCTGGCAGTACCGCTGAGTGCAAAACCGGCGCCCAAGCCGATCAGCGCGTGGACTGCCGTATCACTGGCACGGTGAACAGCCTCAACGCCTTCTGGCCGGCCTACCTAGCGAAATACAACGTGAAGTACACGCAACCCAAGACAGTGATTTTTGACGGCCAAACCAACACCGGTTGTGGAGCGGCTACCTCAGATGTGGGACCTTTCTACTGCCCCACAGACGTCACTGCGTACTTTGATCCAGGCTTCTTTGACGAATTGGTCACCCGCTTTGGTTCCTCAGGTGGACCATTGGCTCAGGAGTACGTGGTGGCACATGAGTTTGGGCACCACGTCCAGGACATTCTGGGTGACTTGGGCGCGGCCCAGCAGGATCCTCAGGGCGCCCAGTCGGCTGCCGTTCGCACAGAACTCCAAGCAGATTGCTACGCGGGAATCTGGACGCGTTACGCAACCACTCAAAAAGACCCCAATACTGGCACCCCCTATTTGGAAGCGCTCACTAAGCAAGACCTCAACGACGCGCTCTCGGCAGCACAGGCAGTTGGTGACGACCGGATTCAGAAGGCAGCCACCGGCCAAACGAACCCGGAGTCGTGGACACACGGGTCAAGTGCTCAGCGCCAGCGTTGGTATTACCAGGGTTACAGCACTGGCGATATCAACAAGTGCAACACCTTCAGCACCACAACGCTCTAGGCAGGAAACTTAAACAAGTACGACGGCGGCCGGTGACCAAAGAATCTTTGGTCACAGGCCGCCGTCGTACTTTAACGCTGGTGATGCTTAGATGTTGAAGCCGAGGGCCCGCATCTGGTCTTTGCCGTCATCAGTGATCCGCTCCGGACCCCAAGGCGGCATCCATACCCAGTTCAGGCGCCAATCATCCACGATGGATTCAAGGGCCTTACCAACCTGCTCTTCGAGCACATCGGTCAAGGGGCATGCTGCAGTGGTGAGTGTCATGTCGATCAGCAGAGCGCCGTCTTCTTCGGAGTACTTGAGGCCATAGAGAAGGCCCAAGTCCACCACGTTGACACCGAGTTCGGGGTCAATCACGTCCTTTAGCGCTTCTTCAACGTCCTCAAGGGACGTCTGCGCTGCATTGACTTCAGTCATCTCAGTTCCTTAGGCCTGAGCCGCAGCAGCTTCGGGAACGCTCGCAGCGCCGGCACCGGGAAGGTAGCGGTCGTAGCCTTCGTCTTCCAAGCGGTCTGCGAGCTCGGGGCCACCCTGCTCTACAACCTTGCCGTCTACGAATACGTGGACGAACTCGGGCTTGATGTAGCGCAAGATGCGGGTGTAGTGGGTGATGAGCAAGGTGCCCATCTCGCCCTTGGAGTGAGCGCGGTTCACACCCTCCGAGACGATCTTGAGTGCGTCAACGTCCAAGCCAGAGTCAGTCTCGTCCAGAATGGCGAACTTGGGGCCGAAGAGCTCAAGCTGCAAGATCTCAACGCGCTTCTTCTCACCACCGGAGAAACCCTCGTTGACGTTGCGCTGTGCAAAGTCAGCGTCGATGCGCAACTTGTCCATGGCAGCCTTGACGTCCTTGGTCCAGGTACGAAGAGCCGGAGCCGTGCCATCGATAGCAGTCTTGGCGGTGCGCAAAAAGTTGGTCATGGAAACGCCAGGGACCTCAACCGGGTACTGCATGGCGAGGAACAGGCCAGCCCGGGCACGCTCGTCAACGCTCATTGCCAGAACGTCTTCGCCATCCAAAGTGATGGAACCGGAAGTGACGTTATAGCGCGGGTGTCCGGCGATGGTGGATGCCAAGGTGGACTTGCCCGAGCCGTTGGGGCCCATAATTGCGTGGGTTTCGCCCGTGTTGATGACGAGGCTAACGCCCTTGAGGATTTCTTTGGTGCCCTGCTCGACGTCAATGCTGACGTGCAGGTCCTTGATTTCAAGAGTAGACATGCTGTTCTTTCTTCTGGGTCAGTCGAAAAATATTGAAAACTTGGTGATCGCCTCTTCGGCGGTCACCTAGAAGTTCGTGAGCGGTGCGCCGTTGAGGACACTTGTAACGTCCACGTACACCTCGTCGTCGAGAATTTCGACGGCGAAAACAGGAACCGGATCATAGGCAGGAAGTTGCAGCGGAGCACCGCTTCGCAGATCGAACTGTGAACCGTGGCCCCAGCATTCAATCGTGCAACCTTCAACTTCACCCTCGGAGAGCGAAACATCTGCGTGCGAGCAAGTGTCGCCGATGGCATGGATCTGGCCCATGGAATCTTTGACGATTGCTACCGGGAAGTCATTGATCAGGATGCGCAACGCTTGCTTTACCTGAATCTCGCTTGCCTTGCAGACCAACTCACCGCTTGGCTTTTCGCCCATAATCGCAGTCCTTGCCTGTTCTAGTTTTCGCTTGCGGCGAGTTCGCGCTCTACGGCTTCGGTGAGTCGTTCTTCAAGCGCCGGGACGTGGATCTGCTGAATGATCTCGTTCAAGAAGCCGCGTACCACCAAGCGGCGTGCAACTTCCTCAGAGATACCGCGAGCCATGAGGTAGAACAAGTGCTCGTCGTCGAACCGACCGGTTGCACTTGCGTGTCCGGCACCTTCAATGAGACCCGTCTCAATTTCAAGGTTAGGTACCGAATCGGCGCGCGCCCCATCCGTCAGGACCAGGTTACGGTTTGCCTCGTAAGTATCAGTGCCTTCAGCTTCCTTACGGATGAGCACGTCGCCAACCCATACGGTGTGGGCGTTACGGCCCTGAAGAGCACCCTTGTACAAAACGTTGGACTTGCAGTTAGCCACTGCGTGATCAACGAACAAACGCTGTTCCAAGTGCTGGCCAGCATCAGCAAAGTACAGCCCGAAGAGCTGTGCCTCTGCGCCAGTACCAGTGAAACGAGCTGAAGGAGTCAGGCGAACCAGATCGCCGCCCAAGCTCACCACAATGTGCTTGAACTTGGCATCACGGCCTAGCTTGGCCTGCTGCGAAGACGCGTGAACAGCATCGTCTTCCCATTCCTGCAAGGAAATGACGGTCAGATCTGCACCGTCCTTAACCAGAATTTCCACGTTCTCGGACAAAACTGCCGAGCCATGGTGTTCAAGAACGATGGTGGCCTTGGAGAACTGCTCAGCAACAATCAGCAGGTGCGAAGCCGCGGGGTCAGTGCCGGCACCGGTAACCACCACGGAGACCTCGCCGCTGGCGACGTGCTCTTTAGGGATGGTGATGACGGTTGCCTGAGCGAAGTTTTCCCACGCATTGGCTGAGACACGGTCCTCCGGGATTGCCGCTGATCCAATGCGAGCGTCCGTGCGGTCAACCGTTTCCACGATGACACCCTCGGGTGCTGTTACCTCAACAACAGGTGCAGCACCTGTCAAAGCATCAGTGTGCAAACCACGCAGACGCTTCAACGGTGTAAAGCGCCAGTCTTCTTCCATACCAGTCAACGCCTTGAAGTCGTTGAGCTTGTAGGACGTCAGGCGGCCAGCGCGTGAGCTGTCCGGGATTCCAACGCCGCCACCGTGGGAGTGGCTCTTAGACGATGCGCCACCTAGAGGGCCTGCCACGGGGGCATTAGCCGCCGGTGCCGAAGCGTCCGCAGATTTGTCCACGTTGATCGGAGAAAGGCTCTCGCCTTCTTCGGTAAAACCGTCAATAAACGGCTGTGCTGAGGGGGCGCCGATGCGCGCCTTTTCTGTAGTGATTTCAGTCATCGCTAACCGACGGATCCTTCCATCTGAAGTTCAATGAGGCGGTTGAGCTCAAGGGCATACTCCATAGGCAGCTCACGAGCGATTGGCTCAATGAATCCACGTACGATCATGGCCATGGCCTCGTCCTCGGGCATACCGCGGGACATCAGGTAGAACAACTGCTCTTCACTGACGCGAGAAACTGTCGCCTCGTGGCCCATAACTACATCGTCTTCGCGAATGTCGATGTAGGGGTAGGTGTCAGAGCGAGAGATGGTGTCCACCAAGAGTGCGTCACAGCGGACGGTGTTTGCTGAGTGCTTGGCACCTTCGCGAACCTGAACCAAACCGCGGTAAGCAGCTCGGCCGCCACCGCGGGCTACCGACTTGGAAACGATCGAGCTCTTGGTATTCGGTGCAATGTGGACCATCTTGGAGCCCGTGTCCTGGTGTTGGCCTTCACCGGCGAATGCGATGGACAGGGTTTCACCCTTGGCGTGCTCGCCTACCAAGTAAACAGCCGGGTACTTCATGGTGACCTTGGAACCGATGTTTCCATCGATCCATTCCATGGTGGCGCCTTCTTCACAGATAGCACGCTTGGTTACCAGGTTGTACACGTTGTTAGACCAGTTCTGGATGGTTGTGTAGCGGACGCGTGCGCCCTTCTTCACAATGATTTCCACCACTGCAGAGTGCAACGAGTCCGAGGTGTAAATCGGAGCCGTGCAACCTTCAATGTAGTGAACGTAAGAGTCCTCATCAGCAATGATGAGCGTGCGTTCGAACTGTCCCATGTTTTCCGTGTTGATACGGAAGTACGCCTGCAGAGGGATGTCTACGTGTACGCCCTTAGGTACGTAGACAAAGGATCCGCCGGACCACACCGCGGTGTTGAGCGAAGCAAACTTGTTATCGCCTACCGGAATGACAGTGCCGAAGTACTCCTGGAAGATCTCCGGGTGTTCCTTCAACGCGGTATCGGTGTCCAAGAAGATAACACCCTGCTGTTCCAGATCTTCGCGAATCTGGTGGTAAACCACTTCAGACTCGTACTGTGCTGCAACACCAGAAACCAAACGGCTACGCTCAGCTTCCGGGATACCCAGCTTCTCGTAGGTGTTCCGGATGTCCTCAGGCAAGTCTTCCCATGTGGCTGCCTGCTTCTCGGTGGAGCGCACAAAGTACTTGATGTTGTCGAAGTCGATGCCGGAAAGGTCCGCACCCCAAGTGGGCATGGGCTTACGGTCGAAGTACTTCAAACCCTTGAGTCGCAGATCGAGCATCCACTGAGGCTCGCTCTTTTTGGACGAGATGTCCTTGACGACTTCGTCGCTAAGTCCACGCCGCGCGTTAGCACCGGCGTCGTTCTTATCGGCCCAGCCGTACTCGTAGGTTCCAATACCGTTTAGTTCGGGATTCTTCTCGAGAATCTCCGAAATCACCGTACCTTCCGCCACTGCTTTCTCTGCTAGTTGGTCCGTCATCACGGCCTTTCTTGCTGATGATTACTTACCTGATTAATCGCCGGGGACTGAAGCAGCACAGCTTGTTGCGCTCCTACAGGCCTTCCGGTGGGTATGTGGGTGGTGCAGACGTGTCCGCCACCGGCCAATGTTGAAAGCCGACGAACATCTACACCCACGAGTCTTGCGAACACTTCCGTTTCTTTGTCGCAAAAAATGGGGAACTCAGCGGCCAGTTGCTGCACTGGGCAGTGTCCCTGGCATAGTTGCTCCGCCGCCAAAGCGGCCGGCAATGAACCGTTAGCGCCGATGCTGGTGGTGGAGGCTACAAAACCGTCGCCGTTAAGTGCTACAGCGAGTGCCTTGGCGCGGTCTCCGACTTCGCTTCCAGCAGCCTCCACGATGGGACGGTACCGCTCTTCCATTGCGGCGAAGCGCTCTTCTGCGAAGGCTTCAACAGCAGCTGGACCAGAGAGCTCGGCAAGGCGCTTGAGCGCAGTGCGGGCAATGTCCAAGTAGTCATCACCAAGGCCTGACTGGCCTTGCTGGCTCAAAACATAGTGCCGTGCGGGGCGCCCGGCTCGTGTGCCAACACGGGAACGGCCGGAAGTCTTCACTTCAATAACGCCAGCCCTAGACAAGTGGTCTAAGTGGCGGCGAACAGCTGCGGGTGTGAAACCCAAGCGACGGCCAAGTTCGGCCGCGGTCACTGGACCATGTTCAAGAACAGCGATTCTGACCCGGTCTCTGGTCCGCTCCTCGGAGCTGGTGCGGTCCTCAGAGTCAGCTGACTCGGCGCCATATGGAGCGCTGGCTGCTAAGCCGGCGCCCGCAGGGGCACTCAATTCAGGATCTACGGCAAGCGCAGATGCGGACTTCTTCACAGAATACACAACACAAGCATGTCCTAATTTAGTCCCGAACTCCAGTAAGGCTTGGCTGTGTAAGCGGTAAGGGGCACCACTACTACATCGCGTAGAATGTTTCTGTGGATTCTGAGGCCCCTCCCGTGCTTATTATCGACTCGCTCATTAAGGACGTTGGCCCGGTTCCCGCCCTCGATTCCAAAATGATGCGCGTGGTCGCTGGCTTGTCTATGCAAGCTCGCGCAGGTGAAGTAACGGCTCTACTTGGCGCCAATGGCGCGGGCAAAACAACCACCCTTGAATGCGCGCAAGGCCTGCAAAAACGTACCGGTGGCACCATCACTGTGTTGGGACAAGACCCAGACACTGCCGGTGCCGAGTTGCGCGCCCGGATTGGTGTGATGCTTCAGGATGGTGGTCTCCCGCCAGCTGCGCACCCCATTCCACTCTTGCGTCACATCGCCTCGATGTACACCAACCCGTGGCCGGTTGAAGATCTTGTAGAACGCCTTGGTATCAACGACTTCGCCCGAAGCAGCGTTCGCAGGCTTTCTGGCGGGCAGAAACAGCGCTTGGCCCTAGCAGCTGCGCTTGTTGGCCGTCCTGAACTGCTGTTCCTTGATGAGCCGAGCGCAGGGCTAGACCCACAATCACGCCAACTAGTTTTTGAACTGATCCGCGAGCTGCGGGATTCCGGCATGGGCATTGTCCTGACCACCCACTTAATGGATGACGCACAACGTCTGGCTGACTACGTGTACATTGTGGATGCTGGCCGGATCGTTGCCGAAGGCACTGTTTCCGAACTGCTCGCTCGTCAAGAAACAGGCCCAGGCTCCAGCACATCCCACCGGAGCTTGGAGTTTGCAGCGCCGCCGGCCATGGACTTCAGCACAGTTACGCGCCCAGACATTGGGCTGCAAGAAACCCGCCCAGGACACTACCTAGTTCGAGGCGAATTAACTCCCGCGGATTTGCTGCGCCTTGCAGAAGCGTGGGCCGCAGCAGGGGTTATGCCTACTTCCATTCGCTTAGACGCACGTGATCTTGAAGACGTGTTCCTCGATATCTCCGGGAAGAAATCATGAGCCTTACTTCGGCACCTTTAGGCACTAGTATCCAGACTCCGGCACCTCTGCCCGTCAGGATTTTGCGCCAAGGACTGTACGAAACCTCAACCATGCTCCGCAATGGTGAGCAATTGGTGCTTGCCGTTGTGATGCCGCTCTTGGCACTCTTCGCCTTGGTATTTACCCCCCTCCTGGACAACGTGGGTGTAGCTCGTGTGGATGTTGCCGTTCCTGGCATCTTGGCTCTGTGTGCGCTATCCACGGCCTTCACCGGGCAAGGAATCGCCACCGGTTTTGACCGGCGTTACGGCGTATTGCGGTTTCTCTCCACCACACCATTAGGCCGCCTTGGCTTAATGTGCGGAAAGATCCTTGCAGTCCTCGCGGTGCTTGCCCTGCAAGTCATCATCATTGGCCTTTGTGGTGCACTGATGGGCTGGCACCCCAACGGTTGGGGCTTGCTGATCGGCATCCCCGTTCTAGTGCTCGGCGCTGCTGCATTCACAGCCCTAGGGCTGTTGGTCGCCGGTACAGTGCGGCCCGAAGCAACACTGGCCATCACCAACCTCCTCTGGATCCTGCTGGGAGCCATGGGCGGAATGATTGTTCCCGGCAGCCATCTGCCTGGCCTGCTCGGCGCAATGGTGCCATTTTTACCCTCCGGCGCTTTGGGCGACGCCTTGCGTGACGCACTTTTGCACGGTTCCCTCAACGTCGGCGCCGTCGTCGTACTGCTCCTCTGGACAGTCGGCGCTGGAATCGCGGCAGCCAAATGGTTCAAATGGAACTAGACATTATGTGACCTTCGGAATTTCCCAGCTCAGTTCATCAGCGGTACGAAAAACTAGAAGTACAGGTGACCATCATTTCTCCCCAGCCCACCCTCGGTCAGAAGATTTCCTCAAGACTGCCTCGTGAAGTGAACACCACGGTGCGCCGGCTTTCGGTGTTGTCCTTGATTGGGCAAACCGTACTCATTGGCACTGGTGGTGCTGTGCGTCTGACGTCATCCGGTCTTGGTTGCCCCACCTGGCCACGATGCACCGACGGTTCGCTTGTAAACACCCCAGAAAGCGGTATTCACGGTGTTATCGAATTCGGCAACCGGACACTCACCTTTGTGTTGGCACTTATTGCCGGGCTCATGCTTGTTTATTTATGGAATCTTCGCAAAGAACGCAAAGACCTGTTTTTGCTGGCCGTTGGACTGCTGGCGAGCATCCCTGCCCAAGCGATCATTGGCGGTATCACTGTCCTCACTGGTCTAAACCCGTGGATCGTCGGGCTGCACTTTTTGGTCTCCATGGCCTTAGTAGTATTCGCAACGCTGCTGGTCAACCGCACTTACGGTAGAACCGGACAGGCAATGAATCGCAGACTCACGGCCGTCCCAGCAGTCATGGCACCGTTGATGCGAGTAGTGGCGGGATTCTCGGCGCTTGCGGTGATCCTCGGTGTTGTTGTTACGGGTGCCGGCCCGCACGCTGGTGACGCGAATGCGCCACGCAACGGCCTGGACTGGGACCTGGTGAGCCACTTCCACGCAGTTCCTGCATACGTGATCACCGCCGGAACACTGTTTGCCTTTTACGTGGTGCTCCGCCGTGGGATTCGCGGAGAGTTCCGCACCTCGGTGTTGCTGCTTCTTGTGGTCACCGTTCTTCAAGCCGTTATCGGATTCACGCAGTACTTCAATGGGATTCCGGCGTTATTGGTGGGTATACACATGGTGTGCGCAGCGCTGCTGATGGCTGCAGCGACCAATACCGCCGACATAGCCCGCCATAGCCCCAAGAGCTAAAATCTCCCGATGCGAAAAAGACTTTGGGTCCCCAGCCAGTGGCTGGGGACCCAAAGTCTTTTTGTTGTTCTTAGTACGGCGCGTGTACTGGAACGTCAGGTTGCTCTTGACTTGCTGGTCTGCCGGAACAGTTTGGCTAGTGAGAGACTATTGCTGAACCAATAAAGGGATCCACAGCGAGTGCAATAAACAGCAAGGTCAAGTAGCTAATAGAACCGTGGAAGACCTTCATAGCCTTCTTGTTCTCGATATCTTCACGCTGTGCACGGGCGTAGAGCGCATGCGACTCGTACAGGAACCAGGCGCCGGCACCAAGCGCCACGATTGTGTAAACCCAGCCCGCCCCACCTACCGGGATCATCAAGAGCGAGCAAGCCACCATGGCCCACGCGTAGAGAACCACCTGAACGGACACAACCTTTGCCCCGGCAATGGCGCCCAGCATCGGAACCTGAGCGTTGCGGTAGTCCTCGCCGTAACGCATGGACAGCGGCCAGTAGTGCGGCGGGGTCCAGAGAAAAATCACCATAAACAGTACGAAGGCGGGCCATTCCACGGTGTTGGTGACGGCAGCCCAAGCGATCAAAACTGGGAAACAACCCGCGGCGCCGCCCCACACAATGTTTTGGGCTGTGCGGCGCTTAAGAATCAGCGTGTAGATGACTACGTAGAAGAAGATAGCTGCTACGCCCAGAAGCGCGGCGAGCGGGTTGGCCCCGAACCAGAGGATGGCGATAGCTGCTATGCCCAGCGCCCAAGAGAAAATGAGGGCCTCGCGAGGCGTGACTTCGCCGGTGACCAACGGCCGGTTTTCTGTGCGGTGCATCAACTTGTCAATGTCGCGGTCAATGTAGCAATTGAATGCTCCGGCGCTGCCAGCAGCAAATGCCCCACCAACAAGGGTTGCCAAAATGAGCCCAATCGAGGGGAAGCCTCGCTGTGCATAAATCATGGTCGGCAAGGTACTAACCAGCAGTAACTCAATAACCCGGGGCTTGGTGAGCGCAAAATACGCGCGGACCTTTCGTCCCACAGACATTCCAGCAGAGACAGGGGCGACGCCGGCAGGCGTCTTAGTGGCACTCACTGTGGTTCTCACTCAGTTCTACGTCAAGAGGTTGGCGGCGCAGACCGCAGCCTTAAATATCATACCGCGCGCACTCTTGGGGGAAAGATTTCAAAACCTCACAGTCCCTGTTTGAAAGTGGTGAGATCTTTGGAATATCGCCGATAGTGAACGTTTCACCAGCACTTTTTACTTCATACTGGCGAATTTTCGTCCAACTGCTGGAATACACGATGTGCGCTTCTAATGTGTAGGGGTAAGCTGAATTGCAGAACAGCAGGCGGCATCCTATTCGACTCGCGAGTTGAAGGTTCTGGTGCCCGCCCTGGTCAACGATCAACGATTCAATGGTGAACGGCTGTCACGCGCCCAAAGCGGGACGCAGTGCCGAGTTCATACCTCGGTGTAGCGAGAATGTGGCAGTCCGTCAGCACAGAGAGGGGCTCGGTTTACGTGCCACACATGCAAGAGCAGGAATTGAACTGGACAGATCTGGACCAGCGCGCGGTTGACACCGTTCGCGTTCTGGCCGCGGACGCGGTTGAAAAGGTTGGCAACGGCCACCCAGGTACCGCAATGAGCTTGGCCCCGGCCGCTTACCTGCTGTTCCAGAAGTTCATGCGCCACGATCCTAAGAACCCGGATTGGTTGGGCCGTGACCGCTTTATCCTCTCCCCCGGTCACACGTCACTGACGCTCTACATTCAGCTTTTCCTCTCCGGATACGGTTTGGAGCTCAAGGACCTTGAAGCACTGCGTACTTGGGGCTCATTGACCCCCGGACACCCCGAATACAAGCACACTGCAGGTGTAGAGATCACCACCGGTCCCTTGGGCCAAGGCTTGGCTTCCTCGGTTGGGTTCGCATACTCGCAGCGCCGTATGCGCGGCCTCTACGACGCAGACGCAGCTGAAGGAACCAGCCCCTTTGATCACACCATCTGGGTTATCGCCTCTGACGGAGACCTTCAGGAAGGCGTCACCTCTGAAGCCTCCTCGCTCGCTGGTCACCAGCAATTGGGCAACCTCGTAGTGATCTACGACGAGAACCACATCTCGATCGAAGACGACACTGACATTGCCTTCACCGAAGACGTACTCAAGCGCTACGAAGCCTACGGCTGGCACACTCAGCGCGTGGACTGGACCCGCACCGGAGAGTACGTCGAAGACGTACAGGAATTGCACGCAGCTCTCGCCGCAGCAAAGGCTGAGACCACCAAGCCGTCCATCATTTCCCTGCGCACCATCATCGGCTGGCCTGCACCGAAGAAGCAGAACACCGGCAAGATTCACGGTTCGGCACTTGGTGCTGACGAAGTAGCCGGGCTGAAGACGGTGCTTGGCTTTGACCCGGAGAAGTCCTTCGACGTTGACCCGGCAGTCCTGGACCACACCCGCCAGGCAATCGCTCGCGGTGCGGAACAACACGCCGAATGGGACAAGTCCTTCGAAGCATGGAAGAGCTCCAACCCTGAAGGCGCCGCACTGCTTGAGCGCACCAAGGCCCACGAGCTCCCGGCCGAACTCGATGCCGCTTTGCCGGTCTTCGAAGCTGGCAAGGAAGTTTCCACTCGTGCCGCTTCAGGAAAGGTCCTTAACGCCATCGGCCCGGTACTCCCCGAGCTTTGGGGCGGTTCCGCTGACCTTGCAGAGTCCAACAACACCACTATTGAAGGATCAGCCTCCTTCATTCCGGTGTCCCGTCAGACGGATGCATGGTCCGGTAACCCGTACGGCCGTGTGCTGCACTTTGGTATTCGCGAGCACGCAGCAGCTTCCATCGTCAACGGCATCAGCTTGCACGGTGACACTCGCGCGTTCTCTGGCACCTTCTTGATCTTCTCTGACTACCAGCGCCCGGCTATCCGCCTCGGCGCGTTGATGGGGATCGGATCCCTGTACGTATGGACCCACGACTCCATCGGTTTGGGTGAAGACGGACCCACACACCAGCCGGTAGAACAGTTGGCGTCGCTGCGCGCAATCCCAGGTCTCGACGTCGTCCGTCCGGGTGATGCCAACGAGGTTTCGGTAGCGTGGAAGACCATGCTGGAGAACCACTCCAACCCTGCTGGCATCGTCTTGACGCGTCAGAACATCCCCACGTATGCACGTGGTGAAGGTGTTGCCGACGGCGAGACCTTCGGGTCCGCAGCCGGAACCGCAAAGGGAGCTTACGTTCTTGCCGAGGCAACTCGCGACGGCGCGAACGTCACCCCTGACGTCATCCTTTTGGGTACCGGTTCTGAAGTGCAGCTTGCCGTACAGGCTCGCGAAGCATTGGCTTCTGAAGGTATTGCAGCCCGTGTTGTTTCAGTTCCGTGTGTTGAGTGGTTCCAGAAGCAGGACGAGGCTTACCGCGAGTCGGTATTGCCCGCAGCAGTGCGTGCCCGCGTCTCGGTAGAGGCCGGACTGGCATTGGGCTGGAAGGAATTTGTAGGCGACGCTGGACGTTCCATTTCTCTGGAGCACTTCGGTGCTTCGGCGGACTACAAGCGACTCTTCCAAGAGTTTGGTATCACGGCTGAAGCCGTTGCTGCCGCCGCTAAAGACTCCATCGCCGCAGCCAACGCGTAATTCGCCACGAGATTTACAGCAGATAAAGAGGAGAAAAATGACTAGCACTCCAACCCAGCAGCTTTCTGACGCCGGGGTTTCAATTTGGCTCGACGACCTTTCCCGCCAGCGCCTGACCTCCGGCAGCTTGAAGAAACTCATCGAGGAAAAGAACGTCGTTGGTGTGACCACCAACCCGAGTATTTTCCAGGCTGCCATCAGCAAGGGCGAAGACTACGCAACTCAGATCACTGAGCTTGCCAAGGCTGGCGCCGACGTCGAGAAGGCGATTTTCGAAATTACGACGGCGGATGTCGCCGAGGCTTGTGAGCTCTTCGCCCCGATCTACTCGGCTACCGACGGTGTTGACGGCCGCGTGTCCATCGAAGTTGATCCGCGCAAGGCGTGGGACACCGCTGGCACCATCAAGGAAGCCAAGGAATTGTTCGAGAAGGTTGGTCAGGAAAACGTCCTGATCAAGATTCCGGCAACCCTCGAAGGCCTCGAAGCCATCACGGCTACTTTGGCGGAGGGCATCAGCGTGAACGTGACGTTGATCTTCTCGCTCGAGCGCTACCGTGCAGTTATCAACGCTTTCCAGCTTGGTTTGGAGCAGGCAAAGGAAAACGGTAAGGACCTGAGCAAAATTCACTCGGTCGCTTCGTTCTTTGTTTCTCGCGTTGACACCGAGATCGACAAGCGTCTCGATGCACTGGGCACCCCTGCAGCACTTGCTCTCAAGGGCAAGGCCGGCGTTGCTAATGCTCGCTTGGCTTACCAGGTTTACCAGGAGCTCTTCGCAACCGAGCGTTGGAGCGTTTTGGCCAACGCTGGCGCACGCGAACAGCGTCCGCTGTGGGCATCCACCGGTGTGAAGGATCCGGCTTACCCGGACACCTTGTACGTCACGGAACTTGTTGCAGCAGGTGTTGTAAACACCATGCCGGAAAAGACCTTGGACGCTACTTTTGATCACGCAGCCGTCACTGGCGACACGATCACTCGCGGCTACGACGACGCCAACGCTACGTTGAATGCTCTTGAAGAGTTGGGCATTTCTTACAACGAGGTTGTGGCTTTGCTAGAGACCGAGGGCTTGGACAAGTTTGTGGCCAGCTGGAAGGAACTGCTGGCCGACGTTGATTCGGTCCTAGCAGACGCACGGAAGGACGCTTAAGCATCATGAGCACAATCAGCTACGACGCCGCCGGCGCCGCTCTCGACGCGCAGAACCAACACGTACCAACCTTGGTTCAGGAAAAGATCGCAAGCAAGATTTTTGCTAAGGACGCCACCCTGTGGGGTCAAGATGCAGAATCAGAATCCGCCAAGCGACTGGGGTGGGTTGAAGCGCCTACCATTTCGGCCGCGCTGGTTCCCGAGATTTTGGCATTGCGCAGCGAGTTCGCTGCCGAGGGCGTCAACCATTTCGTGTTGTGCGGAATGGGTGGTTCGTCTTTGGCGCCCGAGGTAATGACGGCAACGGCCGGCGTCGAGCTGACTGTTCTTGATAGCACTGACCCGGAACAGGTCCAGGCGGCTATCCGCGACCGGCTTGAGAGCACCGCAATCGTGGTCTCATCGAAGTCTGGTTCAACGCTAGAAACCGATTCTCAGCGCAGGATTTTTGAGCAGGAATTCACCAAGGCTGGCATTGACGCGAAGTCTCGCGTTGTTGTGGTCACCGATCCCGGGTCTCCACTCGATGAGACTTCGCGGGCGGCTGGGTACCGGAAGGTATTCAACGCCGATCCCAACGTGGGTGGCCGATACTCGGCCCTGACCGCTTTTGGTCTGGTTCCCTCGGGCCTTGCCGGCGTTGATATTCAAGCGTTCCTTGACGAGGCAGAGGAAGCCGCGCAGGCTTTGCGGCAAGACTCTGCTGACAACGTTGGTTTGGCATTGGGTGCGGCTCTGGGTGGCACAAGCCCACTGCGCGACAAGATCGTGATCGTTGACAACGGTTCTGGAATTGTGGGCTTTGCCGATTGGGCAGAACAGTTGATTGCAGAATCAACCGGTAAGAGCGGCACAGGTCTGTTGCCTGTTGTTGCCGACGCATCCTCACCCGAACTGACATCTGGTGCAGGGGACGTTCTGGTAGCTCACTTGGTGGCTTCCGACTCTGAGCTCACGCTCACCGGTAACGAAGTCGCCATCGCTGGCGGCCTTCCTACCCAGATGATGGTGTGGGAATTCGCTACTGCTGTTGCTGGCCGGCTTTTGGGGATCAACCCCTTTGACCAGCCGGATGTCGAAGCGGCGAAGGCTGCTGCCCGCGGTTTGCTTGATGCACAGCCTGAGCCAGTTGCCGCTAACTTTGTGGATGGGGCCATTGAGGTTCGCGGAGGTGACTGGTTGGGTGAGTCCAGCACGGTTGCCCAGGCACTTGAAGCTACCTTGGGCCAGCTCGATGCCAATGGTTACTTGAGCGTCCAGGCCTACCTTGACCGAATTGCCTACCCTCAGCTGTCCGAGGTGCGCAATACGCTCGCAGCCACCACCGGACGTCCTGTGACGTTTGGCTGGGGCCCGCGTTTCTTGCACTCCACAGGTCAGTTCCACAAGGGTGGTCCCGCGATCGGTGTCTTTGTTCAAATCACAGCAGAGTCAACTGAGGACCTGGCTATTCCGGAGCGTCCGTTCACCTTTGGAGAGCTGATCTCCGCACAGGCTGCTGGCGATGCACAGGTTCTGGCCGACCACGGCCGCCCCGTGCTGCGTTTGCACTTGCGTGACCGTGCCGCCGGTGTACAGCAATTGCTGGACATCGTTGCAGCACTGGATTCATCTAAGTAATTTCGAGGGGCCGTCCCGGTGGGGCGGCCCCTCCCCTAATTAGTAAGGCTCCCAACACGTTATGCCACTCTCGGAGAACGGCAAGTGGTTCGGGGGTTCAGCGGCACGCAATCCATTGCGCGATCCGCGGGACCGTCGTCTCAACCGCATTGCCGGACCATCGTCCCTCGTCCTTTTCGGCGTTACCGGTGACCTAGCTCGTAAGAAGCTAATGCCGGCTGTTTATGATCTTGCCAATCGTGGTTTGTTGCCGCCCAGCTTTGCGTTGGTTGGTTTTGCGCGCAGGCAGTGGGAGAACGAGGATTTTGCCGCCGAAGTTAAAGAATCGGTGATGGCGCACTCGCGCACACCCTTTGACGAAACGGTGTGGGCACAGTTGTCTGAAGGTATTCGTTTTGTCCAGGGTGAATTCGATGACGACGAGGCTTTTGAACGCCTCAAGGACACCATCGCAGAACTCGACGAACAGCGCGGTACTCGCGGTAACCATGCGTTCTATCTCTCCATCCCGCCCAAGGCTTTTGAACTCGTGTGCAAGCAGTTGTCTGCACATGGTCTGGCCGCTGCAGAAGACGGCAAATGGCGCCGCGTTGTGATCGAGAAGCCTTTTGGCCACGATCTTGAATCTGCCCGGGCTTTGAACGACATTGTTGAGTCAGTGTTCCCGCCGGACTCGGTGTTCCGGATTGACCACTACTTGGGCAAGGAAACCGTTCAGAACATCCTCGCCTTGCGTTTTGCCAACCAGCTTTTTGAGCCGTTGTGGAACGCAAACTACGTTGATCACGTCCAAATCACCATGGCCGAAGACATTGGCACCGGTGGCCGGGCCGGATATTACGACGGCGTGGGTGCTGCCCGTGACGTCATTCAGAACCACTTGCTACAGCTTTTGGCCCTGACAGCCATGGAAGAACCCATCTCCTTTAACGCCGAAGACCTTCGCGCAGAAAAGGAAAAGGTACTCGCAGCTGTTAAGTTGCCTGAGGACTTGTCTCAGCACTCCGCACGCGGCCAGTTCGCCGGTGGCTTGCAGGGCGGGGAAGAAGTGCTTGGTTACCTTCAAGAAGAGGGTATCCCTGCTGACTCCACAACTGAGACCTTCGCTGCTATCCGTTTGGATATCAACACTCGCCGTTGGAACGGTGTGCCCTTCTACTTGCGTGCTGGCAAGCGTTTGGGCCGCCGCGTGACAGAAATCGCCGTTGTCTTTAAGCGTGCGCCTAACCTGCTGTTCCGTGACCACGGTGAAGACGATTTCGGTCAGAATGCCGTAGTGATTCGTGTGCAGCCTGACGAAGGTGCCACGATTCGTTTCGGTTCCAAGGTGCCGGGTACTCAGATGGAAGTCCGCGATGTCACCATGGACTTCGGCTACGGGCACTCCTTTACCGAATCCAGCCCGGAAGCTTACGAACGTCTGATTCTGGACGTTCTTTTGGGTGAGCCGCCGCTGTTCCCGCGTCACCAAGAAGTGGAATTGTCCTGGAAGATTTTGGACCCGTTTGAGGACTACTGGGCCAGCTTGGGTATTCAGCCTGAGCCTTACGCACCCGGCAGCTGGGGACCTGCCTCTGCTGATGAATTGTTGGCTCGCGATGGACGGAGCTGGAGAAGGCCATGATTGTAGATCTACCAAATACCACCACATCAAAAATCTCAAAGAAGATCATGTCCTTGCGCGAGCAAGGCGGTGTGATCGCTTTGGGTCGAGTAATGACTCTTGTGGTCATTACAAAGTCTGGGCTTGAAGAAGAAGCCATTGAAGCCGCTAACGACGCGAGCCGGGAACACCCTTGCCGCATCATTGTGATGGCTGACGCTGGTGCTGAAGCCGAGGACCGTCTTGATGCTCAGATCCGGGTTGGCGGTGACGCTGGTGCCTCTGAGGTGATTGTGTTGCGCGGCTACGGACGTCTGTCCCGCGAAAGCGAGTCTTTGGTTGCGGCCCTGTTACTGCCCGACGCACCGATTGTGGCCTGGTGGCCGCACGGAGCTCCGAAGAACGCAGGTGCAACGTCCATTGGGCGTATTGCCCATCGCCGCATAACCGACTCGGCCAATGAGCCCGAGCCGTTAGCAGCTTTGAGCAACATTTCTGAGACCTACCGTGCAGGTGACACAGACCTTGCCTGGACTCGTCTAACCAACTGGCGCATTCAGCTTGCAGCGGTTCTGGATCAAGTTGAAGAATCGCCCATCACTGCGATTACCGTTGAGGGTGCAAGCGATTCGCCCAGCACATTGTTGTTGGCTGCATGGTTGACGCTTGCGCTGAATGCACCGGTCACGATTGTGGCTGATCCTGCTGGTACAGGAATTCGGCGTGTACGTTTGAGTCGACCTGCCGGTGACGTACAGTTGTTCCGACCGGGTCTCAACGTTGCAGAACTGAGCCAGCCGGGCCAAGCCGTTCAGCGTATTTCGCTGCCGCGCCGAAGCCTGCGTGACTGTTTGGCAGAAGAACTGCGACGCCTGGACCCGGATGAAGTGTTCGGTGAGGTGATCACTTTGGGATTGCCACGGACTAACCAGAGGAGTGTCAAACCGAGTGAGCGTTGAGCCAAGAGTAAGTATTCATCCAAATTCCACAGTGCTGATGGCAGCAATCGCTGCACGTCTGATCACTAAACTGGTTGATGTCCAGGACAAATACGGTGAAGCTACTGTTGTCCTCACTGGTGGCACCGTGGGAATCGGCACCTTGCGTGCCGTGGCTGAATCGTCGGCAAGGCCGGCTGTGGACTGGTCAAAGGTCAATTTCTGGTGGGGCGACGAGCGTTTTGTGGCAGCTGACTCAGCTGACCGTAACGCTCGCCAAGCTCGTGAGGCTTTGCTGTCTCACATCGGTGTTGATGAGGCTCGTGTATTTGAACCTGGCTCAAGTGACGACTTTGACACAGCAGATGAAGCTGCAGCCGACTACTCAAGGCGTTTGGCCGAGGCCGCTGCTGCCGAGCATGCGCGTGACTACTCCGATGACCGTCCGGACGAGCCCGGCACGCTCCCCCGTTTTGACGTGCTGTTACTTGGTGTGGGGCCTGACGCCCACGTTGCTTCGTTGTTCCCTGAGATGGCGGGTATTCGCGAACGCGAGCGGACTGTTGTTGGGGTGGAGAATTCTCCCAAGCCCCCTGCTGGCCGTATTTCGTTGACCTTGCCGGCGATCAACAACGCACAGAACGTGTGGATGGTTGTAGCCGGTGAAGACAAGGCTGGAGCTGTTGGTTTAGCTCTTGCTGGCGCCAATCCATTCCAAGTACCAGCCGCTGGTCCCCGGGGCCATGCTCAGACTCTGTGGCTTATTGACGAAGCTGCTGCAGCTAAGGTGCCTGCTGCTCTTGTAAAAAAGGAACCATCGCACCACTAGAATGTTGTGAAAATAAAAGGGCGGTTGCCGGATGTTATCCGGCAACCGCCCTTTTAGTTTTGTCTAAATTTAGGCACCGTTGCCGTTGAAGCGCATCAGCAGACCGAGCCCTACGATGACTACGCCCCACGTAACACCCAAAACCACTGTAAAGCGGTTCAGGTTTTTCTCAGCAACGCCGGAAGAGCTCAGACCAGAGGACATACCGCCACCGAACATGTCCGACAAGCCACCACCGCGGCCTTTGTGAAGCAGGATGAGCAAGGTCAAGAGCAAGCTTGTGATGCCGAGCAAGATCTGAAGAATGATTTGAAGAACGTCCACGACGGCCTTTCAGCAGGAGTTGGGAACGGAAACCGTGCGTGAGACCTAGTTGGTCTGAACGTGGCTCTCGAACCTGACAATGTTAGCAAACTCAGCAGCATCGAGGCTCGCTCCGCCGACCAACACACCGTCAACATCCTCACCGCTGAGAATTGCGGCAACATTATTGGCCTTTACCGAACCACCGTAGAGCAGACGAGTCTTGGCGGCAACGTCTTCACCGAACAAGGTAGCCAACTCTGCACGGAGGGCTATGCACATTTCCTGAGCGTCCTCCGGGCCTGCAACCTCGCCAGTGCCGATAGCCCATACGGGCTCATAAGCCACAACGAGTTCACTCGCTTGCTCCGGGGTCAGCCCGTCAACGCCACCACGCAATTGTGCCAAGGTGTGTTCCACGTGAGTCCCTGCTTGGCGAATTTCCAAACCTTCACCAACGCACAGGACAGGAGTTACTTCATGGCGGAAGGCTGCCTTGACCTTGGCGTTGCACGTGGCATCGTCCTCGGCGTGAATGGTGCGTCGCTCACTGTGTCCTACCAGGACGTAGGAGCAACCGAGCTTTGACAAGAACTGACCGGAGATGTCACCGGTGTAGGCTCCTGAGTCCTCCGGGGAGAGGTCTTGGCCACCGTAAACAACCTTGAGCTCATCGCCCTGAACCAGGGTCTGTACTCCGCGCAGGTCAGTGAACGGCGGGAACACAGCAACTTCTGCACGGGAGTAATCGTGCTTGGCGTCGGACAGGGTCCAAGCCAACTTCTGCAACAAGGTGATGCCCTGGACGTGGTCCATGTTCATCTTCCAGTTGCCTGCGATCAGGGGCGTACGGTCAAAGTTACCGTTGGTGGACTTGGTCACTGCATCTCCATTACTGGGAATTGAACTGTGCGAATCAAGCTGTACAAAGCAGCCTGGGAAAATATATGAGTGGCCGCTTGGGCCACGTGGTTCAAGCGCTGCGCCGGAAAGCACTGGTGCTTCCCGGCGCAATGCCTAGAACCTGTGTGGACCGGGCCGGCTTTATCGGTCCAACACCACCGCTAGCGGTCCAGTACCGTCAGCCCTGGCAATTCCTTGCCTTCAAGGTACTCAAGACTTGCTCCACCACCGGTAGAGATGTGTCCGAACTGGCCGTCTTCAAACCCAAGGGTTCGAACTGCAGCAGCTGAATCGCCACCACCAACAACGGTGAAACCGCCCTTGGCGCTAAGTTCAGTCAGTGCCTGAGCAACGGCTTTGGTACCGCCAGCAAATGCTTCAAACTCGAACACACCCATGGGTCCGTTCCAGAACACCGTTTTGGCTTCACCAATCTGGCGAGCGAACTCGGCGGCAGACTGGGGACCGATGTCCAAGCCAATGCCCTTTGCCCCGAAGGAGCTGGACTCAATGGCGTCAGCGGCAACGGTCTCGTGGTCAGCGTCGGCAGCGAAGCCGGAAGCCACAATCACGTCAGTGGGAACCACAAACCGGCTTCCAGCAGCTTCGGCTCGCTTGAGGTATTCCTGGACCACTGGGATCTGGTCTTCTTCGAGCAGGCTAGAAGCAACCTTGTGACCGGATGCTGCCAAGAACGTAAAGAGCATGCCGCCACCGATAAGCAAGGTGTCCGCCTTGCCCAAGAGGTTGTCGATTACAGCAAGTTTGTCTGACACCTTTGAACCGCCCAGAACAACGACGTAGGGCCGCTCAGAGTCTTGGGTCAAACGCTTCAGAACATCTACCTCGGTCTTGACCAAGTCACCCTGGTAAGAGGGCAAAAGTGTTGCGACGTCGTAGACGCTAGCGTGCTTGCGGTGCACAGCGCCGAATGCGTCATCAACAAAGGCGCCGTTATCACCGGTCAGCGCACGGAGCTCGCCTGCGAAGGCGAGGCGATCGGCGTCGTCCTTGCTGGTTTCACGTGCATCAAATCGGACATTCTCGAGAACTAGCGCTTCACCGTCAGCTAAAGCAGCGGCGCCGGACTTAGCCGACTCCCCTACCGTGTCAGCAGCTAGAGAAACTGGGAAGCTTGCCAGCTCGGCCAGTCGATCCGCTGCAGGCTTGAGCGAGTACTTCTCCTCAGGGGCGCCCTTGGGGCGGCCCAAGTGAGCCGTAATCAAAACACGTGCGCCGGCGTCCGTGAGCTTCTGCAGTACCGGCAGGGAGGCCTTGATGCGGCCATCGTCAGTCACTGTAGAGCCGTCGAGCGGCACATTCAGGTCACTTCTGACCAGAATGTACCGCCCGCGGACACCTTCAGCGATGAGTTCGTTGAGGGTGTGAAATGTCATGAATCTACCCTAGCCCAGCTTGGATGCTACGAGCTCCGTGAGGTCAACGAGGCGGTTGGAGTAGCCCCACTCGTTGTCGTACCAGGAAACAACCTTAACCTGGTTGCCGATGACCTTGGTGAGGCCAGCGTCGAAGATCGAGGAAGCCGGGTCCGTAACGATGTCCGAGGAAACAATCGGGTCCTCGGTGTAGGTCAGGATGCCCTTGAGCTCAGCGGTCTCCGAAGCTGCCTTCAGAGCTGCGTTTACTTCCTCGACCGTGACTTCGCGAGAAAGGGTTGCCGTCAGGTCAGTTGCAGAACCGGTGGGGACGGGAACGCGAATGGCGAAACCATCAAGCTTGCCCTTGAGCTCCGGAAGAACCAGACCAATAGCCTTGGCCGCACCAGTGGAGGTGGGAACCATGTTGATGGCTGCGGCGCGTGCACGGCGCAGGTCCTTATGCGGGCCATCCTGGAGGTTCTGATCGGCGGTGTAGGCGTGGATTGTGGTCATCAGACCACGTTCGATGCCAAATGCGTCATTGAGTGCCTTGGCCAACGGGCCCAGGCAGTTGGTGGTGCAAGAAGCGTTGGAAATGATGTTGTGAGCAGCGTTGTCGTACAAGCCGTCATTGACACCCATCACGATGGTGATGTCCTCATCGCTGGCCGGAGCCGAGATCAGGACCTTCTTTGCGCCAGCGTTGATGTGCTTCTGAGCGTCAGCAGCCTTGGTGAAGAAGCCAGTGGACTCAACCACGATGTCTACACCCAGCTCGCCCCAAGGCAAGTTTGCGGGATCGCGCTCTGCCAAGACCTTGATGGTCTTGCCGTCTACAACAAGTGCACCATCCTTAACCTCAACGGTGGCAGCCAAGCGACCGGTTACGGAGTCGTACTTGAGCAAGTGAGCCAAAGTCTCGGGATCGGTAAGGTCATTCACCGCCACGATTTCGATGTCAGCGCCCTGCGCCAGTGCCGCGCGGAAGTAGTTGCGGCCGATGCGGCCGAAGCCGTTAATACCAATACGGGTCGTCACTTTTGAATCTCCTCGGTGCTATACAGCACGCCTAGATGAGTCGGAATATGGCGTCCGACTTACAGATCCCGCACGCCATTGGGCAGAGATTATTACCGTTCTGGAATTCAGCCAGCCACATTCTGAAGGCCTGCTGTCTTCCGTGATCCATCTTACGTTCAAGAACGCCTGCCCCGGCAAGTGCCGGGGCAGGCGTTTCAAAAATTGGGCTTCAATGACTCTTAGTGTGACGAATGTTACGTTGCCGTTTCGTCCAAATCACCGGTGCCCTTGGTGCTACAGGACGATGAGGCCCGTTGCGTTGTTGCGTGCAGCGTCGAAGCGCTTTGCCACATCGGCCCAGTTGGCGATGTTCCAGAATGCCTTGACGTAGTCAGCCTTGACGTTGACGTAGTCCAAGTAGAAGGCGTGCTCCCACATGTCCAACATCAGCAGCGGGGTGGTGCCAACGGCAACATTGCCCTGCTGATCGTAGAGCTGCTCGATGACCAGGTTGCCGCCGATTGGCTCGTAAGCCAAGAATGCCCAGCCGGAACCCTGCAGGCCAAGGGCTGCTGCGGTGAACTGTGTGCGGAAAGCATCGAAGGAGCCGAAAGCATCGTCGATGGCAGCTGCGAGCTCACCCTCAGGCTTGTCGCCACCATCCGGGGAGATGTTGTTCCAGAAAACGGAGTGGTTGATGTGACCACCGGTGTGGAAAGCAAGGTCCTTGGAAAGGCGGTTGATGTTCGCGAAGTCGTTCTTCTCGCGAGCCTCAGCCAACTGTGCCAGTGCATTGTTTGCGCCAGTTACATACGCCTGGTGGTGCTTGCTGTGGTGCAGTTCCATAATGCGAGCCGAGATGTTCGGCTCCAAAGCTGCATAATCGTAGGTGAGTTCTGGCAGTACGTATTCAGTCACGTAATCCTCCAATGTCTGGGACCATCGGGTCCTATTGATAACTCTCGGATTGTTCATCCACCAGCTCTCACCAGCGGAAACCTTTGTGGTGCCATCGCCATCGCATTCTCAACGCGATTTCACCAACTAATTCTCATAACCAGTAGTAGGCCTTGGTTATTTCCTTACCCTTTGATCCTAGGCACAAAGTTATTCATCTAGCATGTCTGCCGTCACACTTGCTTCGGTGCTCGGGATTCCCATATCAGCGGCGCGCTTGTCTGCCATCGCCAAAAGGCGCCGGATCCGGCCTGCGATAGCGTCCTTGGTCATGGGCGGGTCAGCAAGTCTGCCTAGTTCATCTAAGCTCGCTTGCTTGTGAGCCACCCGTAAGGCACCTGCATATTTCAGGTGATCAGGCACGTCGTCTCCCAGGATTTCTAGAGCACGTTCCACGCGGGCACCTGCCGCCACCGCTGCCTGAGCCGAGCGCCGAAGGTTTGCGTCGTCAAAATTAGCCAGCCGGTTTGCCGTTGCGCGAACTTCCTTGCGCATACGGCGCTCTTCCCAGACCATCAGTGCATCGTGTGCGCCCATTCGCACCAGGAGTGCAGCAATGGTGTCGCCGTCCCTGATCACTACCCGGTCCACACCGCGAACCTCGCGAGCCTTGGCCGCAATGTCTAGCCGGCGGGCGGCTCCTACAAGAGCCAGCGCCGCTTCCGGGCCGGGGCACGTTACTTCAAGGGCTGAAGAACGGCCAGGTTCTGTGAGCGATCCGTGCGCCAAAAACGCACCCCGCCACACTGCTTCAGCGTCTGCTGCGGAACCATTAACCACCACGGATGGCAGGCCACGGACGGGGCGGCCTCGCGAATCCAGCAATCCCGTCTGGCGGGCAAGAGCTTCGCCGTCGCGCACTACCCGGACCACGTAACGGTTGCCTCTGCGCAGGGCACCGCCGGAAACCACAATGATCTCGCTTTGGTGACCGTACACTTCGGCGATTGCCGCCCGTAGACGCCGGGCGGTGGACGCTAGATCCACTTCAGCCTCAATAACAATCCGGCCGGAGATGATATGCAGTCCCCCGGCAAAGCGGAGCATTGCCGAAACTTCAGCCTTACGTACCGAAGACTTCTTGACGTCGAGGCGGGACAGTTCTTCCTTGACGGATGCTGTTAATGCCATGGCATATTCCTAACTGTTCCCAAAGATGTCGTGATAGGCGGCGGCCAATCGCAATGGATCGTGCACAGGCCGCCCGTGCGAGCCACCTACTTTACCGAAGACCACCTCTGCCCCGAGCATTGCTGCCACTGCCTCAAAGTCTCCGCGGTCGCTCACGGCATTGGGATCGGCCAGAATCACGTCAAAACTCAGCTCGGGTGCATAGCGCTGAATAACCCGCAAGTGATCAGTCGCATTCATGCCTGAGGTTTCTTTGGTGTCCACGGCCAAATTCATGGTTAAGCAACGGCGAGCCGGGGTGTCAGCAAGAGCTTGGCGCATTTCTGGGAGCAAAAGGTGAGGCAACACTGAGGTGTACCAGGACCCCGGCCCGAGAACTACCCAGTCAGCTAGCTCAATAGCGCTGAGCGCCTCGTTACAGGCTGGTGCTGCTTCTGGAACGAGCCGCACATTTTCCAAGCGGCCAGCAACAGCGCACTTGGCCTGACCAACGATCGTGGTGAGGGTTTCGGTACCGTCCTCGGATGCCCTGAGGATGTCGCCCTCGATCGTCAGCGGCACACTGGCCATCGGCAGTACTTGTCCTCGGGCACCCAGGAGGGCGCCAGCCCATTTGAGGCCAGCAACTGTGTCACCGAGCAGTTCCCAGAGGGTAACAATGAGCAAGTTGCCCATAGCGTGGTTGTCCAGAGAACTAGGGACGCCGTTTTTGGTTGCGAATCGGTGTTGCATCACGTCGCGCCAAGTCCGGCCCCAGTCGGTGTCGTCGCATAATGCGGCCAATGCCATCCGCAGGTCGCCGGGAGGCAATACGTCGAGTTCCTCTCGCAGCTTGCCGGAGGACCCGCCGTCGTCCGCTACCGTGACGATAGCCGTCAGCTGGGAGGTCAGCAAACGTAAAGCGGACAGCGAGGCGGACAAGCCGTGACCGCCACCCAATGCCACCACCGCTGGTCCCTTGTCCTGTGAACCGCCCCGTAGTGTGCCTGCCGCCGGGATCAGGGGCAACGGTCCGGTAAACATACTCACTATTCGCGTCCCAAATCGCGGTGCCCCGTCGTCACAGTGACGCGCGGAAGTTGCGCAAGGCGCTTAGAAAGTTCGACGGCGACGGCCACCGAACGGTGTTTGCCACCTGTGCAGCCAACGGCAATGGTGGCGTAATGCTTGTTTTCGCGCCGGTACCCGTCTAGTACCGGCTCAAGCGCATGAACGTAGCGCTCAATGAAGTCAGATGCTCCAGCCGCTTGAAGGACAAAGTCGCTGACGTCTTGGTCCAAACCGGTGTGCGGGCGCAGCTGCGGGACCCAGTGGGGGTTAGGGATAAAACGAACGTCCGCAACATAGTTTGCGTCTACTGGTAAGCCGTATTTAAAACCGAAACTCATCACGTTGAGGCGTAAAGCTACGGGGCCAGTTTCGGCAAAAAGCTCCGTAACGGCTGTAGCTAGGCCGTGGACGTTAAGATCGCTGGTGTCCAAAACCAAATCTGCGTTGGCTTTGATTTCCTGCAGCTGTTCACGTTCAGCAGCGATGCCATCGAGAATGCGGCCACCACCTTGGAGCGGGTGTGGCCGGCGCCCCTGTTCAAAGCGCCGGACCAAAACATCGTCTGACGCATCCAAAAACAGCACCCGGTAGTGAATGCCACTAGCTGCGAGTGTTCCCAGGGCATCTCGGATGGTGACGTCAAGACCCTTGGACCGAACGTCCACCACGGCGGCCAAGCGCGGAATAGAGGTGGGAGCGTGGGAGACGATCTCGGCGAGAGTTCCCAGCATTTGTGGCGGCAAGTTATCCACCACGTACCAGCCATGATCTTCAAGCGCGTCGGAGGTAGTGCTGCGGCCAGCTCCGGACATACCGGTAATCACCAGGAGCTCGGCTTCGGCGGGCTTAACGGGCGTCAGCCCGTCTTTTTGTCCCCCGGTACTTGCAGTCGACTCTGCCATTACGTCAGTTCCGTCCTCTTGACTCATTTAGTCCCCGAACGGGACAGTACAACAAAGCTTTGATGAAACCTGGACCTCGGACAAACACGCATCCCCGATTGTCTCTACCCTAGCTAAGAATCAATGATTTCGCCGGTTGTCATATTTACCGCAGGCGCTTGTTCCTCTGCGGTCTCCGCATGCAAATGCTGGTCAATGACCTTCGCGAGCGAGGGCCCAATTCCGGGAACACTGAGTAAATCATCAAAAGAGGCCTTACGAATCATTTTGACCGAACCGAAGTGCTTCAAAAGTGCTTTGCGCTTGGTCTCCCCTAGGCCAGGAATTGAATCCAAAACTGAAGCTGTCATGGCCTTGCCACGCTTTTGACGATGGAACGTAATAGCAAAGCGGTGGGCCTCATCACGGATGCGTTGCAGCAAGTACAGGCCCTGTGAAGCGCGGGGCAAAATGACCGGGAAGTCTGAATCTGGCAGCCAGACTTCCTCTAGACGTTTAGCCAGACCAACTACGTAGACATCGTCAATACCCAGTTCCGCGAGGGCTCTGGCCGCCGCATTCACCTGGGGCTGTCCACCGTCCACCACCACAAGGTTAGGCGGGTACGCGAACTTGGATCTAGCCGGGGCCGGTGCATCGTCGTCGATCTCGCCAGAGACAGGGGATTCAGCCGGAAGCGCAGTTTTGTCTGCAAGGTAGTGCTTAAAACGGCGGGTGAGAACATCATGCATAGCTGCCGTGTCATCTACTGCGGCGGCGCCGGTGATGGAGAACTTCCGGTAGTCGGACTTCTTGGGGATGCCGTCCTCAACCACCACCATCGATGCAACTACGTTGGTGCCCTGGACGTGGGAAATGTCGTAGCACTCGATCCGCAAAAGAGCTACGGGCAAATCTAAAGCCTCTTGGAGCTCTTGCAGGGCCAAGGAGCGGGTGGTGATATCCCCCGCACGCCGGCTCTTGTGTAGCCGCAGCGATTGTTCGGCGTTTTCCTTGACCGTCCCCATCAAAGCTGCCTTGTCTCCACGCTGCGGGACACGAATCTCAACGCGGGACCCTCGCAGGCCGGAGAGCCAGCCAGTGAGTTCTTCCATGTTGCTCGGTTCCAAGGGAACCAACACTTCGCGAGGGATACGGTCTTGATTGCCGCCTTCCTCGCCGTAAACCTGCTGAAGTAGGTGCTCGATGAGTTGGGCCGGGGTGGCATCTTCAACTTTTTCCACCACCCATCCGCGTTGGGCACGAATACGGCCACCACGAATATTGAAGACCTGAACGGCGGCTTCAAGTTCGTCGTCGTGGAAAGCAAAAACATCAGCATTGGTGTCATCGTTGAGGACCACAGCGTTACGTTCAAAGACCTTGCGTAATGCTGCAATGTCATCGCGGATGCGTGCCGCGTATTCGTAGTCGAGTTCGGCTACTGCGGCTTTCATCTGTTTCTCTAGCCGCGTGATGAATTGTTTGGCTTCACCGCCCATAAAGGAACAAAAGTCTTCGGCCAGCTGACGATGTTCGGCTTCGCTGACTCGGCCTACACACGGCGCTGCGCACTTGTCGATGTAACCCAATAAGCAGGGGCGGCCGCTTGCCTCGGCACGCCTGAGAACGCCAGCACTACAACTGCGCACTGGAAAAACGCGCAGTACGGTGTCCATGGTCTCGCGGATTGCTCCGGCCGTGTATGGACCAAAGTAGCGGGTGCCTTTCCGGCGCTCGCCGCGCATCACTTGAACGCGCGGAAACTTCTCCCCCATGGTCACGGCCAAGTACGGATAAGTTTTGTCGTCCCGGAAAACCACGTTAAAGCGGGGCTTAAATTCTTTGATCCAGGTGTACTCGAGCTGCAGTGACTCGAGCTCGCTGCCAACCACTGTCCATTCAACGCTCGAAGCGGCATGAACCATGGCATAGGTCTTTGGGGTCAGCCCAGCCGGATTGGCGAAGTATGAATTCAACCGCGACCGCAGCGACTTCGCCTTGCCTACGTAGATGACCCTGCCTTGCGGGTCACGGAAGCGGTAAACGCCCGGACCGGTGGGGATTTCGCCGGTCTTGGGACGATACGACGCCGGATCAGCCACCGCTAGTCGACGACCTTCGACTGGTTATACGAGGTAGACCGTTCCTGACCGGAAAGCTCAGCGATGGCATCCATAATCTCGTCAGTGACTTTACGGCGCGCCGGTAGCGAATGGTCAGGGCCAGTCTTGTCAAAGTACAGGGGCTCGCCCACCTTCATGGTGAAGTGATGAGGCTTAAAGCCTTTCTCGCCGGCCGGCTGCAAGCCTTCGGTGCCAATAAGTCCTACCGGAATCACCGGTGCGCCTGTGGTCAAGGCAAGCCAGCCCACACCGGTTCGGCCGCGGTAGAGAATCCCGTCCCGGGAACGAGTTCCCTCCGGGTAGATGCCAATACCTTTACCGGCGTCGAGAATGTCCAACAGCGTTTTGAGCGCCTGTACGCTCGCCGCCTGCTCGCCACGCTCCACGGGGATGGAACCAACGGATTCAAAAAAAGACTTCATGATTTTGCCCTTGACGCCACCAGTAGTGAAGTACTCCGCCTTGGCAAAAAAAGCTACGGAACGGGGCATAAGAGCCTGAACGATGACGCTGTCAAAGAATGAGAGGTGGTTGGGGGCCACAATAAAGGGACCGTCCGTGGGTACGTTTTCAAGTCCAATTACAGTGGGGCGGCATGTAGTGGCGATCAGTCCACGTGTGGTCCAGCGAACTGCATCAAATAGCGCCATTAGTACTTACCTCGCTCAGAGTCGCCCGATAAACGGCGTCTAGTTCTTCAATTTTCATCCGGAGTTCTTCAGCGGTGGAAACCACGGCCGATACCCCTGCTTCCTCGAGCTCACCTTCTGGGGCGAAGCCCCAACGAACCCCAATACAATCCAGCCCGTTGGCCGAGGCCCCCGCAACGTCCTGGTAGCGGTCTCCCACCATCACCGCCGCAGAGGATTCTAACTCTGCAAGGGCAGCACGCACGATCTCTGCTTTGCCGGGTGCCGAATTTGCGGATGCAGACTCATCGTCTGAGGAGCCCCGAATGGCAAGGAAATATTTGTCAATCCCATGATGCTCCAGCACAAGGTGTGCCATCGTCTGCGGCTTCTGCGTGGCCACAGCAACTTTCCGTCCGGACGCCGAAAGTACTTCCAAGAGTTCACGGACGCCGGGATACACCTTGCTCTGCGCAATGCCCGTGGAGCGATATTTGGCCCGGTACCGGAGAATCACTTCATTAATAAGATCCTTAGGAACAAGGGCTATGGTCTCCAAGGCGTCACTGAGCTTGGGACCAACCATTGCGTCCAACTGAGGCTGATCAGGCACCGGTAAACCCAATGACGCTAGCGCTGAGGAGATCCCACCCGTTATACCTCCGGCGGGGTCCACAAGAGTGCCATCAAGATCGAAAATTACGGGCACCATTGTTTCAGTCACCGGGTTAGTTTCTCACGAGCTCACCATCGGCTGAAACTTTTAGGACAGCACTTCAGCCAAGAAGTGCCCCGTAAAGCTCTCCTGGGACTTAGCAACTTGCTCAGGTGTTCCGGTGGCGATGATCCGGCCACCGCCGGAGCCACCGTTCGGGCCCAAGTCCACAATCCAGTCTGCACTTTTAATGACGTCAAGATTGTGCTCGATGGTGATCACCGTGTTGCCTTTATCAACCAGGCCCTGCAACACCAGCAGCAACTTACGAATATCCTCAAAGTGCAGGCCAGTGGTGGGCTCGTCCAAGACATAAATACTGCGCCCATTCGAACGCTTTTGAAGTTCAGCCGCAAGTTTCACGCGCTGTGCTTCACCACCAGAAAGCGTGGTTGCAGGTTGGCCCAAGCGGACATAACCCAAGCCCACATCAACCAGCGTTTTGAGGTGCCGGGCAATCGGAGTAAATGCGGCGAAGAACTCAGCACCTTCTTCGATGGGCATGTTCAACACATCAGCAATCGACTTGCCCTTGTAAAGGACTTCAAGTGTCTCGCGGTTGTAGCGAGCGCCGTGGCAGACCTCGCAAGGAACATAAACATCCGGAAGGAAGTTCATTTCGATCTTGAGGGTTCCATCGCCCGAACATGCTTCGCAGCGCCCGCCCTTGACGTTGAAGGAGAAGCGGCCGGGCAAATACCCGCGCACTTTAGATTCGTTCGTTTCAGCGAACAACTTACGAATGTTGTCAAAAACACCCGTATAGGTTGCCGGGTTAGAGCGCGGTGTGCGTCCAATGGGGCTTTGATCAACGTGAACCACTTTGTCCAAGTGCTCCAAGCCTTCAATGGAACGGTGACGACCAGCCACCTGCCGGGCTCCGTTGAGTTTGTTAGCCAGAACCTTGTAGAGAATCTCGTTGACCAAGGTGGACTTACCCGAGCCGCTGACACCAGTAACGGCTGTCAACAATCCCAAGGGGAAGGCCGCGTCAACGTTGTTCAGGTTATTCTCGCGAGCCCCAATGACCTTGAGCTCACGCTTTTTGTCATACTTACGCCGCTTTTTAGGAGTTTCAATACTCTTACGGCCGGAAAGGTAATCACCGGTCAAGGAACCCGTATTGGCCAACAGATCCTGGTAAGTGCCCGAGTGCACCACCACACCGCCGTGTTCGCCAGCGCCGGGTCCAATGTCAACAACCCAGTCAGCTTCATGGATGGTGTCTTCGTCGTGCTCAACCACAATTAAAGTGTTGCCGAGGTCCCGCAAACGAGTGAGTGTTTCGATCAGTCGGCGGTTATCCCGCTGGTGCAGTCCAATAGACGGCTCATCCAAAACATACAAAACACCAACCAAGCCGGAACCGATTTGGGTTGCTAGCCGGATACGCTGTGCTTCGCCTCCAGACAATGTCCCGGAAGGACGCTCGAGGTTCAAGTAGTCCAAACCAACGTCCAGCAAAAAACGCAGCCGTGCTTGGATTTCTTTGAGTACTTGGTTGGCGATCTGCGCCTCACGCCCGGTCAGGACCAAAGTGTCTAAAAAGTGCGAGCACTCACGCATGGGCATCGCAGCAACTTCTGCGATCGACTTTCCGTTAATCAGGACAGACAAAGATGCCGGGTTCAACCGGGCACCACCACATGCTGGGCAAGGAATCTGTCGCATGTACTCTTCGTAACGGTCCCGTGCTGTGTCCGATTCCGTTTCACCGTGTTTGCGGTGGACGTACTCGATTACGCCTTCAAACCCGGTGCTGTACTTACGTTCACGGCCAAAGCGGTTGCGGTATTGAACAACTACTTTGTGATCTTTACCGTGCAGCACGGTCTTGCGGACTTCCGCTGGAAGCTTCTCCCACGCAATGTCCATGGAGAAGCCGAGCTCGTCAGCCAAGCCTTCAAGCAGACGGTTCCAGTACTCCTGTGTGGCAGCCCCGAGCGACCAAGGAGCCACCGCGCCATCCGCCAGTGATAGACCGGGGTTGGGAATAATCAGTTCCTCGTCAACCTCAAGCTTGGTGCCGATACCGCTGCACTCAGAGCAAGCGCCAAAGGGATTGTTAAAGGAGAAGGAGCGCGGCTCGATCTCATCGATCGCCAGAGGATGTTCGTTGGGGCACGCCAAGTTCTCCGAGAATGCCCGAACCCGATCAGGATCATCTGCCTCTAAGTCAACAAATTCAGCGAGCACACGGCCCTCCGCCAAGCCCAGTGCAGTTTCAACCGAATCTGTAAGCCGCTGACTGATGCCTTCTTTTACCACCAAACGGTCCACCACTACTTCGATGGTGTGCTTAAACTGCTTGCCAAGTTTCGGTGGCTCGGACAGTTGGATCAATTCACCATCAACCCGGGCCCGTGAATACCCCTTGGCCGTGAGTTCCTTAAAGAGATCCACAAATTCGCCCTTGCGAGCACGAACAACCGGTGCCAAAACTTGGAACCGTGTCCCTTCTTTAAGCTCAAGGAGCTGATCCACAATCTGTTGCGGAGTTTGCTTGATAACCGGTTCGCCACAGACTGGGCAGTGTGGGCGACCTACACGCGCCCAGAGAAGCCGCATGTAGTCATAAATTTCGGTAATGGTTCCCACCGTGGAACGAGGGTTTTTGCTCGTGGATTTCTGGTCAATAGAAACGGCCGGTGAAAGACCTTCAATGAAGTCCACGTCCGGTTTGTCTACTTGGCCCAAAAACTGGCGGGCATAGGCCGAAAGCGATTCGACGTAGCGTCGCTGCCCCTCAGCGAAGATGGTGTCGAACGCGAGGGAGGATTTACCTGATCCGGACAAGCCGGTGAAGACAATCATGGCGTCACGGGGCAAATCTAGGTCAACGTTGCGCAGGTTATGTTCCCGCGCCCCCTTGACAACCAACCGTGAGAGATCCGGCTTTCCCGCAGGGTGCGGCAGGTCGGCGGCGAGTTCTGTGGCGGTCAAGGACTGGGCTGCTTTATCCGAAGAGACATTAGGCACGCCCTAATGCTAATCGAAAACCTGTTCGAATTTCCACGCCCGGTCTAGTCACCGTATACGCCTCCTAGTATTTGCACGGCTTCGGCAAAGTTCAAGCCGTTGGACTTCGCCAGCAGCGCAAATTGTGTTGCCCCTGCACGGAGTCGTTCTGTCCGATCGTCCCTTGCCCGCAGCACTGTACCGTGTCTGCCGCGGGTCTCCACTACACCCGCCTCCTCAAGTTCCTTATACGCCCGCGCAACAGTATGTGGCGCTACGCCAATCTCAGCGGCGAGGGCGCGCACCGCCGGAAGCCGTGTGCCAGGTGGTAAGGAGCCGGCGTCGGATAATTCGAGGATGTGACTTCGCAACTGGTCAAAAAGCGGAACACTGCTTTGAGTATTGGGACGCCACAACCCGGGGAAATCGGGAATACCAGCTGCTGCGTTACTCACGAGGTTCCTCCACGTTGTTGACGGTATTGGGACTGTCCTGCCCGGAAAACTGCGATTGGTAAAGCGAGGCATATAGTTGCGAATTTTCCAGCAACTGTGCGTGAGTTCCCTGCTCCACGATCTTGCCATGATCCAAGACCAGAATGAGGTTTGCGTCGCGAACTGTTGCTAGCCGGTGGGCAATAACGAAGCTGGTTCGGTGCCGTTGCAACTCACCCGCTGCCTGCCTGATCTGTACCTCGGTACGGGTGTCCACTGAACTCGTGGCCTCATCCAAAATAAGAACCGCCGGATTCACCAAGTGAGCCCGGGCAATGGTGACCAACTGCTGCTGCCCACGGCTGATCCCCTCTCCGCCATCTCCCAGCAGGGTGCTATATCCGTCCGGCAGGGCCCGAACGAAGTGATCCACGTGAGCTGAGCGCGCGGCCTCAATCATGTCTTCTTCGCTCGCGTCCAGACGGCCGTACTGCACGTTGTCCCGGATACTGCCGGCGAACAGCCACGCATCTTGAAGGACCATTCCAAAGTGTGAACGCAGGTCATCTTGGTCCATCCGTGCAATGTCTATGCCGTCCACCGTGATTCGCCCTCTCACCGGCTCATAAAAGCCCATCAGTAGGTTCACAAGCGTTGTTTTGCCGGCGCCAGTGGGTCCAACAATGGCCACTGTCCAACCGGGCTCAGCTGTGAAGTTCACGTGTTCAATCAATGGCGAATCATGCTGGAAGGCGAAGCTGACATCGTGGAATTGCACTCGGCCACGCACGGGTGCGGGCGTGGCCTCAAGCGTGTTGTGGTGGTGGATTTCCTGGGCCTCAAGAACTTCGAAAATACGGCTGGCAGACGTCAACCCGGACTGGATCACCCCAGCCACTGAACTCATCTGCCCCATGGGTTGATTAAACAGTCTTGCGAACTGGATAAAGGCTTGAATGCCGCCAATGCTGATTCCCCCCACGGAGGCCTGCAGCGCACCCACCACTACAACGGCGATGTATGCCAAGTTGTTCACCACAAGCATCAGAGGAGCCAACGCGCCACTCACAAATTGGGCTTGGGCGGAGGCCCGCTCCAAGTTGCTGTTTGCCTGGTTGAATTTTGCGAGCTTGTCATTATTCATGCCGTGACTTTGCAATACTGCCAGCGCTGAATAGTCCTCCTCAACTTGTGCGTTGAGCTCGGCAGTGAGGCTCCATTGCTGGGCAAAGTACTTCTGTGAACGGCGGGTCAAAAGCCAAGCAACCACTAGAGACAGTGGCACTGAAAGCACTGTGACCAGCGCCAGCACGGGTGAGACGAGCAACATTACAGCCAGCACAGTGACCAGCATGATCACAGCTTGAATGATCTGAGTCAGCGTCTGATTGAGGGTCTGAGCCAAATTGTCCATGTCATCGCTGGCTTTGCTCAGCACCGTGCCACGGCTTTCACCATGAAAATAGCTCACCGGCAGGCGATGAAGCTTTGCTTCAACATCTTGGCGGAGCCGAAACATCAGCCTTTGAACTGCGCGAGCAGTCAGTGACCCTTGTAGCCAGCTGGCGCCGGAGGCCGCTATGTACATAACGGTAACTAAGGCCAATAGCCGGGCTAAGGGCGGAACATCTAGGCGCGCCCCACTGATTGCAGGAATCAGCAGGTCAGTGGCGTCGCCGAGCAATTTGGGAGCCAAAACGTTGAGCACCACAAACACCACTGTTGCCCCAATTCCGCCCAGTAGAAGGCGGCGATGAGGGCGCAGGCGCCGCAATAGTTTTCTGGCTGCTGCACGTAGAGGCAATTGCGTGGTCACTGGGCAGGCTCTGGTGCAAGACTAAGATCGTCGTTCTGCGAATCTGCTATCTCGCGATAATCTGCGCTGCTGAGTAACAACTCTTGGTGCGTTCCTCGCGCAACTATGGCACCGTCGTCGAGCACTAAGATCTGTTCGGCGTTTTGGACGCTACTCACCTTTTGGGCAACCCTTACGACGACGGCGCTGGCGGTATACCTTCGCATGGAACCTTGGATGCGGGCTTCGGTAGCAGAGTCTAAGGCTGAGAATGAGTCGTCGAAAAGGATCACTTGGGGCCTATGTGCGAACGCTCGGGCTAAGGCAATTCGTTGGCGCTGCCCACCCGAGAGATTCGCACCATCCTGGCTTATTCGTACTTCGAGCTGCTCTGGCATGGCGGCAACAAATTCAGCTGCTTGAGCGGCGTACAGAGCCTCCCAGACGTGCTCATCACTGAGCGAGGTGTTTCCAGCCCGAACGTTCTCCGCAATTGTCCCGTTAAACAGAACGGCGGCTTGGGGTATATAAGCAATCCGATCTCGAAGCTCGGCTAGGGTCACTTGTGGGAGCGGCAGTCCTCCCAGTTTCACGCACCCGGAGCTTGGGTCTAGTAGCCGAGGAATGAGCTGAAGAAGAAGAGATTTTCCGCTGCCCGTGGCGCCTAGGATCGCCGTAGTGGTGCCCGGTTTTGCGGTGAAACTGATATTGCTGAGGACCTGGTCTTGGGCTCCTTCGAAGCGGACGCCAACGGAGACAAACTCTAGGTCTTGGGGACCACGAGACGAGAATAATTGGGGCTGCTGCGGGTCAAGGATACTGGGTTGGGTGTTGAGTACTTGGCTGATGCGTTCGGCGCTTGCAGCTGCCCGTGGCGCCCAGGATAAAACAAACATCACGGACATAATCGCCACAAGAATCTGCATGATGTAGCTGATAAACGCTGTGAGGGCCCCAAGCTCCATTTGACCGTCGGCAATCCGCTGGGCACCGAACCAAATAACGGCTACCGAACCAAGGTTTACCACCACCATAATTGCCGGAATCATAAAGGCAATCCATTGCGCTGAGCTGAGGCTATTGCGGGTCAGGGCAACGTTGGCCTTTGTAAAGCGCTGGATCTCAAAGTCCTGCCGAACAAAGGCTCGGATAACACTCGTACCCATAATTTGTTCGCGGATCATGGCATTAACCCCGTCCAGGAGCACTTGGCCTTCGCGGTAAAGCGGCACTAACCGTCTGACAACGAGAGTCATAATGATGATCAGAGCTGGCACAATCACCAGAATGACGGCCGAGAGCGGCATGTCCTGCCGCATAGCCAACAGGATTCCGCCGATTCCAGTAATCGGCGCGCTAAGGACCAGCGAAAAAATCATGACGGCCAGAGTTTGAATCTGTTGGACGTCATGACCGGTACGGGTCATCAAGGTGGCCACGCCAAACTTGGAGAAGTCAGCCACGCTCAGATTTTGAACGTGAGCAAATACTTCTCCCCGTAATTCACGCCCTACTCCCATCGCAACGTTGGCCCCAAGGTAACCTGCAGCCAGCGCCGCGAGCACTTGGACTACAGAGACGCCAAGCATCAAGGCACCAAGTTGCAGAATTAGCCCACGGTCTCCGCCCACGATCCCTCGATCGATAATTTGGGCGTTGATGGTGGGCAAAATGAGCGCCCCAAGCGTTTGCACCGTCTGCAGAAGGATGATTCCGGACACTGCTGGCCATCGTTGGATCAGGCGCTGGAGCAAAAGGCGCATCAACACCTGGCGGCTCCTATCCTGAGCTAGTTGGTCAGCGCTGCAGGTAAATGCCAATCGCTACCAAACGGCTAGTACCCCCGTAGCTACGCTCTGTGCATTCTAAACACACTTTCTTGCCACCGCTTGTCACATTTGTGACGAAACTGTTGAGAAAGCAGTGAATTCTTACTCACTGTTCTACGTTGGCGGTCTTCTGGCCTACGGCAAACGTTCTGCGGAACGGGTAGATCGTGCCGTGCGCGCCGGATGGATACGCAGCGCGCAGCAAAGCCGAGTACTCTGCCTCGTATTCTTTGGCATCCGCCTCATCAAGTGCGGACAACACCGGACGAAGGCCTGTTCCTCGCACCCATTCGAGAACCGGGTCTTGGCCCTGAAGTAGCTGCTGGTACGTTGTCTCCCATGCTTCCGCCTGCAGGCCGGCGTCTAGCATCATGGTGAGGTACTGGGCCGGTTCTGACACAACATCTGCGTGACGTAAAACCCCAGCGAGCCGTTCAGACCAGCGTGGCGAATCAGCGACTTCCCGCATTAGCTCGTGTGATGGGGCGTTGAAGTTTCCAGGAACCTGCAGCGCGAACCATGCACCCGGCCGAAGGGCCCGTAACCACTCAACGAGCAGCTTCTGATGCTCCGGCACCCACTGCAACGCCGCATTTGTGATCACTACGTCGACCTCCGGTGCTGGCTGCCACGTGGCAATATCGCCTTGAACAAACTCGAGATTTGAATGCTTTGCAGCGTGTGTTTGGGCCCGCTCCAGCATGGCGGTTGAACTGTCCAAACCAATCACGCGAGCATTCGGCCAACGCCGTGCCAAACTTGCGGTGAGATTACCGGGTCCGCAACCTAAGTCCACCACTACATCAGGGGATTCAGTCATCACCCTTCCCGCCAAATCGAAAAAAGGTCTGTCGCGGTAGTCACCAAATTGGGTGTACTTTGTGGGATCCCAGGTAACTTCCACCATGAAAAACTCCTGACCTTCTGCTTCGCTAGCGGGGAATTTCCTCCACCCACCTGAAGCCTACTATCGGGCACTAAGCTGGAGGGGATGAAACTTCTCGAACAACTCCCCTCCGCGCCCGATTCCGATTCTGTTTATACGGCGTTTGTGGAGTGGACCGAATCCCGTGGCATTGAGCTGTATCCGGCCCAAGACGAAGCCGTGATGGAACTGGCCGGCGGCGCAAACGTTATTCTTGCTACCCCCACCGGTTCGGGAAAGTCACTCGTGGCGATCGGCGCGCACTTCCGGGCCATGGCTATGGGCCAACGTAGTTACTACACCGCTCCTATCAAGGCACTCGTCTCTGAAAAATTCTTTGCACTGTGTGAGATCTTCGGTGCCGAGAACGTTGGGATGGTTACCGGTGATTCCGGTGTCAACCAAGACGCTGCGATCATTTGCTGCACTGCAGAAATTCTTGCCAACATCGCCTTGCGCGAAGGGGCTGCTGCCGCACTGGGTGTGGTGATTATGGACGAGTTTCACTTCTATTCTGATCCCCAGCGTGGTTGGGCATGGCAGGTGCCGTTGCTCGAATTACCGCAGGCTCAATTCCTACTTATGAGCGCCACGCTTGGGGATGTGTCCCGCTTTGAGGAATCCATTACTGAACTCACTGGCCAGCCGACGGTGACGGTGAGCTCCGCCGAGCGTCCCATCCCCTTGCACTACTACTACGAGCTCTCCCCCATTCACGAGACGCTCGAAGACCTGCTGGCCACCAAACAGGTACCGGTTTATGTGGTGCACTTCAGCCAACTTGAAGCCATTGACCGGGCCCAGAGCCTTATGAGTATCAACATGTGCTCGCGCGAAGAGAAGGACAAAATCGCCGAGCTTATTGCGGGGTTCCGCTTTGCTGCTGGCTTTGGTAAAACTCTCAATCGTCTAGTCCGCCATGGCATTGGTGTGCACCATGCTGGGATGCTGCCTAAGTACCGGCGCTTGGTAGAGCAGTTGGCTCAGGCCGGACTGCTCAAGGTTATTTGTGGCACTGACACACTGGGCGTGGGCATTAACGTTCCAATTCGCACGGTGTTGCTCACGGCACTGAGCAAGTACGACGGCGTACGGACCCGGACTCTGAATGCTCGCGAATTCCATCAGATCGCCGGACGTGCGGGCCGGGCTGGCTATGACACCGCCGGGACCGTGGTGGTTCAAGCCCCGGATCATGTGATCGAAAATACCCGTGCCATGGCAAAGGCCACAGCCAAATTTGGCGACGATCAAAAGAAACTGCGCCAAGTGGTGAAAAAGAAACCACGTGAGGGTTTTGTCACGTGGGGTGAGCCTACGTTTAACCGGATGGTGGAGTCAGTTCCTGAACCCTTGCAGTCCAGTTTTCAGGTCACACACTCGATGCTGTTGAACCTGTTGGAGCGTCCTGGTGATCCTTTTGCCGCCACTCGCCGTTTATTGAGCGAGAACCATGAGTCCCGCCCGTCTCAATTGCGGTTGATGAAGCGTGCGCTGGGGATCTACCGTGAGCTTTTGGCAGCCGGCGTGGTGGAACGCATTCCACCCGAAGAGCAAAAAGCAGACGGCAGAACGGTTCGTCTCACTGTGCATTTGCAAGCGAACTTTGCTCTTAACCAGCCGCTCTCCCCCTTTGCTCTAGCTGCCTTGGAACTCTTGGATCCGGAGTCGCCGTCGTATGCCTTAGACGTCGTTTCGGTGATTGAGTCCACTCTTGAGAAGCCCCGGCAGATTCTCACAGCTCAGCAGAAAAAGGCTCGTGGCGACGCTGTGGCCGCAATGAAAGCTGATGGCATCGAATATGACCAGCGGATGGCCATGCTTGAAGAGGTCACGTACCCCATGCCGCTCGCCGAACTATTGGGTCAGGCGTTTGAGACGTATCGTGGCGCGGCACCGTGGATCGGTGACTTTGAGTTGGCACCAAAATCCGTAGTCCGCGACATGTATGAACGTGCCATGAACTTCGGTGAATTCGTTCAGTTCTATTCTTTGGCCCGTTCAGAGGGCATTGTTCTGCGCTATCTTTCCGACGCCTACAAGGCTCTGAACCAGACGGTGCCGCAGGACGCTTTGCGCGAGGATCTTGAAGATCTGATTGTGTGGCTGGGCGAGCTGGTCCGGCAGGTTGATTCAAGCCTTCTGGATGAATGGGAAGAACTAACTTCCGGTGTGGCTCCGGGCGCTTCCGATGCGCCGCCAGCAGCACCGCCGGCACTGACGTCCAACACTCGAGCGTTCCGGGTGATGGTGCGCAACGAGATGTTCCGTAGGGTGGAGCTTTTTGCTGACGAGGACTCTGCAGCGCTGGGTGAGTTGGACGGTGCTTCTGGTTGGGATGCTGAAGCTTGGGAAGACGTCCTTGACGCGTACTTTGAAGAGCACAATGACATCAGCACTGGCGCGGATGCACGAGGTCCGGCACTTCTGATGATCACCGAGGAACCTGGGGTGTGGAAGGTACGGCAGATTTTCGCGGACCCCGCGGATAACCACGACTGGGGCATTTCGGCAGAGGTTGACCTCGACGCTTCAAACGAGGCTGGCTCGGCAGTAGTTCGGGTTGTAGACGTGAACCGGCTCTAGCACCACCCGACCGTCGCAGTGAGAGTTGCCTAGTAAGCTCGGAATCATGAGTGTGATCCGCCCGGCACAGCCGTCAGATGTCCCCTTGATCCTGCAAATGATTCATGACCTCGCCCTTTATGAGAAGGAACCCGAAGCGGTCAAAAACACCGAAGAGTCATTACACAAGGTGCTTTTTGGGAAAGCACCAGCAGCGTTTGCGCATGTGGCAGAAAACGCCGAGGGCCAGGTCCGCGGATTTGCGCTCTGGTTCCTGAATTACTCCACGTGGGAGGGGGTGCACGGTATCTATCTTGAAGACTTGTACGTCCAACCCGAGGCCCGCGGTGAGGGTCACGGAAAAGCGCTTTTGCAGAACCTCGCGAGCATCGCCGTAGACCGTGGCTACGCTCGCGTGGAATGGAGCGTTCTGGACTGGAACGAACCGTCCATCAATTTCTACCGCAGCCTTGGGGCCAACCCGATGGACGGTTGGTCCACGTTCCGCCTCAGCGGCTCAGCACTCCAAGCCGTGGGTGGCCAAGCATGAGCGCCAGCACAAACGTAAAGCACCACGTCAAAGCTAGGCACGAGTTCCGTGGCCTGCGCAGCGCCGAACACTACTTTGAGCTGCCACTCGATCATGGTAATCCTGCGGCCGGATCAATTACGGTCTTTGCCCGTGAATACAGTTCCGCCAAAATTAGTGAGGCTCACATCCAAGAGCTTCCTTGGCTGCTGTACCTTCAGGGTGGCCCAGGTGGGCGTGGCAACCGCTGGAACTCACTAGGCGGTTGGGCTAAGGAAGCCTCAAAGTCGTTCAGGATTTTGATGCTCGATCAACGCGGAACGGGTTTGTCCTCGCCAATCGAAGCGAAGTCGTTGGCTGCACTGGGCGCGCTGGACGAACAGGTGGCGTACTTGCGTCACTTCCGGGCAGATTCAATCGTGGCCGACGCTGAATTAATCCGTAGGACACTTGGCTCGGCGCCCTGGACAATTTACGGTCAAAGCTATGGTGGCTTCTGCGCGCTCAGTTACCTTTCCTTCGCACCGGAAGGGCTTAAAGCCGCGCTACTGACCGGTGGATTGGCCCCGCTGACGGGACCGGCCGACGACGTCTACCGGGCAACCTTCGCTCGCGTGGAAGCACGCAACAAAGAGTACTTCGGCTGGTATCCCGAAGATCGGGAACTTACCACCAAGATTGCAAGGCATTTGGAAAACGTTGAAGAGTTCCTGCCTACCGGTGAGCGGCTCACCCCGGAGCGATTCCAGATGCTTGGCTCCTTCTTGGGCGGAAATACTCGTGTGGACGCGCTCCACTACGTCCTTGAAGATGCATTCATTGCCACAGCTGCCGGCGTGCGGCTGTCTGACAATTTCTTGAGTCAGGTGTCAGCCCAAGTCAGCCGCGCAGCGAACCCGCTCTACGCACTGATGCACGAGTCTATTTACGGCCAAGGCAGCGCCACGAATTGGGCCGCGTGGCGGGTGCTCAATGAGTTTCCACAGTTCCGTCCGGACGCCGCAGATCCACTCTTCACGGGTGAAATGGTGTACCCCTGGTACTTCGAACAGGATCCTGCTCTGGTGCCGCTAGCCGACGTGGCTCAGGCTATTGCCCAAGTCAACGACTGGCCAGCGCTGTACAACACGGATCAGCTCGCCAAAAACACTGTTCCAGTGGCTGCAGCCGTCTACGAGGATGACATCTACGTGGACAAGAACTTGTCCTTAGTAACTGCGTCCGCGGTTCAAGGATTGCAAACGTGGGTCACCGACGAATTCCACCACGATGGTATTGCCGACGACGGCGAAGGTATCTTCCGTAGGCTCCTAGCCATGACTCGGGAACAGCCGTAGAGCAAAAACAACTCTGGCCCACTCCCCTACCTGAATACTTCGGATAGGGAGCGGGCCAGAGGGTAGTCCGGTGCTGTCTACTCGGAGTCGCTACGACTCTTGAGAGAGTCAGCTTCCAAGCGTGCGTCAAGCTTTGCCTGGCGCGCCTGGGGGCTGAGCAAGCTCGCAATCACAGCGATCACAATGGTGCCCACAATGACTGCCAAGGACACAAAGGTGGGGATCTCAGGAGCCCACTCAATGTGCTTGCCACCGTTGATAAACGGCAACTCGTTGACATGCATTGCGTGGAAAATGAGTTTGAAACCGATAAACGCCAGGATTACCGAAAGCGCATGCTTGAGGTAAACCAGACGGTTCATCAAACCACCCAGCAAGAAGTACAGCTGACGCAGGCCCATCAGTGCGAACAGGTTTGCAGTGAACACAATAAAGGGGCTCTGGGTCAGGCCAAAGATGGCCGGGATTGAATCCACAGCGAACAGCAGATCCGTTAGGCCAATGGTGACAAAAACAATCAGCATCGGGGTGAAGAGCTTCTTGCCGTCCACCACTGTGCGGATCTTACCGCCGTCGAACTCGCTGTGCATGGGAAGAACTTTGCGCAAGCGTGCAATGAGCGGGTTTTCGCTACCCTCTTCTTCATCTCCACCACTGTCAACTGCCTGCTTGTAGGCAGTCCACAGTAAGAACGCTCCGAAGATGAAGAAAATCCAGCTGAATTGTTCGATCACAATGGCGCCAAGAAGAATAAAGATTCCGCGCAGGATCAGAGCGATAATGATGCCCACCATCAGGACTTCTTGTTGGTACTTCCGTGGTACGGAGAACCTAGCCATGATGATGATAAACACAAACAGATTATCGATACTGAGGCTGTATTCGGTGACCCAGCCGGCAACAAACTGCCCGCCGTATTCGTGTCCTGCAAAGATGAACATTAACAGGGCGAAGACCAAGGCCAAGGCAATGTAGAAGGCAACCCACAGGCCGGCTTCTTTCATGCTCGGTTCGTGGGGGCGCTTGACCACCAAGAGTAAGTCGATGATGAGGATAAGTCCGAGGACTACAAACGAGCCAACTTCGAACCAAAGAGGTAATTCGGGCACGTAAAAACCTTTCGCAGGGTACGGCTCAACGGTGTAAGTCTCTCCGATCAACAAAAATCCAAGTGGAACACTCGAAATGGTCGACCCGCTGTGCCCGGCGTGGCATCGATGCCACGCGTGCTGACGATCACAGCGCTTGGGATACTCCCCTACGTGCTGTCTATTTTAGCCTAAGCGTGACCGGCAGACTGCATCTGGCGCAGTTCACGCTTGAGGTCACCCACCTCGTCACGAATGCGGGCGGCGAGTTCAAACTGCAATTCGCCAGCGGCAGCGTGCATTTGTTCCGTCATCTGCTCGATCAATGCCACAAGATCTTCAGCCGGGGCAGCCGCCAAGCCGTCCTTGCGAACAGTAGCTGCGCCCTTGCCCTTACCCTTCTTGCCGCCTTTTGCCGTGGCTGCGAGTAGTTCGCGCGTATCTTCATCTTCACGAGCCAACTGGTCCGTAATGTCCGCAATTTTTTTGCGCAGCGGCTGCGGGTCAACACCGTGATCTTTGTTGTACTTGACCTGAATTTCACGGCGACGGTTGGTCTCATCAATGGCTTTTGCCATGGAATCGGTAATCCGGTCCGCATACATGTGAACTTCACCCGAGACGTTACGGGCGGCACGTCCAATGGTCTGAATCAGTGAGGTGGCTGAACGCAGGAAGCCTTCCTTGTCCGCGTCCAAGATGCTCACCAATGATACTTCCGGCAAGTCCAGGCCTTCACGGAGCAGGTTAATGCCCACCAACACATCAAAGAGACCCATACGCAGTTCACGCAAGAGCTCTACCCGGCGCAACGTATCAACGTCTGAATGCAAGTACTGCACTTTGATTCCGTGACCCAAGAGGTACTCAGTGAGGTCCTCGGCCATTCGTTTGGTCAGCGTGGTGACGAGGACACGCTCATCTTTCTCCACACGTTCGCGAATCTCGCCCAGGAGGTCGTCAATTTGACCCTTGGTGGGTTTCACAATAACTTCTGGGTCAATCAGGCCGGTGGGTCGGATAATTTGCTGCACCACGCCGTCGGCCTTGCCAAGTTCAAATTTGCCGGGCGTTGCGGAAAGGTAGACCGTCTGGCCAATCCTGTCTTGGAACTCGTCCCACTTCAGCGGACGGTTGTCCATGGCTGAAGGCAAACGGAAACCATGGTCTACCAGGGTGCGCTTGCGGGACATATCGCCCTCATACATAGCCCCGATCTGCGGAACGGTTACGTGGGACTCGTCGATTACCAGCAAAAAGTCGTCCGGGAAGTAGTCGATCAAACAGTGTGGAGCTGTTCCACCGGCGCGGCCATCAATGTGCCGGGAGTAGTTTTCAATGCCGTTGCAGAAACCCATCTGCTGCATCATCTCGAGGTCATAGGTGGTGCGCATCCGTAGACGCTGCGCCTCCACTAGTTTGTTTTGCCCTTCGAGGACCTCTAGCCGGGCGGCAAGTTCGTCTTCGATGGCTTTGATGGCACGAGCCATTCGCTCGGGACCGGCTACATAGTGGGAGGCCGGGAAAACATACATCTCGGTTTCTTCCCGCACCACTTCTCCCGTCACCGGATGAAGGGTGTAGATGTTTTCGATCTCATCACCGAAGAACTCAATCCGAAGAGCAAGCTCTTCATACATAGGGATAATCTCAACAGTGTCTCCGCGGACCCGAAACGTACCACGGTGAAAGTCGATGTCATTGCGCGCATATTGCATGGAGACGAATTTGCGCAGTAGGTCATCGCGGTTCATCTCGGCACCGCGCCGTAGCGTCACCATTCCTGCGATGTACTCTTCCGGAGTTCCCAAACCGTAAATGCAGGAAACTGTTGCCACCACCACAACGTCTCGTCGAGTCAGAAGCGCGTTGGTGGCAGAGTGCCTCAAGCGCTCCACTTCCTCATTGACTGAAGAGTCCTTCTCAATGAAGGTGTCAGTTTGAGGGACGTATGCCTCCGGCTGGTAATAGTCGTAGTAGGAGACGAAGTACTCAACTGCGTTGTTGGGCAGGAGTTCTCTGAATTCGTTGGCGAGCTGCGCTGCGAGCGTTTTGTTTTGCACCATCACCAAGGTGGGGCGCTGCAGTTTCTCAATCAGCCAAGCTGTGGTGGCGCTTTTACCAGTACCGGTGGCCCCCATCAGGACGACGTCTTTTTCACCGTTGGTGACGCGTTCGGTCAGTTCCTTGATAGCGGTGGGTTGATCCCCGGCAGGTTTGTACTCGCTGACCACTTCAAAAGGAGCTACAACACGATCGATCTTTTGCGCGAGACTCATGACTCTAATCTACAGCTAGCTACTGACACCCAATGTCAGTCATCGTTGCCTTCGGAATTCATCCAGCCCTCACGAATTACCTCGAGGAAGTGCGCCATATCACATATCTGATATTTGAAACAATTCTTTCAGTTCCCCTTGTAAAGCCTGTGAGGGGGTAGTAGAAACATAAACAGGCACTCGCCCGCGCCGGCCGCCAGCCGACGTCCCCCTGAGAAAGGACCTCACCGTGAGGTTAACAAAAATGCGTTTCCCCGCGCGTCGGATGGCACTCGCAGCCGCCACCCTAGGACTAGTCGTGGCCGGCTCTGGTTTCACAGCCCAAGCCGCTGAAGCACCAAGTTCAACGCCAGTACCCATCAACCCACCCGATGGCACAGTGATGAGTTATGTGGTCAACGCCGCCCAAGCGAACCCCGGACAGACCCGCAAAGTTGAACTGGCCGTTACAGCCTCTGGCGGTGTTGTGGTCCAAAGCTGGCCAGCGATTGGTGTGGTCATTGCACAGTCAGACCGTGCGGCCTTCCGTGAGAACGTCAAGACCGTAGGCAAAACAAGCATTCTCTCAGTCGGCGCAACCCGCACAGCAGAGGTGGGTGACAAAATTACCGGCGTGCAGCTGCCGTGGGGCCCAGGCGCATCGGGCTGGAACAAGGGCAAAAACAAACCAGTCAACGGCGACGAACCCACCACATTGGTACCGGCCGGCCCCGCAGATTCCCAAGAATCTCAGCAATGGGACATGGCGCAGATCAATGCCGACAAAGCTCACGCCATCACCGATGGTAGCCGCAGTGTATTAGTCGGTGTTTTGGACTCTGGCATCGACCCCACCCATGTTGATTTGGCAGCGAACATCTCAGTTGCCGACTCCGTCAACTGCACCCAGGGCGGCCGCCCCTCTCAGGCAGCCGGCGGCTGGTACCCCACCACAAGTGACCATGGCACTCACGTTGCCGGGACTATCGCTGGGGTTCGTAACGGCGTCGGAATTGTAGGCGTGGCACCCAACGTACGTATGGCTTCCGTCAAGGTTGTGAACGACGACGGTTACATCTACCCCGAATACGCCATTTGTGGCTTTATGTGGGCTGGCCAGCGCGGTATGGACGTTACCAACAACAGCTACTACATTGACCCATTCGAGTTCTGGTGTGACGACCAGCCGGATCAGGCAGCCGTCCGTGATGCTGTGTCCCGCGCAGTGAACTACTCCGTCAGCAAGGGCGTTGTCAGTGCTGCCGCGGCCGGTAACTCTGGCGTCGACTTCAACACCAACACCACTGATTCAGCTAGCCCTAATGACGCACCGGCCCCCATCCAGCGGACCATCAACGCCGGCTGCAAGGACATTCCTACACAGTTGCCCGGTGTTGTAACGGTTTCTTCAATTACTCAGGCCGGTCAGCTGTCCTCCTTCTCCAACCGCGGTCTGGGGCACATTGACGTTGCAGCTCCAGGATCACGCATCCTGTCCACCACACTCAACGGTAAGTACGGCCTCAAGAGCGGAACGTCGATGGCTTCACCGCACGTTGCCGGTGTGCTGGCCTTGATGAAATCAGCTCACCCCGAGCTGACCCCGGCGCAGATGGTTGCTAAGCTCCGCGCCGACGCCACCAAAACGCCTTGCTCAGCAGCTCAGAACAACAGCGGAGCCACCTGCGACGGCACTACCGAGTTGAACAGTTACTACGGCTACGGCGTAGTTGATGCCCTCAAGGCAGTGAAGTAACTGACCTAGCAGTTGAACAAAGAGTGGCCGGGGTTTCGCAGTTGTTGCGTAACCCCGGCCACTGTTCGTAGAGCATGCAACTCAGATTCTCGGTTGGATGGTGTTCTGCCAGATCGCATCAACGTTGTTGATAAGGTCCTGAAGCGTCCCTGAGTTCTCCACCACAACATCAGCAACGGCAAGACGTTCTTCCCTACTAGCTTGGGCGGCAATACGGGACTCCGCTTCTTCCCTACTCATCCCCCGGTGCTCGATCATGCGCTGAATTCGAGTCTCCTCAGGAGCGTCCACCACTATCACCAGGTCAAAACGTGAGGCCTGACCGGTCTCCACCAGCAGAGGAATGTCTTCAACCACCACAGATTCGGGGGCCGCGGCGGCGATGGCAGCTCCAGCCAAGGCGCGAACTTTTGGATGGATGATCGCGTTGAGTTTTTCTCGACGTTCCTCATCAGCAAAAATCAGTGCGCCCAGTGCCTTCCGGTCCAATGACCCATCTGGGGCTATCACCCCAGTACCAAACTCAGCCGTCACTTCTGCCAGCCCCTGACTACCCGGTTCGACGGCGATTCGAGCCAACTCGTCGGCGTCAACCACTACCGCGCCAAGCTCCGCTAATCGATGGGAGACAGCTGACTTACCCGAGGCAATTCCGCCTGTTAATCCGATTCGTAGCACTCCACCAGACTAGACTGAGGCAGTGCCAGAACAAGAGAGCCGAGCCACCGAGTACACCACGTTGGCCAGCGGACCAGGCTTCCGGCACGAGATCGAAATCAAACGATCCCGGTTTATCACCGTGCTGCGCCGCGTTCCCGACGAAGATTCAGCCAGGTCTTTGGTGGCCGGGCTACGCAAAGAATTTCACGACGCACGCCACCACTGCTCCGCATTTGTGATTGGACCAGACCGGGACATCCAGCGCTCTAACGACGATGGCGAACCCTCCGGTACCGCTGGAATTCCCATGCTTGAAGCATTGATCAAACGCGAGACCCAACCCGGGGTGAGCGACCTCAGCGACCTTTGTGCCGTCGTCGTCCGTTACTTTGGCGGAATATTGTTGGGCGCGGGAGGACTGGTGCGTGCGTATTCCGAGTCCGTCTCCACGGCGCTCGATGCCGCTCCCCTCGTGCAGCGCCGGCGCCTACGAATATGTTCGATGGCTGTTCCGCATGCCGCAGCTGGCAGGCTCCAGAATGACCTGCGCTCCGCTGGCTACGTGATGGGCGAGACCGCATACGGTGCCACCGAGACCCTCTTGCGGATTGCACTCGCTGATGATCCCCGGGCCATTGCTGACGCCACGGCCCGCCTTGCATCCTTTACCGCAGGCGTCACCGATCTTGAGCCCGAGGGAACAGAGTGGGTCGATGTCCTCCGGTCACGCCAATAAGGGCGTCTCCGCGCCGGCCGAGGCCGCAGCTTCTGGAGCCTCGGTCATCGAAGCTACAGACATCCAATTTTCCGGGATCATCGCTGCCTCTCTGTATGGGTTGCGGAAAACAAAAGAAAAACGGGCCCCTGCCGAAGCAGGAGCCCGTTTCTTAGCCGAAGCTAGGTGGCAATTAGTTGCCGGTCAGCTTCTCGCGCAGTGCTGCGAGAGCCTCGTCGGATGCCAAGGTACCACCGGAGGTTGCCTCCGAAGCGGCCGGCTCCGAGGAGTAGCTCGTGGTGCCCGAGTCGGACTCACCAGCTGTTGCAGCTGCTGCGTCGTCGGCAGCGTGCTGAGCAACCTGCTTCTTGTGAGCTTCCCAGCGAGTCTGAGCGTCAGCGTACTGCTGCTCCCAAGCTGCGCGCTGAGTCTCGTAGCCTTCAAGCCACTCGTTGGACTCCGGGTCGAAGCCCTCCGGGTACTTGTAGTTGCCTTCTTCGTCGTACTCTGCGGCCATACCGTACAGAGCAGGATCGAATTCGGTGCTCTCAGCGTCTACACCCTCGTTAGCCTGCTTGAGGGAGAGGGAGATGCGGCGACGCTCGAGGTCGATGTCGATAACCTTGACGAACAGCTCGTCACCAACGGAGACAACCTGCTCTGCCAACTCAACGTGGCGTACTGCCAACTCAGAGATATGCACGAGGCCTTCGATTCCGTCTTCAACGCGAACGAACGCACCGAACGGAACGAGCTTGGTGACCTTACCCGGAACAACCTGGCCGAGGGCGTGGGTGCGGGCGAAGGTCTGCCACGGATCTTCCTGCGTAGCCTTGAGGGACAAGGAAACGCGCTCGCGATCCAGATCCACTTCGAGAACCTCGACAGTAACTTCCTGGCCAACTTCGACAACCTCGGACGGGTGGTCGATGTGCTTCCAAGACAGCTCGGAAACGTGAACCAAACCATCTACGCCGCCAAGGTCCACGAATGCACCGAAGTTGACGATGGAGGAAACAACGCCGGGACGAACCTGGCCCTTTTCCAGCTTGTTGAGGAACGTGGAGCGAACCTCGGACTGAGTCTGCTCGAGCCATGCACGGCGGGACAGAACAACGTTGTTGCGGTTCTTGTCCAGTTCGATGATCTTGGCTTCGATCTGCTGACCGATGTACGGAGCCAGGTCGCGCACACGGCGCATCTCGACGAGGGAAGCGGGCAAGAAGCCGCGCAGACCGATGTCGAGGATAAGACCACCCTTGACAACTTCGATGACGGTACCGGTAACGACGCCGTCTTCTTCCTTGACCTTCTCGATGTCGCCCCAGGCACGCTCGTACTGAGCACGCTTCTTGGAGAGAATCAGACGGCCTTCTTTGTCTTCCTTGGTGAGAACCAAAGCTTCAACCTGATCGCCAACGGAAACAACGTCTCCGGGATCAACATCGTGCTTGATGGAAAGCTCACGGGAGGGGATGACACCTTCGGTCTTGTAACCGATGTCGAGCAGAACTTCGTCGCGGTCAACCTTAACAACGGTACCTTCAACGAGATCTCCGTCGTTGAAGTACTTGATGGTGGCGTCGACAGCTGCGAGGAAGTCTTCAGCGGTACCGATGTCGTTAATTGCGACTACGGGGGTACCGGACTTCTCGGTAGAGGTGATGGTCATGTAGTAGGGGCTCCGATGTGGATAGAAAGTCGGTCAGGCAGACCAGCCAGTTCTGATTGGCAGAAATGGCACTGCAACGGTCATCCTGAAATGTTGGATTGTTCGCGCACACGTAGTGCACGCCCGTTCATTGTAGTAGCCAAAGCAAAGCTGGGTCAAAGTGGGCACAGCTGTCCTGCGCTGCGGTCACGGTGCGGATTAGAAGTGCGTGAGGCAGTGCACGGGGCGTTCGACGGCGAAGAGCAAGGACGCACGCATGGCCGCACCGGCGGTGCGCTCTACCAAACGGCCTGCAGCGAGCAAGCTCACCGGGTTCACGCCACCAAGGTAGATCGATGCTAGAGCCGAAGCGTCGAGCTCAAGGTCCGCCACAACACCCCCGTTTTCCGCGTCAGCTTCAGTGATCAGCTCTACTGTGGGGACGCTGCCGTTCACGTCCAGAAGGTAGAGTCCACTGGCAAATTCGAGCGGATCTTCAACCTTGATAACCAAGCGATCATCCACCGCATAGCGGCGGGCGCTCAGTGCTGCCTGTGTGTCCAAAATGCGTAGCCAAAGAAGGTCCAGATAACCAGCACTCTTGATGCAGCGAGGATCAGTCAAGGCCCATGCGAGCGGGTCATCAATAGGTGCTTGATTCCACACAACGCGCTCCACCAGGTCAATGCTGGCGAGGAATTGCCAGAGTTCCAGGTAGGCGGCGTCCGTTGCGGCTACGATGTCTACAATTTCCATGGTGGCGGGTTCGGTTTCCCACCCCATGAACTTGTAGGACACGTAGCCGTCGGGTGAACCATCTGCGCCGTAGTGAACGGCTGCTCGAATGGAGTGATCAACCTTGCCGTCGCTGCCGTGTTCACCGGCGATGCGAAGCCGGTAGATCTCTTGACGGTCCACTGAGCCTGGAGTGGCGCGGTGAACTCGGGCAAAAATGCTGGGGGCAAGTTCCAGCAGGACCTTGGGCTCCACAATTTCTACGCTGCCGGTGGCTTCGTGACGCAGTTTAAAGCGAGCAGAAGTGTCAATTTTCAGGCGGCGTTCATAGCTGGTCACACCAAATCCGAAGCGACCGTAGATGCTGCCTTCTGAAGCGGTCAGAGCGGCTACTGCCAGCCCATCATCTTTGGCTCGCTCAAGCTCGGCCAGCATCATTCCGCGCAGCAATCCACGCCGGCGGTGGGTTGGCCGCACCGTGACATCAGTGATGAGCAGCGCGTCTTGGAGTTGGCCGAAGCCAACGTTGATGCTCTTACGGAAGGTGGCGAATGTGGCAACGGGAACGTCAGCTGGCAGGGAATGAGCTGCGGGTTCTCCGTTCTGGTAGACACCCGTCAGCACCATCTGGTCTACCAGAAGAGTGGCTAGTGAAGCATCAACGAGCTCCTCAGTGACACGGGACTCGTGAAAACCGAAAGAAACAGCTTGATACCAGTTTTTGGCACGGCCATATTTGGGCGAGTCCTTGGCTGGAGTGGGCAGGCGGTGGATGGTGTATTTCTGCTGTTCAGTGGCCACTCCTAGACCCTAGCGAACAAGACGGCAGCGGACAACGCAGGATGCCGGGAGCGGTGGTGACTCTGACGAATGAGGATTGTCGACAGCCGGGCCAAGTCAGACCGGGCCAAGGCACCCGCTACGGTTTTACCCAAGGTGAACTCAGAGTGTGGCCAATGGAGGTAACCACGACGGTTCCCAGTCTTGGGTTTCACTTTCGTATTTCTTACCGTGCGGTGAGATCCAGCCGGGTGGTTCATGCTTGCCGGCCAGCGTCGGCCGCCACGTGGTTCCGTGTTTGAGCCGGTGATGCTTTTTGCACGGCTGGCCAAGGTTGCTGATGCCGGTGGTTCCACCGCTGGCCCATGAATGGATGTGGTCGGCTTCGTTATCCAAAGAATTGTTTCGGCAGCCAGGGAAGGGGCATTTCCCGTCTCTCATTCGAAGCCATTGCCGCATAGCTTTAGGCACCCGGTAACTGTTCCGTCCGATTTCCAACGGTGCGCCGTCTCGTGGATCAACAAGCACTCGCATAAACGAATCGCACCCCTCGGCCACCAGTTCCCGTGCCATGGCAGGTGAAATCGGACCGTAACCGTCGAGGATGGCTGGTTCCTCGGTGACACCCATGAGCGCCATTACGGGGACGGTGACCAGTACCTGCGCTTGAGGTGTAGGAACCTCGACGCTGGCACCTCCGAGCAACCAGGCCGCGGCAACATCCACACGTAACTGGGAAAGAGTTCTTTGCTCCCTCGTGTTTTCAGGAGTACTCCCCTGCAACTCTCGGGCGGCCGCGGTGGCTCGGTTCCAAATCGCCAACGCCTTATCCGCGGGCAGGTACGCCGACAGCCAGGCCATTCCGTCGCGGTCCGGGGTGAATTCTAAGTGCCGGTCAGCTTCGCCCTTCGCATGCCGGGCGGTGATGCTGTCCGGATGGTGGCGTTCACGCCAGTTTCTCACCTTGGCCCGAAAGCGGACCGGCACGAGTTCCCCTGCGGGACACCCGCGGGCGGGGTTCTTAGCGTCGGGATCGAAAAAGTGCCGCTCAACATCGGACGCAACCCCCGGTTCGAGCCCCTCGACCTCTGAGCACACCACTCGAGCATGTTGGTACGAAATCTTCCCCGTTGCAAGAGATTTCAGCGTCAACGGCAACATACTGGTTAGGCGTCGCGCTTCTTCAAGCAACCCGCCGGCTGAAGCCTCACTGACCGTCAGCGCGCATGCCACCTCGGCCACCAAACTCATTTGCACAATGGCCACCTCATGCGGCTGGACAGTGGGTGAAAGAGTTGCGGCGGTTCCGCGCGAAAGATCATCGAGCAACCGGACCTGTTCCGACCACCGGGTCGGCGCTATGGGAAGGAGTCATCACGGAGGTACTAGTAACGGGTCCAGAACATCCCAGTTCGCGTACCGAAGCCAGCAGCGTCTCGCTGTGGCGACACCCAGCATGTGGCGACACCCAGCAAGTCGCGAGAACCTAAGACCGAGAAAACCTAGGACCGAGAGGCTAGATAGTCTCAGTGCCTAGCTACTCGCACACCAGGTGGTACCAAATGTCTAGCTCCGCCGGACCGGCTGACGGAGAACCGTCCGTAGCTTCTCCGGGGCGACCCTGCGCGGATCGCTCAAATAGATCTCATGATGCGGGCCGGCAAACTCGAAGCCATGCGCGGGCATGTACTCCTGATGCAGGCGCTCGAGGATGGGACCTTCGTCGTCGTAGCTGCCGACATGGAGGACCTGCACGGCGAGGCCCTCTTCGAACTTCACCATGCGCACGCCGTCAAATGACGGGCTAACCACTTGAACGTCCGCTTCAGCTTTCCCCGTCCCAGAATCGAACTTCGCGGCAGCCTTTTCCACCCCGGCTTCGACGTCGCTCTGCGTAATCCACTCCGGCAGCGCGATCATCATGGTCCACACCCAGGCGTCCTTTTCTCGACGCGCAAAGGCACCCGGATCCTCGGCGCTCCACAATCCCTCAAGCGGACCCACCACGTAATTCTGTCCGGCCGCTTTGCTAGCAAACTTCACCATGTAGGCAACCGAAAATAGAGCCGTCACAGCAGCGGCATACTCGGCTGAGGTGTTGGGGTCCCCCACCCCTTCCACCGCCAAATAGCTGAACTCCGGAACGGTGACCACACTAAAGCTGTCCGGTTTGGGGGCGTACAGCTCCCGGTAGGCTTTCTTGAGATCGTACTTAGGCTCGCTCACGCGCCGCTCCGATTCAACTTTTGGTGCCCGGGTGTTGGTGGTGAAGGGGTTAGTGTCCGGCGTCGTGCCAGCTTGAACCAATCCCGATCTGCACTTCAAGAGGCACAGATAGATCCGCGGCGGCACCCATCTGCTCAGTCACGAGCTTCTCCACTGCGGCCAACTCCCCCGGCGCCACTTCAAGCACAAGTTCGTCATGGACCTGCAACAACATTCGGGACTTGAGGCCTTGCGACTGTAGCTCCCCTGCCACACCGAGCATGGCGCGCTTGATGATGTCCGCGGCCGAGCCTTGGATGGGCGAGTTGAGAGCCACGCGTTCGGCAATTTCACGCAACTGACGGTCAGTGCTGGTCAGATCCGGTAGGTAGCGGCGGCGGCCCTCAATCGTTGAGGTGTACCCATCAATACGAGCCTGTTCCACCACGGTACGCAGGTAATCGCGCACCGCCCCAAAGCGGTCGAAGTACTCCTTCATCAGCGTCCGGGCTTCATCAACTGAGATTTCCAGTTGTTTGGATAAGCCAAAGGACGTAAGCCCGTATGCCAGGCCGTAGGACATCGCCTTGACCTTTGAACGCATAGCGCTAGTGACCTCAGCCGGTTCTACCTTGAAGATGTGGGAACCAACGTAGCGGTGAAGATCTTCACCTTCTTTGTACGCCTGAATCAGTCCCGCGTCCCCGGACAGGTGCGCCATAATCCGCATCTCGATTTGTGAGTAGTCCGCGGAGAGCAAGCATTCGTAGCCGTCGCTGACCACAAAAATGCCCCGCACACGCCGGCCTTCTTCACTGCGAACCGGGATGTTTTGAAGGTTGGGATTGTTGGACGAGATACGGCCCGTCGCTGCAACGTTCTGCGCGTAGGTGGTGTGAATTCTTCCGTCAGCAGCAACAGACTTCTTGAGCGTCTCCACCATTTGCCGCAGCTTGGAGGACTCACGGTGTGCCATCAATTGGACCAAAAATTCGTGCCCGGTCTTTTCCAGAAGATTCTTCAAAGAAGCAGCATCGGTGGTGTAACCGGATTTAATCTTTTTGGTTTTGGGCAACTCGAGCTCTTCAAAGAGCACGGTTTGCAGTTGCTTGGGCGAGCCCAGGTTCACCTCGTGCCCAATGGCCGCAAACGCTTGCTCCTGAGCGTGCTCAACGACTTTAGCCAGATCAGCTAGCTGGTCATTCATCCGCTCCTGCGAGACAGCAATGCCGGCGATCTCCATCTCCGCCAGCACCTGCGCCACGGGCAATTCAAGCGTAGTGAGGAGCTCCTGCGCCTTCCGGTCGCGGAGTTCGCCTTCAAAAAAGGCGCTGAGTTTCTGTACGACGGCGGCACGCTGGACAAGCGCGGCGGCTGCAGCTCCGCGGTCCTCACCCAGGTTGAGCTCAAGTTGGCCGCTAGGAGCTGCCGCGGTTGCGAGCTGGATCTTCAAGTGGTGTGTAGCGAGCTCGGCGAGATCATAATTACGCCGGTCGGGTTGGATGAGGTAGCCAGAAATTGAGGTGTCATCAACTACCCCGGCCAGCGGCAACCCGCGCTCATGGAGAGCTTTGAGGGACTCTTTGAATTCATGCACAATCTTTGGCGCCTGAGTGTCGCCCAACCATGCCGCAAGAACGGACTCAGTGGAAGCATCCAAATCACTGAGGTTTAGGAACGCTGCACCCTGAGAGTGCAGCAAAGCCACGGCTTCAGCGTCGAGCCCAAGGTTCAGCGGCACCATAGCTACGGCAAGGGCAATACGCTCGGAGCCACCATCAGCGATGAACTGGGAAAGGCCATCAGCGGTGTCCAGAGTGACATATTCGGGGGTTTCGAAATCCGGCACGGACGTGGTTTTTGCGTCCTCACCATACAGGGCGAAGAGGCGTGTGCGCAGCGTTTTGAATTCGAGGGTGTCGAAGAGTTCTTCAACGGCGTCTTGGTCTGGCCGCGGCTCTTCAAGCTCATCGAGGCTTACGGGCAGCTTAAGGTCCGTGAGCAAACGGTTGAGCCGCCGGTTGCGCTTGACATCGTCAACATGGGCCCGCAGGGAATCCCCGACTTTTCCACCGATCTTGTCGATGTTTTCGAGGATGCCTTCTAGCCCACCATAAAGGTTGATCCATTTAGCTGCTGTTTTGGGACCAACGCCTGGGACACCAGGCAGGTTGTCCGCCGTCTCACCCACCAGCGCTGCGAGGTCAGAGTACTGCTGCGGTGAAACAAAGTACTTTTCCTGAATAGCTGCAGCGTCCATCCGAGGAATGTTGGACACACCCTGTTTGGGGTAAAGCACAAAAACGTTGTCGGTAATCAGCTGGAAGGAGTCCCGGTCACCTGAGACTAGAAGAACTTCCCAGCCTTCGTTGCCGGCTTCAGCAGCGAGGGTGGCCAGAATGTCGTCAGCTTCATAACCGGGCATTTTGATGGTTTTTACGCCCCACGCACCCATCACTTTGTCGATCAGATCGATCTGCCCGTAGAACTCGGGAGGGGTAGCGTTGCGTCCACCCTTGTAGCCGTCATACTCGGCTTTGCGGAACGTGGTGTCGTCAGAAACGTCAAAGGCCACGGCTACGTGTGTGGGTTTCTGTTCTTTGATGAGGTTGATGAGCATGGAGGTGAATCCATGCACGGCGTTGGTGTGCTGCCCCGTGGAGGTTGCAAAGTTTTCAGCCGGGAGCGCATAGAACGCCCGGAAGGCCATGGAGTGTCCATCCAACACAAGTAACCGCTTACGCCCCTCGTCGGTGGGGACTACTGGTGCCTGGGTTGCTGAGGCTTCAGGGGCGGACGGGGACGGGACCGTTTTGGTTGTTTCACTCACAAGTGCCAGCCTAGTTCCCATGACGGACAATTTCACGCGCAATAAGTTCTCAGACCAGCTTGAAGCCGCCGGAGTGCCGGCGCATATGCATGATTGGCTGAGCGGACACGGCGTTGGCGCGCTGGTGGCGAAGATGGGAATAGTTTTTAGCGAGCTCTCGGCTGAGCGAGCGGTGGCAACCATGCCGGTTGAAGGGAACACCCAGGTTGTGGGGATCCTACATGGTGGCGCCCACATGGTGCTGGCCGAAACCCTGGGCTCCTTCGCTGCCGGCATTCACGCTGGACCTAACGCCCACGCAGTAGGAATCGAAATCAACGGTACCCACCACCGCTCCATTGCTGCCGGAACTGTCACGGGCACATGCACGGCCGTTCACTTGGGCCGGACTTTGACCACCCATGAAATTGTGATGACGGACGAGCAGGGACGCCGCCTCTCGACGTGCCGAATCACCAACTTGGTAAGGCCTAACCCAAAAACCAGCTAAGACTCTGCGGGGGTGTCCGGAAAGCTGAAGCACATCTCTACGGCTCCCCCGCCCACTGTGCGGCTCGAATCCAGCGCCAAGACCGGCGTCGGAGTGACCAAGGGAAGCATACGACGTCCGGAACCTAGGGCTACGGGCACTACTGTCTGGATGATTTTATTCAGGGCGCCTGCTTGGGCGAATTGGGCCACGATGTCCCCACCGCCCATAAGCCAAACGTTTTTGTCCCCGGCCTCGGCAGCGAGGTCCGGAACAAATTCGGCCACCGGGCCCCGCACAAAAGTGACGTCCGCTCCGGGCGGTGCGGAGAACTCATGGTGTGTGAAAACCCAACAGGGCGTGCCAGCGTACGGCCACGTGCCGTCGTCGTGCTCGCGAAGCCACTGGAAGGTGCTGGCGCCCATAACGATGGACCCCACTGATGCCATAAAGGTGGAAATGCTTTGGTTCAGTTCGGGTGAATCGAACTGCATCAACCAGTCCAGGGAGTCATCGTCGGTGGCAATAAATCCGTCGAGGGACGTCGCTAAGTAGTACACAAAGTCAGCCATAGAGCTGACTCTACTTAGAGAAGTACGGAACTATCAGGTAAATGCCAAAAAGAACTGCCAAACCGCATACCGCGAAGCAAACGATCGAGAAGAATTTGGCGAGGCGCTGACGGCCTGCGGGCACGGTCCCACTGCCGGTTGAGATCGCGGTGAGGCGCACCCCCAGTGAGTAGAGGACAACAACAGTCATCGCCGAAACCAGCGTGGCACCGGCCACCATAACGAGTTCTAGCCACTTCATTTGCCGGTCTCCTTGGACGTTGCGTCAGTGTTGGACGTTGCGTCAGTGTTGGACGTCCCTCGCGTCTGGGGCGGACCCGCTGGCTTCTTTGCTGAGGTGATAGCCGAGCTGGGCTTGCTTCTGCGCTTTTTCCGGAATCGCACTACCTCGCCAGCTTCTTCCACCTCTACAGTGTTTTGGTGGTTGACGTGGTCTTTGCGTGAGTACCAGAACATGTAGGCAATTGCTCCAACGCCGGCAACAGCGGCGATCAACACACCAACCGGGCCAATCGCAACAAGGTAGGCAGCGAGGGCGCCAACAATGCCGGCTGCCGGGAGCGTAAACAACCAGCCGACGGCGATCCGTCCTGCAGTGCCCCACCGCACCGAAGTGCCTTTGCGGCCCAGTCCTGAACCGATCACAGAGCCTGAGGCCACCTGAGTCGTTGAGAGGGCAAAACCCAAGTGCGAAGACGCCAAGATGGCAGAGGCGGTGCTGGCTTCAGCGGCGAAGCCCTGAGCAGGCTTAACTTCTGTGAGACCCGTTCCCATGGTGCGAATGATCCGCCATCCACCGGAATAGGTGCCAATGGCAATAGCCAAGGCACAAGCACAAATAACCCAGAACTGCGGACCGGAGCCTGCGGATTGTGTGCCAGCTGCGATCAGAACCAGGGTGATGATACCCATGGTTTTTTGTGCATCGTTAGTACCGTGCGCCAAGGCCACAAGGCTCGAGGTAAAGATCTGACCGGTGCGGAATCCGCCGCGCTTTTGGGTCAGCTTGTCCCCTGTTTCGGGATCGTGACGGGACGTGATTGCGTAGGCTACGCGGGTGCAAAGATAGGCAACACTACCGGCCACGATCGGAGCGAATACTGCTGGGAGAATGACCTTCAGCATTACGGTGTCAAAGTTGACGGAGTGCAAGCCAATACCGGCAAGGGCGGCACCGATCAAACCACCGAACAAGGCATGCGAAGAGCTGGAGGGCAGTCCCTTGAGCCAAGTAAACATGTTCCACAAGATTGCGCCCAAAAGACCCGCAAAAATGATCTCCGGGGTGATGTGAATGCCTTCGGAGCCTTCGCGGATCAGTCCGCCGGAAATGGTTTTGGCAACTTCCGTGGAGAGGAACGCGCCAACCAGGTTCAGGCTTGCGGCCAGTGCGACGGCGGTTTCGGCTTGATCGCGCCTGTGGCGATGGGTGTGGCCATGGCGTTGGCCGTGTCATGAAAGCCGTTGGTGAAGTCGAAAAAGAGGGCCAAAATAATGACCATTCCGACCATGACGGTGATGTCCACCCGGTGCCCAATCTGCAGGAAAAGTGTTTGGTAATGCCGTCCCCAAACTCGAGACGCCCCAGCAAATCATAGTTCACCAAGTGTTTTCCATCATCGCCTTGCACTGTTAACTCTGGTGCTAGGCAACGGCGCCGTCCCGGAGCCTCAATAAGGGTACAAGGCTGTGGAGCTGCACTCAACCGATTGTCGCGTTCCGCACGGCGCTGTTGTGGTGCAGGCAGGCATTGGCCCAGTTCAGCGACACAATGCGCTTTTGCGGGCGTAGGCTCTATTTATGGCCAGATACTTCGATGTTCACCCCGATGACCCGCAGCCGCGATTGATCTCGCAAGTCGGAGATATTCTGCGCGACGGCGGGCTGGTGGCGTACCCCACGGACTCTTGCTACGCGCTCGGTGCCCAGTTGGGGAACAAGGACGCCTTGGACCGGATCAAAACCATCCGCCAACTGGACGACAAGCACCACTTCACACTGGTGTGTAAAGACTTCGCCCAGTTGGGTCAGTTTGTGATGATGGGCAATGACGTTTTCCGCGCCATCAAAGCAGTCACGCCCGGCGGTTACACCTTTATTCTGCCGGCCACCAAAGAGGTGCCGCGCCGGATGATGCATGCCAAAAAGAAAACCGTTGGTGTGCGCATCCCAGACAACGCCGTGGTGCAGGCCTTATTGGCCGAGCTCGGCGAACCGCTGCTGTCCAGCACCTTGCTGTTGCCGGACGAGCCAGAGCCGATGATTCAGGGCTGGGAAATCAAGGAAGTTTTGGATCACGTGCTCGACGGCGTGGTGGACGCCGGCGATTGTGGCGCCGAGCCCACCACTGTCATCGATTTCTCTTCCGGCTCCCCCGAGGTGGTTCGCCGCGGTATGGGTGACCCCTCACCGTTTGAATAGAACACTTCGAATAAAGCTAGCCAGCCAGCAAGTCCGGATGCTGGGCCTCAACTACGTTGGGGTGTGCCCGCAGCCGGTAGCGCAGGGCGTTGTCCCCGTAGGTTTCCAAAATGGGATTGTTGAGCGGGTCAACGCTGAGTCCGCGGGCCTTCTCCTGAAACTCTGGTGCCACGGCTAATTGCGGCATCGTTGAATCCAGCGCGGGGTTGTAGAAGAACGGCAGCGAGATCCGGTCAGTGCCCTTGAGCGGTGAAATAACCCGGTGCAGCGTTGCCTTGAGGTAGCCGTTGGTGGCGAGCTCAAGCATCTCGCCAATGTTGACTACAAATGCGCCAGGTACTTGCGGGGCGTCAATCCACTGGCCTTTGTATTCAACTTGCAGGCCGCCCTTTTCAGGTTCCACCAACAGCAGCGTGATGACTCCGCCGTCGCGGTGCTGGCCTACACCCTGCTTCGGTTCCGGATTTGATTCGCCCGGGTAGCGGACGATCTTCAGCAACGGGAAAGCTTTCTCGCCGAAGGCTGCGTCAAAGGCGTCAGGCTCGGCGCCGAGTGATTCGGCGATGGCCCGCAAAAGCGTCATGGAAATCTCGCTCAGACGCTGCGTCCACTCGCCCACCACTGCTTGCATCTCGGGAAGTTCCTGGACCCACAGGTTGGGACCTTCGAGCCGCCAATAGTTAGCGGTGTCCGGGTCGGCCGGGACTGCGGAACGCTCAACACCGATGTCGATTTGTTCGCGGAAGTCAGTTTTGCCGTCGGTTAGTTCCCCGCCCATCCGTGTGTAACCACGGAATTGCGGACTGTTGACGTTCTCGATGGCAAGCTTCTGGTCCTCGCTGAGCTCAAAGAATCGGCGAGACAGATCCAAAATGGACTCTGTGAGTTCTTGCTCGATACCGTGGCCGGTGAGGTAGAGGAAGCCGACTTCGTGGAGAACTTCACGGAGTTCTTCGCGGAACGCTGCTGCTTCTTGTTCGCCGGCGTTGAGCCGGGAGAAGTCCAAAACTGGAAGTGACTGCAGTTGCACAGAAAGTCCTTTGCGAGCAAATGTCAAGGTATAACCCTTGCTTGCTCTTATGTTACGAACCTTTCTGCCAAAGTTACGCCTTAAAGTGACGAAATATTACTTTGCAGGCCCTCTCACGGCCGACCCTGACGAAACTCCGGCGAATCCCCGCGGCTCTCCCGGCAACACGACGCCTAGTACTCGCCCTTGATCACAAAGTAGGAACCGCGAATAGTCCCGGCCAGCTTGGACTTCTGGCGAGCGAACTTGAACTTGGGCTCGAGTTCCTCAGGAATCTCCATGCCGTCAGAGAGCTTGAAGCCGACGGCGCGTTTGCCGGCCGGATCAACGCTGTACATGACGTTGATGGACAGGCCGGATTCGTAGAAAACGTAAGACATCCGCAGCCCGTCTACCTCGAATTCGCTCACTTCAAGCGGCTTCGAGCCGATAACCAGGTCCCGCTCGGCCTTCAAAATGTGGGCTACCCGCTCGGCAACTTCGGGGAGTTCCTCTGCCGTGCTGGTGGTGAAGACGTGTTTGTACTTGTTGGAGTAGTAGCGGGCCTCGTTGGCGCGCAGCCCTGCGAGGGCGTCAACCACCGGGGAGGACTCGAGGCCTGCGGTGGATACATTCACAAAATCGATGACGTGCGCCATGGGATCTCCTTCTAAGTTTCCTCCCCCAAACTTACCCAACTGACTGTCATTTGTGGTTGTTTTCGGGCGCGTCTAACAACCACAACTGCCAGTCAGTTGGGTGGGGGAAGCAGCAGGAGGGCCGGCAGCAGCGGGGTGAAAGTGAAGCCGCGTGTCGGATTGTGAACGCAGGCGTCGCTATGTTGATTCATGCGTCTTTTTGATGGCGGGTGGAGACGTAACCCGGCTAGTTTTTGAAGACTATGTCCAGGCCGGGAGAGATCAGTTTGCCACCACAAAAAACCAGCGAAGCCGCCACTCTAGCCGCCCAGTTCGCCCAGCAATTGCGCCGGGCTGAGCCGGAGCTGGAAATCCTTGAGTCTGGCGCGGCCACGGTTCACTACGGGTACGACGCCGGCACTCCCCATATTGCCGCGGGCGAGGGTGCCGCTGGACCCACCGTAGTTTTCCCCGCCACTGCTGCGCAGGTGCAGCTTTCCGTGGGGCTCGCGGCCGAGCTTGGCCTGACGGTGGTGCCGCGCGGCGCCGGAAGCGGGCTGTCCGGTGGAGCCAACGCCGAAGCAACACAAGTGGTGATCTCCACTGAAAAGTTGAACCGGATCATCGAGGTCTCTGAGCTGGATGAGATTGCGGTGGTTGAACCCGGCGTGATCAACACTGAGCTCAACGAGCATCTGGAACCGTACGGCCTGTTTTACGCACCGGACCCGGCAAGTTCGCGGATCTCCGCAATCGGCGGGAACATCGCCACTAACGCGAGCGGAGTGAGGTGCGCAAAGTATGGGGTGACCCGGCAATCTGTCTTGGCGCTCGACGTCGTACTTCCGGACGGCAGTCTCATCAGCGTGGGGCACCGCTCCATTAAAGGGGTGACCGGCCTGGATCTGACGAGTTTGTTTGTGGGTTCGGAGGGGATTTTGGGGATTGTGGTCGCCGCGACGGTGCGGGTCCATCCCATCCCGGTGGCGCGGACGACTGTGACAGCCTTTTTTGATAGCACGGCGGCCGGCGCGCAGGGGCTCGCAGCGATTACGCTCTCCCCCGTTCGGCCCGCGGCTATTGAGTTTTTTGACACTCCGAGCCTCGAGAATATCGATGCGTTCTCGGGTTCGAATCTCCGCGACCGTGGTGCTTCGCTGATTCTGATTGAGCTTGACGGGTACGGGATTAGCGAGCAAACCGAGGACCTCACACAGGCGTTGACAGAGGTTGGTGGGCGGGTCACTGCGGAGTCGGAAGCCGATGACGCGTTCTTTTGGCAGCTGCACCGATCCGGCCGCGGACTGCCTGAGGGCAAGTGGTATATCGACGAGGATATTGCGGTTCCCAAGTCCGCAATCCCGCAGATCTATGCGGCGTTTCCGGCGTTAGAGGCCCGGTTTGGGGTGAACATTTGCGCCATTGCGCACGCCGGTGATGGCACGCTGCACCCGTTGATTACCGCGGATGTAGTGAACGACGACGACACTCACCCGCCGCCGGAACTCGTGGAAGTTGCCACTGAACTGGTGAAGGTGGCACTGTCCTTGGGCGGGACGGTCAGCGGTGAGCGTGGCGTGGGAACCATTAAGCGCGACTGGGCGGCTTTGGAACTTTCCGCCCGTAGCCACGAGCTGCAGCACGCGATTAAGCGAGCCATCGATCCGCGCCTCACGCTGAACCCCGGTAAGGCAATCTGACTGGCAGTTGGGTGGGGCTAGAGCGCGATGGCGGGTGGCCGGGTCTGGTGATCCGGTCACCCGTTTCTGAGACCTGCAAGATTCATAACTTCACTCATATAACTGGTTATTGCCCGTAATCCGTTGTAAGAGTAAAGTTATACCCATGGCACGTGACCCAGAAGTTGAAGATTCCGCAGCCTTGATCGGCGAACGGATTCGGCAGTGGCGTATGGTTCTTGGCCTCAGTCAGGAACTAGTTGCCGAGCGCGCAGACGTCTCCGTTCAAGTCTTGGTTCGCATCGAACACGGTGAGTTAGGCGTTCGGTTCGGTAGCTTCCTATCGATCGTGAATGTTCTGGGCCTCGATGAGAAGTTGACGCGAATGTTTGACCCCCTGGAAACAGATCTGGGCCGGATGCGAGCGGCGAATACCACCCGTCAGCGCGTGAAGAAGGTGACTCAGTGAGCCTGCTTGTATGGATTGACCAAAGCCCCGTGGGATTAATTGTTATGGAGAAACGGCCGGGCTTTCAGCAGCCTTCCATGACCTTCACGTACAGCGACGCTTGGCTAGCAGATACAAAGAGCTTTGCCATCTCCCCTGACTTGCCGCTTGTCCGTGGCCCACAAACCCCAGCACCGCATCGGTCCACATTCCTGGCTTTTGACGATGCCGCGCCTGATCGCTGGGGCCGAAAACTGATCGAGGCAAAGTTCCGCCGCGACGCCATACAAGAAAAGCGCCGGCCCGCTCCTCTGAGCGAAGCAGACCTTGTTTTGGCTGTTAGCGATGACACGCGCCAAGGCGCCATTCGTTTCCAGCTCGACGGCGAATTCGTAGCAGCGTCTGAGAAGAATGCCGGCATTCAGGACCTTCCGGACCTTGTTGCTGCCGCGCAACGGTTTGAGGAAACCGGGGTCATCGACGCGGGAGTTTCTGAACTAATCGGTGTTGGCTCCTCCCCCGGTGGCGCCCATCCTAAAGCCTGGGTTCGGGCCGAGGATGGCCATTTACTGTTGGCCAAATTTCCGAGGGTGGCGGACGTGACAGATGCCTCCGCGTGGGAGCTCGCCGCTATTGAGCTTCAGAAAGCTGCCGGAATTGACGTGGCCCCGTCGCAAAGAATCGGGCTCGGCCCTGGCCGCTCTGTGTTTATTACTGAACGCTTTGACCGCCGTCTTGATCAGACCCGCATTCCATACATGAGCTTCCGGACTGCATTCAGGCTCGCCGAGTTGGAGCATCCAGATTACGCTTCGCTGGCTCGGCGCCTGGGCAAGATATCCAGCAGTCCGTCGGAGGACCTGCCCGAACTTTTTTCGCGAGCGGCGTTCAATGCCATGGCAAACAATATTGATGACCACATGCGCAACTTTGGGCTTTTGCACACAGGCAACGGTTGGCGGCTATCGCCATCGTTCGACGTGAACCCGGAGCCACGGGGGCGATCAGATACGCCCCTAACGCAGGAAGACTTCGCAGACGATAGAGACGTCCGCAATCTTCTAGACGCTGCTTCCCAATTCAGACTTACTCAGGATGCAGCGGTAGCGCGCCTTCGACGCATCGACAAGGCTCTGGATGGTTGGCGTGATGCAGGACTCAAAGCTGGCGTGGAAGCGGACGCGCTGGACTTTATGGCGAACGCTTTTGAAGGACCTGCCCGTCAAAAGATGGATGGACTTCGCGCGACGAACAAGAATCGGCCTGATCGAGCCTCTACAACGCCGGACAGCCAGCCGGGGCAGACCTGGGTTCGTCCGCACCTGCGCGACGGTCAGCGTATCGAGGGGCATTTCCGGAAGCGGAAGTAGAAATTGGAGTACGACGGCGGGTGGCCGGGTCTTCTGAGCCGCCACCCGCTTCGTTGATGGTCACCGGCGCTGTGATTGGATTGGGTGCATGACTTTGAGCTTTGAATTCTCGGCTGATCCTGCCCGGATTAACCGGGCTTTGGTGCACCAGTGGCTGAGTGAAGGCGCGTATTGGGCTTTGGGCCGCTCACGTGCCACGCAGGCCCGGTAGTCCTGAAGGTGTCTTCAGGGGCAATCTAGGTGTGGTTGAGTTCTGGTATGGGCCTTGAGCTGACGAGCGAGCTTCTTGATTCGTGGACGCTGGTTGATGAAGATGTGGCGTTGATGGGTTGAGTTCTGGTATGGGCCTTGAGCTGACGAGCGAGCTTCTTGATTCGTGGACGCTGGTTGATGAAGATGTGGCGTTGATGGCGCGGAAGTCAGGAGCGACTCGGGCAGGGTTTGCTGTGTTGCTGAAGTTTTTTCAGCAACATGCCAGGTTCCCGGGTGGGCCTTCTGACCTTCCACTGGGAGCGGTGGACTATATTGCGGCGCAGATTTCTGTTCCTCCCGATGCGCTGGCTCCCTACTGGGGCGGGCGCTCAATCAAGTACCACCGGGCCGAGATCCGGTCCCATTTTGGTTTCCGTGAGTTCACGACCGCTGATGAGGCCCGGCTGGCTGGGTGGTTGGCGGAGAGGGTGTGCCCGTCTGAGGTTCGAGAGTCTGCGCTTGTGGAGGCTTCGCTGTCCCGGTGTCGTCAGGAGCGGATTGAGCCGCCGGGACGTGCGGGCAGGATTGTTGGTGCTGGCCGGGCGTTGTTTGAGCAGCGCCTGTGTGCTCATGTGGGCAAGGTTCTAGGCCCGGACGGTGCGGCTGGGCTGAAGGCCTTGGTCGCTGATGGTGCAGCCGGTTCCCTGTTGTCGGTGTTGAAGGCTGATCCGGGCCCGGCTGGTTTGGAGTCGTTGCTGGCGGAGGTGGAGAAGCTTTCAGCAGCCCAGGCTCTTGATTTACCGGCTGGCTTGTTTGCCGGGGTGTCGGAGAAGGTCGTGAGTGCCTGGCGGGCGCGGGCGGCACGGATGTATCCATCGGATTTCCAGGACGCGCCGGCGCCGGTGCGGTTGACGCTGTTGGCGGCGTTGTGTCATCAACGGACGGCAGAGATAGCTGACAGCCTGGTCGATTTGCTGCTCGTGCTGGTGTTGAAGATCAATACCGGCGCGGTGAGGAAGGTCGAGAAGGAACTGACCGAGGATCTGCAAAGGGTGCGCGGCAAGACGGCTTTGCTGTTCAAACTGGCCGAGAGGGCAGTCGCCTGCCCGGATGAGACGGTCCGGGAGGCCGTGTTCCCGGTGGTGAGTGAGAAAACCCTGCGGCAACTGGTCCAGGAGGCAAAAGCCAACGAGAGCGTGTTCCAGGGCAAGGTGAGGACCGTGTTGCGGGGTTCGTACTCGAATCATTACCGGCGGATGTTACCGGCGCTGCTGTCCGTGCTGCGGTTCCGGTGCCATAACACGGCGTTCCGGCCCATCATGGATGCCATCGCGTTGCTGGAACGGTACGCGGATGCTGGAAGTAAGAGCCAGTTCTTCGCGCCCGGAGAGGTAGTCCCGGTTGCGGGTGTGGTGCCCAGGTCCTGGGAGGGCGCTGTCCGGGACGAGAAGGGCAGGATCGAGCGGATCCCGTACGAGCTGTGCCTGCTCGTGTCCTTACGGGACGCTTTGCGCCGCCGCGAGGTTTTCGTTGACGGGGCGGGGAAATGGCGGGACCCGGAAGAGGACCTTCCCCAGGACTTCGACGCTTCCCGTGAGCTCCACTACGAGGCCCTGCAGAAACCGTTGGACCCGGCCAGGTTCATTCTTGATCTTCAGTCCAGAATGAGGAGGTCACTGGAGCACCTGGATAAGGGGCTGCCGGCCGATACCACCGGTGGAGTGAAGATCACCAGACGCCGTGGGGCGCCGTGGATAAAGGTCCCCAAGCTGGAAAAACTCGACGAGCCGGTGAATCTGGGCAAACTCAAGGCCGAGGTCCTGGCCCGGTGGGGCACCCTGGACTTGCTAGAAGTCCTCAAGGAAGCGGACTTCCTGACCGGGTTTACCGGGGAGTTTGTTTCCGTGGCCTCCCGTGAGGTCCTTGACCGTGAGACCCTGCGCAGGCGTTTGCTGTTGTGCCTGTTCGGGCTTGGGACGAACATGGGCATCAAAGCGGTCACTGATGCCGGCGGTCACGGAGAGAGCGAGCGGGAGCTACGCCACGTACGCCGGACATTCATCACGAAGGACAATCTGCGCCAGGCGATCGTGAAGGTCGTCAACGCCACGTTCGAGGCCAGGAACCCTCACTGGTGGGGTGAAGGGAACGCCTGTGCGTCGGATTCGAAAAAGTTCGGCTCCTGGGAATCAAACCTGATGACCGAATGGCACAACCGCTACGGTGGTCCCGGCGTGATGATCTACTGGCACGTGGAAAAGAAATCGACCTGCATCTATTCCCAGCTGAAGAACTGTTCCTCCTCCGAGGTCGCGGCGATGATCGAAGGCGTTCTGCGCCACGACACCGACGCCGAGATCGAAGCAAACTACGTCGATACCCACGGGGCCTCGATCGTGGGGTTCGCGTTCACCGAACTCCTGGGGTTCAAGCTGTTGCCGAGGTTGAAGAACATCGGCTCGATCCGCCTCTACCGGGCCAGCAATGAAGAAGCCTACGCCGAGATCAATGACGTGTTGTCCAGGCCGATCAATTGGGAGATCATCGCCCAGCAATACGATCAGATGGTCAAATACGCCACGGCCCTCAAACTCGGCACGGCAGAGTCGGAGACGATCCTGCGCCGTTTCACCCGGGGCGGGCCCAAACACCCCACGTACCAGGCCCTGGAGGAACTGGGCCGGGCCGTGCGGACGATCTTCGCCGCCGACTACCTCGCCAGCGAAGACCTGCGACGCGAAATCAATTCCGGTTTGCAGGTAGTGGAGAACTGGAACAGCGGAAACGACGTCGTCTTCTACGGTAAAAACCGTGACCTCACGGGCCCTGACCGTGAAACGACCGAAGTGTCCATGCTCGCCCTGCACCTGCTCCAATCCTCCCTGGTCCTGGTCAACACCCTGCTGCTGCAAACCGTGCTCGAGGTCAAGGAGTTCACCGGACTGCTCGAACCGGAAGACCGCAGGGGCCTCACACCGTTGTTCTGGACCCATATCAACCCCTACGGACGCTTCACCCTGGACATGAACACCCACCTGAACCTGGGCCAGATCTCTGCCGAACCCGAACACCGTACCCCCGGTGACAACCGCTTGGCCCAGGCCGCTGCTCTGTGATGGAAAGGACCCCCTATGGCCACGAATGAGAGATCCACGCCAAGAACCAAAGGCAAGCTTCTGCGCGCCAGAGTCCACCTCGTCGGGAGTAAACCAAAGATCTGGCGGCTATTCGAAGTCGATTCCAGCCTTTACCTGGACGAATTCCACGACGTTCTGCAGGTGATCATTGGCTGGGAAAACTCCCACCTGCATTCCTTTACCGACCGCAACCCGAACACCCCGGGCCGCGGACGGACACAGGCCAGGTCTTGGGCGCCTGCCTACGTCAGGGCAGAAGACGAGGAGGGCTGGTACCTGCCTGAAGAGACCGTCCAGCTCGGGAAAGTCCTCAACGAAGGCTCAACCCCGCTGTTCTACGCATACGACTTCGGCGATAGCTGGCTCCACCGCATCGACTGGATCGAAACCGTCAGGAAAACCGGTGACGACGCCCATGCCCGGGTGATCCGCGGTAAACGACGCTGCCCCCTGGAGGACTCCGGTGGAATCGGCGGCTATGAAGACCTCATCGCCACTCTGGCCAACCCTGATGCCGTCGATGAATCAGACCGCGAGCACCTCCAGGGCCTGCACGAATGGGCCCAAGGAACCGCGCAACGATCCGGCGGAGAGGAAACTTTCGATCCCGCACACTTCGACCCGGTCAAAGTCAACGAAGAACTCGGCAGACTCTTCACACCCGAAGGAAACTGACCAAGTGCCGGCCACGGCACAGCCAGGCCTGGCACCAATGGCATTGTGCCGGCATGCCTTAGCGAGTTTTTGTCTCCGCGTGGACGGCGCAGGAAACGCCAAGGATTGACGTAGTTTCCAGGAACTGGCGAGCAGGATCCCCCATCTGTCAAGTACCGTTGCGCTCGGCTGTCCATGAGGTCAGCCGGTCTCATGTTCTGTATTGAAAGGACTCCCCTGTCATGGCAGGAATCATCCCCTGGCTGGGTGCGCTGGGCACCACAGGAAAAGCCGTTGTTGTAGCATCCGTCGTTGCCGCTGGTGGCACCGGTGCAGCAGTGGCCGCCACCGCCACCGTTGCGCCGACCGATGCGACGTCCACTGTGTCGCCGGCCGCCCCCGCCGCTGATCCGTCGGCTTCCTCCACGGCCACATCGTCGGTTGTTCCCGCATCGACGCCCACTCCGTCCAGCGCGCCCGTATCTTCGGCTGAGGTCCCGCCGGCGCCGGCGTCATCTTCAACCGCACCGGAGTTGGCACACGCACCGGACGTACCAGTGATTGCCGAACCGGCAGAGGCACCGGAGGCGCCGGAGCATGCCGAACCGGCAGAGGCGCCGGAGCATGCCGAACC